>NZ_JBMJCT010000005.1:0-228820 GCF_049222185.1 Streptomyces sp. LaBMicrA B280 | reverse complement strand
ACACCAACGAGCCCGCGCGCGGCGCCGGGGCCGAGGAGGGCTCGCGCCGTCCGGCCCGGCCCGCCGTCGCCGTCTTCCAGGCGCCGGTGTTCGCCGAGCCGCGTTTCCAGACCCCCGAGCGGGCCGCCGCCGAGGCCGCCGCGGGAGCCGCCGAGCCCGTCGAGCCCGTCGAGGCCGAGCAGCCCGCGGAGCCGCAGCAGCGTGCCGAGTACGCCGAGGAGCGTGCCGAGGCCGGTTCGCGCCGCCGCCGTCGCCGTCGTGCCGAGCGCGTGGAGGAGGCCCCGGTCGTCGAGGCCGCCGCCGAGGACGAGGACGAGGAGCCGGAGGGCGCCGAGGGCGAAGCCGAGGACGGGGAGGGCTACGAGGAGTCCTCCTCGCGCCGCCGTCGCCGCCGGGGCGGCCGTCGCCGCCGTCGCGGGGACGCCGCCGAGGGCGAGGGCGGCGAGGAGTCCGAGGAGCTGGCCGCCGAGCAGGCCGCGCAGGACGCCGAGGACACCGCCGAGCAGGAGGAAGAGGACGACGAGGAGGCGCACGGCGAGGAGTCCGGTGGCTCCAGCGCCGGCAGCCGTCGCCGTCGTCGCCGCCGTCGTCGCGCCGGTGAGTCCGCCGCGGACGGCGAGCCGTCCTCCGACGACCCGGAGCGTACGGTCGTCAAGGTCCGCGAGCCGCGCAAGCAGAGCGAGCCGTCCGACGAGGTGCAGTCCATCAAGGGCTCGACCCGTCTGGAGGCGAAGAAGCAGCGCCGCCGCGAGGGCCGTGAGCAGGGCCGTCGCCGGGTCCCGATCATCACCGAGGCCGAGTTCCTGGCCCGCCGTGAGGCCGTCGACCGGGTGATGGTCGTCCGCCAGCACGGCGAGCGCACGCAGATCGGCGTCCTCGAGGACAACGTGCTCGTGGAGCACTACGTCAACAAGGAGCAGTCGACGTCGTACGTCGGCAACGTCTACCTCGGCAAGGTGCAGAACGTGCTGCCGTCGATGGAGGCCGCCTTCATCGACATCGGCAAGGGCCGCAACGCCGTGCTGTACGCCGGTGAGGTCAACTTCGGCGCGCTCGGCATGGGCAACGGCCCGCGGCGCATCGAGTCCGCCCTCAAGTCCGGGCAGTCGGTCCTGGTGCAGGTCACCAAGGACCCGATCGGGCACAAGGGCGCGCGTCTGACCAGCCAGGTCTCCCTGCCGGGCCGCTACCTCGTGTACGTGCCCGAGGGCTCCATGACCGGCATCAGCCGCAAGCTGCCCGACACCGAGCGGGCCCGGCTGAAGACGATCCTCAAGAAGATCGTCCCCGAGGACGCGGGCGTCATCGTGCGCACCGCCGCCGAGGGCGCGAGCGAGGACGAACTGCGCCGCGACGTCGAGCGGCTCCAGGCGCAGTGGGAGGACATCCAGAAGAAGGCCAAGAGCGGCAACGCGCCGACGCTGCTGTACGGCGAGCCGGACATGACCGTCCGGGTCGTGCGCGACATCTTCAACGAGGACTTCTCCAAGGTCATCGTCAGCGGTGACGAGGCCTGGCAGACGATCCACGGGTACGTCGCGCACGTCGCGCCCGACCTCGCGGGCCGCCTGTCGAAGTGGACCTCCGAGGTCGACGTCTTCGCCACCTACCGGATCGACGAGCAGCTCGCCAAGGCGCTGGACCGCAAGGTCTGGCTGCCCAGCGGCGGTTCGCTGGTGATCGACCGGACCGAGGCGATGGTCGTCGTCGACGTCAACACCGGCAAGTTCACCGGCCAGGGCGGCAACCTGGAGGAGACGGTCACCAGGAACAACCTGGAGGCGGCCGAGGAGATCGTGCGCCAGCTGCGGCTGCGCGACCTCGGCGGCATCATCGTGATCGACTTCATCGACATGGTCCTGGAGTCCAACCGCGACCTGGTGCTGCGCCGCCTGCTGGAGTGCCTGGGCCGCGACCGTACGAAGCACCAGGTGGCCGAGGTGACCTCGCTCGGCCTGGTGCAGATGACCCGTAAGCGGGTCGGCCAGGGCCTGCTGGAGTCCTTCTCCGAGACCTGTGTGCACTGCAACGGGCGCGGTGTCATCGTGCACATGGAGCAGCCCGGCTCCGCCGGTGGCGGTGGTGGCGGCGGCAAGCGCAAGAAGCGCGGCCGCGGCGGCGACGCGCAGGAGCAGCCGCACGAGCACGAGCATGTGCACGAGACCGCCGCGGTCGCCGTGGAGAGCGGCGAGGCCGCCGAGCCGGAGATCGAGACGGCCGCCGAGGTGGCCGCCGAGATCGCCGAGCCGGTCGCCCTCACGCCCCCGGAGTTCGCGCCGGACGAGGAGCTGTACAGCAGCGTCGCCGAGGCGGAGGCGGCGGCCGGTCGCGGCCGTGGCCGCCGCCGGGCGAGCCGTCGCGCGTCGGACGCTCTTCCGATCTCCGTCCGCGCCGTCGCGCGGTGCGGCAGACGGCCGCGCCGACCGCGTCCGAGGAGACGGCCGTCGTGGTCGTCCCGGCGGCCGCGGAAGAGGCGCCCGCGGCGGAGGCTCCCACCGAGGAGGCCCCCGCCGAGGAGGCTCCGGCCAAGAAGACCGCCCGCAAGGTGGCCAAGAAGGCCACGGCCAAGAAGGCGGCCACCAAGAAGACGGCGGCGAAGAAGACCGCCGCCAAGAAGACCGCCGCGAAGAAGACGACGGCCAAGAAGGCCACCGCCACGAAGAAGACGGCGGCGGCGAAGAAGACCGCGGCGACCCCGCAGTCGGCCTCCGTCGACTGACCGGTCACCGGCACGTCTGGGTGCGGTCCTGTCCGCGAGGAGAGGGCCGCACCTGCTTTTTCGGCGGGCCCGGGGCACCGCGCCCCCGGCCCGCCCCCCGAACCGAAGGAGAGAACCGCGATGATAGGCCTCGTGCTGGCGGCCGGCGCCGGACGGCGACTGCGCCCCTACACGGACACCCTGCCCAAGGCCCTGGTGCCGGTCGGCGCGCAGGACGCGCCCGAGGCCGTCTCCGTCCTGGACCTGACCCTGGGCAACTTCGCGGAGATCGGGCTGACCGAGGTCGCGGTCATCGTCGGCTACCGCAAGGAGGCCGTCTACGCGCGCCAGGCCGAGTTCGAGGAGAAGTACGGCCTCAAGCTCACCCTGATCGACAACGACAAGGCCGAGGAGTGGAACAACGCCTACTCCCTGTGGTGCGGGCGCGACGCGCTCAAGGACGGTGTGATCCTCGCCAACGGCGACACCGTGCACCCGGTCTCGGTCGAGAAGACGCTGCTGGCCGCCCGCGGTGACGGCAAGAAGATCATCCTCGCGCTGGACACCGTGAAGTCCCTGGCGGACGAGGAGATGAAGGTCGTCGTCGACCCCGCCAAGGGCATGACGAAGATCACCAAGCTGATGGACCCCGCCGAGGCGACCGGCGAGTACATCGGCGTGACCCTGATCGAGGGCGACGCCGCCGAGGAGCTGGCCGACGCCCTGCGCACGACCTTCGAGCGCGACCCCCAGCTGTACTACGAGGACGGCTACCAGGAGCTGGTCGACCGCGGCTTCCGGATCGACGTGGCGCCCATCGGCGACGTCGACTGGGTCGAGATCGACAACCACGAGGACCTCGCCCGCGGGCGGGAGATCGCATGCCGGTACTGACCCGGCTGTTCCCCTCGCCGATCGTCATGGACATCCGCGCGGGTGCCCTGGACGATCTGGCGGGCGTACTCGCCGACCAGCGCATCTCGGACTCCGGGCGGCTCGCCGTCGCCGTCAGCCGCGGCTACGGCGCCCAGCTGCGCGAGCGCCTCGCCCCCGCGCTGCCCGCCGCCACCTGGTTCGAGGTGGGCGGCGGCACCCTGGACGAGGCGGTCGACCTGGCCGACCGGATGAAGTCCGGCGACTTCGACGCGGTCGTCGGCATCGGCGGCGGCAAGATCATCGACTGTGCGAAGTACTCCGCGGCACGGATCGGGCTGCCCCTGGTCGTGGTGCCGACGAACCTCTCGCACGACGGCATCTGCTCGCCCGTGTCCAACCTGGACAACGACGCGGGGCGCGGCTCCTACGGAGTGCCCGCGCCCATCGCCCTGTTCATCGACCTGGACGTGATCCGCGAGGCCCCGCTGCGCTTCGTGCGCTCGGGGATCGGGGACGCCCTGTCCAACATCTCCGCGGTCGCGGACTGGGAGCTGGACCACCGGGTCAACGGCGAGAAGATCGACGGGCTCGCCGCGGCCATGGCCCGCCAGGCCGGTGAGGCGGTGCTGCGGCACCCCGGCGGCTGCGGCGACGACGGGTTCCTCACCGTGCTGTCCGAGGGGCTGGTGCTGACCGGTATCGCCATGTCGATAGCCGGGCACACCCGGCCCTCCTCGGGCGCCTGCCATGAGATCAGCCACGCGCTGGACCTGCTCCACCCCCGCCGGGCCGCCGCGCACGGCGAACAGGTGGGCCTCGGCGCCGCGTTCGCCACGTATCTGCGCGGCGACCACGACGGCTCCCGGCTGATCGTGGAGGGCCTGCGCAGGCACGGGCTGCCCGTGGTGGCCGAGGAGATCGGCTTCAGCGACGAGGAGTTCGTACGGGCCGTGGCGTTCGCGCCGGAGACCCGGCCGGGCCGCTACACCATCCTGGAGCACCTCGGCCTGGCGCCCGAGGGGATCGCGGAGGCGTACGCCGGGTACGTCGCCGCCGCCGGACGCCCAGTTTGACCCCTACGGCCCCGGCCCGTAACCTTGACCGTCGGCGTGTCATAGAGCCCGCCACATCCCCGTAAACCTGTTCCTCCCGGACGCTAGGCCGGCCGGGAGAGGTCGCCCATGCGTATGCCGGGTGGCTGGCCTGCGGGGGTGCCGTTTCTTCGAGCGAAAGAGAGATCCGCGTGTACGCCATCGTGCGCAGCGGTGGTCGCCAGCACAAGGTTGCTGTCGGCGACATCGTTGAGGTTGACAAGATTTCCACCGCCAAGGTTGGCGACACGGTCGAGCTCTCGACCCTGCTCGTTGTCGACGGCGACGCTGTGACCAGCGACCCGTGGGTGCTGGCCGGCATCAAGGTCCAGGCCGAGGTCGTGGACCACCACAAGGGCCAGAAGATCGACATTCTGCGCTACAAGAACAAGACCGGCTACCGCCGTCGGCAGGGCCACCGCCAGCAGTACACGGCGATCAAGGTCACGTCGATCCCCACGGCTGCGAAGTAAGGGACTGAGAAGACATGGCACACAAGAAGGGCGCATCGTCCACCCGGAACGGTCGCGACTCCAATGCCCAGCGGCTCGGCGTGAAGCGCTTCGGCGGTCAGGTCGTCAACGCTGGTGAGATCCTGGTCCGCCAGCGCGGTACCCACTTCCACCCCGGCGCCGGTGTCGGCCGTGGCGGCGACGACACCCTGTTCGCCCTGCTGCCGGGCGCGGTGGAGTTCGGTACCCACCGTGGCCGCAAGGTCGTGAACATCGTTCCGGTCGCCTGAATCACCTGATTCGGCATCGAACGTTTCGCGAGGCGGACCTCACTTCCCGATCGGGAAGGCGGGTCCGCCTTTCGCGTGTTAGTACCAAGACATACCCGTAATTTCTGGAGGCACTGAACCATGACCACCTTCGTGGACCGCGTCGAACTGCATGTCGCCGCGGGTAACGGGGGCCACGGCTGTGCCTCCGTCCACCGTGAGAAGTTCAAGCCGCTCGGCGGCCCGGACGGCGGTAACGGCGGGCGTGGCGGTGACGTCATCCTGACCGTGGAGCAGTCGGTCACCACGCTGCTCGACTACCACCACTCCCCGCACCGCAAGGCCACCAACGGCAAGCCCGGCGAGGGCGGCAACCGCGCCGGCAAGGACGGCCAGGACCTGATCCTGCCGGTCCCGGACGGCACCGTCGTGCTCGACAAGGCGGGCAACGTCCTCGCCGACCTGGTCGGGCAGGGGACGTCGTACATCGCCGCACAGGGCGGCCGCGGCGGCCTCGGCAACGCGGCGCTGTCCTCGGCCCGCCGCAAGGCGCCCGGCTTCGCGCTGCTCGGTGTGCCCGGCGACCTCCAGGAGGTCGTCCTGGAGCTGAAGACCGTCGCCGACGTGGCGCTGGTCGGCTACCCGAGCGCCGGCAAGTCCTCGCTGATCTCGGTGCTCAGCGCCGCCAAGCCGAAGATCGCGGACTACCCCTTCACCACCCTGGTGCCCAACCTCGGTGTCGTCACCGCGGGCTCCACCGTCTACACCATCGCCGACGTGCCGGGGCTGATCCCGGGCGCCAGCCAGGGCAAGGGCCTGGGCCTGGAGTTCCTGCGGCACGTGGAGCGGTGCAGTGTGCTGGTGCACGTCCTGGACACCGCGACCCTGGAGTCCGACCGGGACCCGCTCTCCGACCTCGACATCATCGAGGAGGAGCTGCGGCAGTACGGCGGTCTGGACAACCGGCCCCGCATCGTCGTCCTGAACAAGATCGACGTGCCCGACGGCAAGGACCTCGCCGAGATGGTCCGCCCCGACCTGGAGGCCCGCGGCTACCGCGTCTTCGAGGTGTCGGCGGTCGCCCACATCGGTCTGCGCGAGCTGTCCTTCGCCCTCGGCGACCTGGTCGGCAAGGCGCGTGCGGCCAAGCCCAAGGAAGAGGCCACGCGGATCGTCATCCGGCCCAAGGCGGTGGATGACGCCGGCTTCACCGTCACCCGTGAGGAGACCGGCGGTGAGCCGCTGTTCCGGGTGCGCGGCGAGAAGCCCGAGCGCTGGGTGCGGCAGACCGACTTCAACAACGACGAGGCCGTCGGCTACCTCGCCGACCGGCTCAACCGCCTCGGCGTGGAAGAGCAGTTGATGAAGGCGGGCGCCCGGGGCGGCGACGGCGTCGCCATCGGTCCCGAGGAGAACGCGGTCGTCTTCGACTGGGAGCCGTCGGTCACGGCGGGCGCCGAGATGCTCGGCCGCCGCGGCGAGGACCACCGCTTCGAGGCACCCCGTCCCGCGGCCCAGCGCCGCCGGGACCGGGACGCCGAACGGGACGAGGCCGGCCGGGAGTTCGACGACTTCGAGCCGTTTTAAGCAGAGCCGATGACAGAGGGCGGGCCCGGAGGAGAAATCCTCCGGGCCCGCCCTCTGCCGTATCCGCCGCGGTGGCCGCCTCAGCCCTCGGTCAGCTCCTGGCCGACGTAACCGCGCAGCCAGGTCCGGAACTCCGGGCCCAGGTCCTCGCGTTCGCAGGCGAGCCGGACGATGGCGCGCAGGTAGTCGCCGCGGTCGCCGGTGTCGTAGCGGCGGCCGCGGAAGACGACGCCGTGCACCGGGCCGCCGAGCTTCTCGTCGCTGGCGAGCTGCTGGAGCGCGTCGGTCAGCTGGATCTCGCCGCCCCGGCCCGGCTCGGTCTCGCGCAGGACGTCGAAGATCTGCGGGGCCAGCACATAACGGCCGATGACCGCGTAGGTGGAGGGGGCGTCGGCCGGGTCGGGCTTCTCGACCAGTCCGCTGATCTTGACGACGTCGCCCTCGGCGGTGGCCTCGACGGCGGCGCAGCCGTAGAGGTGGATCTGCTCGGGCGCGACCTCCATGAGGGCGATCACGCTGCCGCCGTGCCGCTCCTGGACCTCGATCATGCGCTGGAGCAGGGGGTCGCGGGGGTCGATCAGGTCGTCGCCGAGCAGGACCGCGAAGGGCTCGTGGCCGACGTGCGGGGCCGCGCACAGCACGGCGTGGCCGAGACCCCTGGGGTCGCCCTGGCGGACGTAGTGCATGGTCGCCAGGTCACTGGATTCCTGCACCTTGGCGAGCCGGCTCGCGTCGCCCTTCTTCTGAAGGGCCGACTCCAGCTCGTAGTTGCGGTCGAAGTGGTCCTCCAGGGGACGCTTGTTACGACCGGTGATCATCAGGACGTCGTCGAGCCCCGCGGACACGGCCTCCTCGACCACGTACTGGATCGCGGGCTTGTCGACGACCGGGAGCATCTCCTTGGGAGTCGCCTTGGTCGCCGGCAGGAAGCGGGTGCCGAGACCCGCCGCCGGTATGACCGCCTTGGAAATGGTGGGGCGGGAAGCCATCAGGTGTTCGTCTCTCTCGTTTAGCGCGTCGGGCGCCGGTGCGGCCGGGGTCGGTCCCGGCCGCGTTCGGGCGTCGATGAGCCGTGCTCAGGCGTGGCGGGGCCCGGCTCAGGCGTCGATGAGGCCGTGCTCACCGGTGGGCTGCCGCGGGATGCGGGCCTGGGCGAGGGACCCCGGTGCGGGCGCGGGCGTCCGGTCGTCCAGCGGAAGCACCGCGGGGGTGGTCTCCCGCTGGCCGAGGAAGAGCCGGCGCACCACACGCTCGGCCGCGTTTCCGTCGTCGAACTGCACGAAGCGCTCACGGAACGCGGCACGCAGCTCGGCGGCCTCGGAGCCGTTCCAGGCACCGGAACGGAAGACCTCGATCAGCTGGTCCTCGTCGGTCGCGGTCGTACCCGGCGTCTCGCCCGGCTGCCCGGAGAGGATGTCGAAGTAGACACCGCGGGCCTTGCGGTAGACCTCCCAGTCGTCCGCGTAGGTGACGATCGGGCGGTCCAGGCACGCGTAGTCGAACATGATGGACGAGTAGTCCGTGATCAGCGCGTCGGCGGCCAGGCAGAGGTCCTCCACCACCGGGTACGTGGACACGTCCTTGATCAGACCGCGCTCCTGGAGGGCCTCCAGGCGGGGGTCGGCGCCGTAGAAGTAGTGCGTGCGCACCAGGACGACGAAGTCCGGGCCGAGCTCGGAGCAGAAGCGCTCCAGGTCGATACGGGGGACGTAGCCCTTCTGGTAGTCGCGCACGGTCGGGCAGTACAGGATGGCCTTCTTGCCGTCCTCGATGCCCAGCTCGCGGCGGATGCGCAGGACGTCGTCACCGTCGGTGCGGAAGAAGACGTCGTTGCGTGGGTAGCCGAACTCGATCGCCTCGAACGCGCAGGGGTAGACCCGCTCCCAGTTCTCCGTGGAGTGCTGGTTGGAGGTGAGGCTCAGGTCCCACTTGTCGGCCCGCTCCAGCATCTTGGCGAAGCTCATGTTCTTCGCCGCCGCCGGGTACTTCTGCTGGTCGATGCCCATCTGCTTCAGCGGGGTGCCGTGGTGGGTCTGCAGGAAGACCTGCTCGGGCCGCTTGACGATGTTGTTCGGGAAGTTGACGTTGTTGACGAGGTACTTGGCGCGGGCCATGACCTCCCAGTAGCGCGGCGAGTTGGCCACCACGTAGTCGACGCCCGCGGGGACGTTGTCCACCATGTCGCGGCGCACGATCCACACGCCGTGCACGTTCGGGGCGAGTTCCTTGGCCTTGTAGTAGATGGCCGCCGGGTTGCAGGCGACACCGCGGTTCCAGTAGGCCGCGTAGACCGCGAGGTTCTCGTCCACCGGGCGGCGCAGGTGCAGCCGGTACAGCCGGTTGTAGGCGGTCTTGCCGAGCTTGGTCTTGACCTTGGTGGCGCGCTGGATGACCTGGCGGCGGGTGTTGCCGGCGGCGGTCACCGCGGCGTACGCCGTGTAGGAGCCGCGCTCCAGCAGCTGGAACCGGACGCCCTGGGAGCCCTCGGGGAGCACGAAGCCCTTGGGCTTGTAGCGCTTGTACGAGGCGGCCGCGAGCTTGAAGAACTCCGCGCGGTCCTTGGGGACGATGCGGTCCTCGCGGGCCAGCGTGAACAGGTAGTGGCTCGCCGCGCGCTCGAACAGCAGGGCGCGCACGGGCTCGGTCTCGGGGTGCTGGTCGAGGAACTCGAACAGGCGCGCGTACTGCTGGAAGATGCCGAAGTGCTTGCGGCCGGGCGTGCGCATGGAGTTGCCCTGGCGGCGCTGGCGGTACTCGACGCAGACGTGGTCGGTGGCGGCGATGGTCTCCGCGGTCAGCATGGTCTTGTAGACCATGAGCGCGTCCTCGTAGATGCCGTCCGTGAAGATGAAGTTGTTGCCGACGTAGAACTCGCGGCGGTAGGCGCGGTTCCAGACGACGGCGAACATGGTGAGGAAGTCCGGCCGTTCGAGGGCCGTGAAGACGTCCGTGCCCGCGCTCGCGAGGAGTTCACCGGCCGCGCTCGCCTGGACCCGGTTGTTCCAGTACGTGCGGACGTGGTTGAGCAGCAGGATGTCCGGGTCGCCCGTGGCCTCCAGCCGGTCGGCGATCGCCTGGAGCGCGCCGTCGGCCAGGGTGTCGTCGCTGTCCAGGAAGAGGATGTACTCGCCGCGGGACTTCAGCGCACCGGCGTCACGCGCCTTTCCGATGCCCTGGTTCTCCTCCAGGTGCACGGGTATGACGCGGTTGTCGAGGGCGGCGTATTCATCGAGTATCCGACCGCAGGCGTCGGGCGAGTGGTCGTCGATGGCGACGATCTCGAAGTCCTCGAAGGACTGGGACAGAATGGAGTCCAAGCACGCACGGAGATATCCCTGGACTTTGTAGACAGGGACGACAACGCTTATTTTCGGCGAAGCGTTTCCATTCGCTACGGGCATGCTTGGGGCTCCTGGACTGTCGGTCAGACTCTCAACCGCCTCCCGCTGCCGGTGCGGAGCGGAAGGCGAGAGGCACAAGGAGTGCGAGGTTAAGGGGCGTTTAACCCTACCCTAACGTGCCCTACCGGATGGTCTCACCGTATGACCGGACGGGACCCGGTGGCCCGGGTGTGGCGTGACTCACGGGCGCGGGCGCAGGGCTCCCGAGGTGGCCGGATCCGGCCCCGCGGGCAGGGCGGTGCCGATGCGTCCCGGTGGCCGCCCGCCTGGGTAAGAGAAGGTGAGCCCACGGTGAGAGCGGCGCTTTCGGCGGCGCGAACCGGACGATCCGGTCAACCCGCCCCGCGCGGCCGTGCCGGGGCCCGTGGTGCGGATGTTGTGCGTTCCGGTCCATGGTTTCGGGCGGGATGTGGTGGATTCGACACCGACCCGCACAGCGCGGTCGCAAGCCCGGCCCCGGCCGGGCCCCGGTCGGCGGCGCCTGGTGCGGCGGCTGTGGTGGCACTCGCGCGGTGGCAGGGGTGACGGGGGCGGCTTGGTGAAGAATTCCCCGCCCCTGAAAACCGGAAAAGAAAAAAGCGGCGCGCCCTTCGTGAATTGCGAACCTTGCTGAATGGTCGCGCGCTCTCCCTTTCCCGTCGGTTCCTCGGCGCCGGCCGCCGGTGGCGGGTGTCCGCCCGGCGAAACCGGAGCGCACCGAAGGCCCCTGGTCGCGTACATTGCGCAGCACGAGGCCGGTACACGGGCGAAAGGGACGGCGGGCAAGGTGGCAAGCGCGAGGCAGGCCGTGGGCACGGCCCACAGGATCGTCGTCAAGGTGGGGTCCTCCTCCCTGACCAGTGCGGCGGGCGGCCTGGACGCCGACCGGGTGGACGCCCTGGTGGATGTGCTGGCCAAGAGCCGCGGCACCGGAAACAGGGAGGTCGTCCTCGTCTCCTCCGGCGCCATCGCCGCCGGGCTCGCGCCGCTCGGGCTGCGCCGCCGCCCCCGTGACCTCGCCCGGCAGCAGGCCGCCGCCAGCGTCGGGCAGGGGCTGCTGGTCGCCCGCTACACCGCCTCCTTCGCCCGGTACGGCGTCCGCGTCGGCCAAGTCCTGCTCACCAGCGACGACATGAGCCGCCGCGCCCATCACCGCAACGCCTCGCGCACCCTCGACAAGCTCCTCGCGATGGGCGCCCTGCCGATCGTCAACGAGAACGACACCGTCGCCACCGACGAGATCCGCTTCGGCGACAACGACCGGCTCGCCGCCCTCGTCGCCCATCTCGTCCACGCCGACCTGCTCGTCCTCCTCTCCGACGTCGACGGCGTCTACGACGGGGACCCCAGCAGGCCCGGCACCTCCCGGATAGCGGAGATCCACGGCCCCCAGGACCTCGCGGGCGTCGAGATCGGCAGCGCGGGCAAGGCGGGCGTCGGCACCGGCGGCATGGTGACCAAGGTGGAGGCCGCCCGGATCGCGGCCGCCGCCGGCATCCCGGTGGTGCTGACCAGCACTGTGCACGCGGCGGACGCCCTCGGCGGCGGCGACACCGGCACGTACTTCCACCCCACCGGCAAGCGCTCCGCCGACCGGCTGCTCTGGCTCCAGCACGCCTCCACCCCGCGGGGCGCGCTCACCCTGGACGACGGCGCCGTGGCGGCGGTCGTGCAGGGCCGCAAGTCGCTGCTGCCCGCCGGGATCGCCGCCGTGGAGGGCGAGTTCAGCGCGGGCGACCCCGTGGAACTGCGGGACGCCGGTGGCCGCGCGGTGGCGCGGGGGCTCGTCAGCTTCGACGCCAAGGAGATCCCCCGGCTGATCGGGCGTTCGACCCACGAGCTGGCACGCGAACTGGGTCCGGCGTACGAACGCGAGGTCGTACACAGGGACGACCTGGTGCTCCTGCACGGGTGACACTCGTACAGCGGGGCGCACCCGGGGGCCTCCGGTGGGGGACGTTCCGTAAAACCGCCCCGCGAAGCCTTACGGCCTGCTCAACTTTGTGTGCGAGACACGTTTTCCGAGCACGTGGGTGAAGGAGGCCGTCGTGAGACGAGTGCGCCCTGGGGGTACCACCCGAGGTGCCCTGACGAGCGTCGCGGCCGGGGGCACCTACGAGGAACCCAGGGACCTGCCCCGGCTGTGGCACGTCACGCTCAGCGTGGCCGGCAAGAGCGTCCCCCTCACGGACCTGCGCCGGGCCCTGGAACAGCTGGCTCACGACCACCCCTTCCTGCTGACCAGCAGATACGCGAGCGACCACGCCGAGATCCGGTACTGGGAAGAGGCCCGCGACCTGCATGACGCGGCCGCGGTCGCACTGCGCCTGTGGGGCGAGCACCGGCTCAGCGCCGGACTGCCCCCGTGGGAGATCGTCGGTCTGGAGGTCATCGACCGCGAGACGTACCACCAGCGCATCGCGGAGGGGTACGGACCGCCGCCCGCGACCCCCGTAGGGGTCCACCCCTTCTGATCCCTCACCGGGGATATCCGGGGTTTTCCGGGTTTTCGTCTCGGGGTGTGGAACGTGCGCGGAAGGGCTCCGCGCCGCGCACTACCCTTCCCCCATGACCACGCTCTCGCCGTACGACTCGATGTCCCCGGTCACCCAGGCCGCCTACCGGGCCAGGGCCGCCGCCGCCGACCTCGCGCCGCTGCCGCGCGCCGTGAAGGACGACGCGCTGCTGGCGATCGCCGACGCCCTGGAGGTGCGGACCGGGGAGATCATCGAGGCCAACGCCAAGGACGTGGCCAAGGCGCGCGAGAGCGGCACCGGCGAGGCCGTCGTGGACCGGCTCGCCCTCACCCCCGAGCGGGTCCGGGCCATCGCCGCCGACGTCCGGGACGTGGCGGGGCTGCCCGACCCGGTCGGCGAGGTGGTCCGCGGCTCCACCCTGCCCAACGGCATCGACCTGCGCCAGGTCCGCGTCCCGCTCGGCGTCGTCGGCATCGTCTACGAGGCCCGCCCCAATGTCACCGTGGACGCCGCCGCGCTCTGCCTGAAGTCCGGCAACGCGGTCCTGCTGCGCGGCTCCGCCTCCGCCTACGAGTCCAACACCGCCCTCGTCCGGGTGATCCGGGACGCGGTCGGCGGCGCCGGGCTGCCCGCCGACGCCGTACAGCTGGTGCCGGGGGAGAGCCGCGAGTCCGTGCGCGAGCTGATGCGCGCCCGCGGCCTCGTCGACGTCCTCATCCCGCGCGGCGGCGCCTCCCTGATCAGGACCGTGGTCAGCGAGTCCACCGTGCCCGTCATCGAGACCGGCACCGGCAACTGCCACGTCTACGTCGACGCGCAGGCCGACATCGACACGGCGATCGACATCCTCGTCAACTCCAAGGCCCAGCGGGTCAGCGTGTGCAACGCGGCCGAGACCCTGCTGGTCCACCAGGACATCGCCGCCGAGTTCCTGCCGCGCGCCCTGGACGCGCTGGCCGAGGCCGGTGTCACCGTGCACGCGGACGAGCGGGTCATGGCCCACGCCGAGGGCTCGAAGGCCACCGTGGTCGAGGCGACCCCGGAGGACTGGGAGACCGAGTACCTGTCGTACGACATCGCCGCCGCCGTCGTGGACTCCCTCGACAAGGCCGTCGAGCACATCCGGCTGTGGACCTCCGGGCACACCGAGGCGATCGTCACCACCTCGCAGCAGGCCGCCCGCCGGTTCACCCAGTTGGTCGACTCGACCACGGTCGCCGTGAACGCCTCCACCCGGTTCACCGACGGCGGCCAGTTCGGCTTCGGCGCGGAGATCGGCATCTCCACCCAGAAGCTGCACGCCCGTGGGCCGATGGGCCTGCCGGAGCTGACCAGCACCAAGTACATCGTCACCGGCGACGGGCACATCCGCCGCTGACATCCCGCCTCGCGGGGCGTCTCGACAGGCGGATGAATTTCCGTACCGTCTGCCCAAATTGACCCCCCAGGTCTACTCTGGACATGTGCCGGAGGACGTGGGGGGCACGCCGTTCCCTGACGGCTGGGAGCCCGACGACGACCACGACCGCGGGGTGTCGGACGAAGAGTTCGCCTCCGTGGTCTTCGACGAGGACTTCGTACGGGCGGCCACGGTCCATGAGCCGACCGCCGTCGAACGCCTCCTTGCCGCCGCGGAGGCCAGAGCCGAGGCCTCCGAGGCCGCCCGCCGCGCCCGCGCCCGGAGCGAGCGGTACGACGACGCCTACGGGGGCGCCGATCTCGGCGAGGACCCGGACGACGACTTCGACGAGCTGGACGACGTCTACGCCCTCGACCGGGGGCCCTTCGACGGCCATGGCAGACAGGCCCGCTGGCACCGGCCGGTGGCCTGGGTGCTCGCCGTGGTGATGGGCGTCGGCATGGTCGCCCTCGCCTTCGCCGCGGTCTACCGGGGCGCCTCCTCGGGCACCCGGGACCAGCTGCCGTCGTCCACCACGACGGGCCAGAACCGGATCCCCGCCGTGGCTCCCGTGCGCCCCACGGTGTCGGCGGTGCCCCACCTGCCCTGATCGGCTCCGGGTGAGGAGTTGTCAGAAGTTGTGGTGGAGCGGGGCGTTTACCCGGGGCCCCACAAACCCACTCTGAAAGTATGGGCGGGCCTGGAGACCCACCGGAGGGGACACCCGAGGGCGGCCCCGGTGGTGCGGAGGACGAATACCGATCCGTCGTGTTCGACGAGTCGTTCGTGCGCGCTGCCCGCCTCCAGGAGTACTCGGCCGAGGAGCGGATGGCCGACCACGCGCCCGCCGTGCGCCGCCGGCCGCTGCACCGGGGGCTCGTCCGCCAGGCGATGGTCCTGGCGCTGCTGATCGCCGTGGCCTTCGGCACCGCCGTCTACATGGGGGTGCGCCATCCGTACGACTCCGCCGAGGCCCCCCGGCCCGTGGAGCCGCTGCGGATGACGGTCATACCGCTCGCCCCGCAGGGCGAGGTGCCCGGGGGCACGGACGCGGAGACGCTGTACGCGCACAGTCCCGCCGCGCAGTTCGACGTCGGCGCCGAGGGGGTCCCGCTGCCGGCCGCGCGGGGCACCGCGCACTTCTCCGACAGCCAGGTCATGACGGCGCTGACCACGGCCAAGGACTACATCGTCCGCTCCGCGCTCTACCCGGAGGTGCTCACCGGGCACGAGACGGCCCCGGCGCGGGCGCTGGTCGACTCCGACCAGCTCGCCCAGTTCGACCGCAGCTTCGACCGCCCGGCGGCGGACGGGCGGCACGCACCGACCGGCTGGGTGGTGCGCCTGGACCCGGCCCGCGACCGGCTGGCCGACGACCGGATCCGGGTCCGGGGCGAGCTGCGCTTCACCGAGGCGGACCCGGCGACCCTGGAGGTCAGCGCCGACCACACCTTCGTCTACGCCCTGCGCCCCACCGGCACCGCGAGCGCCCCCGTCTCCCTCTTCACCGTCCGCCGCGCGCTGACCTTCCGCTTCACCCGCGACGACCTGCGCACCCGCCAGGTCCAGCTGATCACGGCCTATGTGGAGGCCGGCCCGCTGTCCTGCGCTGAGGACTCCACGGCGTACCTCCACCCCCTGCTGGCGGGCCAGGCCCCCCACCCGGGCGCCCCCGCGGGCACCGATCCGTACCAGACGGACAGCCCCGCCTCCCTGTGCGGCACGCTGGCCACGGGGGCGCAGCCCAGGGCGTGAGGGCGCCTACTCGGCCGCCGGGGCCGGACCGCCCTTGGCCGGCGGGGGGCTCTTGAAACCGTCGAAGCCGCGCTTGACGCGGCCGCCCAGGTCTCCCGCGCCCCCCGCCAGATCGCTGACCAGCTTCATCAGCGGGTCCTTGGAGTCCTTGACATCGCTCGCGTAGCTCGCCGCGGACTCCCGGAAGGAGTCGCTGACCTTGGCGTCCTTGTCGTCGTCGCGGCGCGGGTAGTGGCCGTCCACGATCCGCTGGTAGTCCCGCGACTCGGCCCACTTCTTCAGCTCGGCGGCGCGCACGGTGGTGAACGGGTGCGAGCGGGGCAGCACGTTCAGGATCTTCAGCACGGAGTCGCGCAGGTCGCCGCCGGAGTCGTACTCCTCGGCCTGCTCCAGGAACGCGTCCACGTTCATCTCGTGCAGGTGGTTGCCGCCCGCGATCTTCATCAGGCCGCGCATCGAGGCCCGTACGTCCTGGCCCACCAGCAGCCCGGCCCGGTCCGCGGACAGTTCGGACTTGCGGAACCACTCCCGCAGCGCCGCGATGATCGCCATGATCGCGAGATTGCCCAGCGGGATCCAGGCGACCTTGATCGCCAGGTTCGTCAGGAACAGCAGGACGGTGCGGTACACGGAGTGCCCGGACAGCGCATGTCCGACCTCGTGGCCGACGACCGCGCGCATCTCCTCCTCGTCCAGCAGCTCCACCAGACCCGTGGAGATCACGATGATCGGCTCGTCCAGGCCGATGCACATCGCGTTCGGCTGCGGGTCCTGGGTGACGTACATCGGCGGGACCTTCGGCAGGTCCAGGATGTAGCAGGCATCCAGCAGCATGTCGTGCAGATGGCCGAACTGCCGTTCGGAGACGCGCACCGAGTCGGACAGGAACAGCAGCCGCAGACTCCGCTCCGGCAGCAGCCCGCTCAGTGCCTTGAACACCTGGTCGAACCCGCTGAGCTTGCGCAGCGCCACCAGGGCGGACCGGTCCGCCGGGTGCTCGTACGCCCGCGAGGAGATCCCCGGAAAGCGCGTCCGCTGCCTGCTGGGCACCCGCTCGTGCCCGCTCTGCCGATCGCCGTCGTGCATGTCTTCCCCCAAGTGCGTGTGAGTGCGGTGAGCCCCCGAGGCGGGGTTCAGCCTAGGCGGAGATACCGTGGACGGGCAGACAGCCGAAGGAGTCCACGCCATGGAGCACCACCCCGCAGCCGCCCGGCTGACCGAGGCCGCAGCGAGCGCCGCCCAGCAGCAGGGAGGCGGAGGCGACATGCTCCGCATCGTGCTGCTCGTGATGATCGCGGGTTGCGCGCTGACCGCCTGGTTCCTGCTGCGCGGCTACAAGCAGAAGGACGACTGAGGGGCGGCGGGAGTTCCCCGCCCCGGCCCCCTCGCTTCCCAACGGCGGAGTCGGCGTGATCGCCGAAGGACCGCCCGCATACGATGAGTCGACGTCTTTATCCCGCCCACACGCGATAGGTCCTGTCGAAGATGATGCTCACCAGCGCCGCAGCCCCGCTGATCTCCCTCGCCGCCGAAGAGGGCGGCCACCACGACAGCCTGAACCCCGCCGTCACCGGCGGCGCCGCCTTCATCATCCTGCTTCTCCTGCTGTGGATCACCACCCGCTTCAACCGCGACCGCTGAGCCGGGGGACCGGCCCCGGCCGGACGCCGAGGACCGGGCCGGTAGGGTCTGCACGCATGGGAGAGCAGGACATGCCTACCGGTCCGGCGCACGATGGCGCCGACGACGCCGACATGACCGATCAGCCGCAGTACCGCCGGCACCGGCCGGGCCACGGCCCCGCCCGCTCCGGCAAGCGGCGCCTGGGCGTCATGGGCGGCACCTTCGACCCGATCCACCACGGGCACCTCGTGGCGGCCAGCGAGGTCGCCGCGCAGTTCCAGCTGGACGAGGTGGTGTTCGTCCCCACCGGCCAGCCGTGGCAGAAGTCCTACCGCCAGGTCTCCCCGGCCGAGGACCGCTATCTGATGACGGTCATCGCCACCGCCGAGAACCCGCAGTTCTCCGTCAGCCGCATCGACATCGACCGCGGCGGCCCCACCTACACCGTGGACACCCTGCGCGACCTGCGCGCCCTCAACCCGGACACCGACCTGTTCTTCATCACCGGTGCCGACGCCCTCGCCCAACTGCTGACCTGGCGCGACAGCGAGGAGCTGTTCTCCCTCGCGCACTTCATCGGTGTCACCCGGCCCGGCCACCACCTCAGCAACCCGGGACTGCCGGAAGGCGGCGTCTCGTTGGTCGAGGTTCCGGCGCTCGCCATTTCCTCCACAGACTGCCGTGCGAGAGTCGCCAAGGGCGACCCCATCTGGTACATGGTGCCGGACGGAGTCGTGCGCTACATCGACAAGCGCGAGCTGTACCGCGGCGAGTGAGCCGAGAGGGGCACCGGTGAACGACCGATACGACGCGGGACAGTACGAGATCGTCGGTTACGACGAGTACGGGCAGCCCGTCTACCGCCAGGTTCCGGCGCAGCAGGCTCCGGGCGGGTCCGGCTC
Source organism: Streptomyces sp. LaBMicrA B280 (assembly GCF_049222185.1). Taxonomy (NCBI): domain Bacteria; kingdom Bacillati; phylum Actinomycetota; class Actinomycetes; order Kitasatosporales; family Streptomycetaceae; genus Streptomyces; species Streptomyces sp. LaBMicrA B280. The sequence goes on along the minus strand of NZ_JBMJCT010000005.1, from coordinate 210,311 downwards.
CGGGTCCGGGGCTTACGACCCCTATGCCCAGCAGCAGGGATACGGCTACGACCCCTACGGCACCGGCGCCTCCCAGCCGGCGCACCCGTACGGGTCGTACGGCACCGGGCAGCAGCCGCAGGTCCCGTCGTACCCCTCGAACGACGGCTACCCCGGCAACGACGGCTACGGCGGGTACGACCCCTACGGGACCCAGGGCCAGGGGCACGGGGCGAATTCCGGGAACCCCGGGAATCCCGGGTACGACCCCTACGGGCAGGTCGCGAGCAGCGGGCCCCAGCCCCGGGTCGCCGAGCAGACCGCGCACATCCCCCAGCAGGCGCGCCCCCAGGATCCGCCCCGGCACAACCCGTACGCGGAACTGGCCAGCGACGACGGGGACGACGGCGACGACGGGCACGCGGACGGCGAACCGGGCCACCACACCGAGCAGTTCGCGTTCGTGGAGGAGCCGGACGGCGACTCCGAGGACGTCATCGACTGGCTGAAGTTCACCGAGAACCGCACCGAGCGCCGCGAGGAGGCCCGCCGCCGCGCCCGCAGCCGGCTCGTCGCCCTCGGTGTCGTCCTCGCCCTGGTCGCGGTCGGCGGCGTCGGCTACCTCTGGTACGCCGGGAAGCTGCCCTTCCTGTCCTCCTCCGGCGCGGGCGGCGGGGCGGCCACCGCGGTCGGCGCCCAGAAGCGCGACGTGATCGTCGTCCATCTGCACAACACCGGCAAGCGCGGCACCTCCACCGTGCTGCTGGTCGACAACACCACCACCAAGCGGGGCAGCACCGTCCTGCTGCCCAACTCCCTGGCGCTGACCGACGACGACGGTTCCACCACGACCCTCGCCAAGTCGGTGGACGAGGACGGCTCCTCCGGCACTCGCGACCAGCTGGACACCGTCCTCGGCACCAACATCCAGGGCACCTGGCGGCTGGACACGCCCTACCTGCAGAACCTGGTCGACCTCGTCGGCAACATCGACATGGACACCGATGTCGCCGTGCCCGACCCGGACGCCAAGAAGAAGGGTGCCGAGCCGCTCGTCGCCAAGGGCAGCGATCAGACCCTCAGCGGCAAGATGGCCGTCGCCTACGCCACCTACCGGGCCCCCGGCGAGTCGGAGAACGCCCAGCTGGAGCGGTTCGGGCAGGTCATACAGGGCGTGCTGCGCAAGGTCTCGACCGACGCCTCGGACGCCACGGTCACCGTGCAGAGCCTCGCGCAGATCCTCGACCCCTCGCTCACCGACAAGGACCTCGGCACCTTCCTGGCCAAGCTCGCCGGACTCGCCAAGGAGGGCGACTACAGGACGGCCCTCCTGCCGGTGCAGCCGGACGGCACGCTCAGCGCCCGGACCAGCGACAGTGTGGTCAAGGACATCCTCGGCGGCACCGCCAAGAGCCCCGACGCCGGCAGCGCGGTCCGGGTCTCGGTGCAGAACGCCACCGGGGTCAAGGACGACACCGAGCAGGCCCGCGTGGTGCTCCTGAACGGCGGGTTCACCTTCCTGGAGGGCGGCAGCGGCGGCAGCCGGTCGACCTCGAAGGTCGTCTACCAGGACGCCTCGGACAAGCAGAACGCCGTCGAGGTCGCCAAGACCCTCGGCCTGCCCGCGGGCTCCGTCGCCAAGGGCCCGGTCTCCTCGGGCGCCGACGTCTCGGTGGTCCTGGGCCAGGACTACAAGCCGTCCGGCTCCTGAGCGCGCACCCGGGCGCCTCCCGCGAGCCTCCGCTCGCGCGGGGCGCCCCCGGCGATGCCGTTGATCACGTGGGGCGCCCCCGGTAATCACGTGGGGTGCCCCCGGCGGTCCGTGAGACCCTTGAGGTTCAGTGCCCGCCGACGGAAAGCCACGCAGTGACCGCCACCGATCGTTCCCTTGAGCTCATCACCACCGCCGCCCAGGCGGCTGCCGACAAGCTCGCCCATGACGTCATCGCCTACGACGTCAGCGACGTCCTGTCGATCACGGACGCCTTCCTGCTCGCTTCCGCGCCGAACGACCGCCAGGTCAAGGCCATCGTCGACGAGATCGAGGAGCGCCTCCAGAAGGAGCTCGGCGCCAAGCCGGTGCGCCGCGAGGGCGACCGCGACGCCCGCTGGATCCTGCTCGACTACGTCGACATCGTGGTCCACGTCCAGCACAGCGAGGAGCGGGTCTTCTACGCCCTGGAGCGGCTGTGGAAGGACTGCCCCGAGCTGGAGCTGCCCGCCGACGCCAAGGCCACCCGCGGCAAGGGCGAGGAGCACGCCAAGCTCGTGGAGTCCGAGGCCGACGGGGAGCCGGGCGGGCAGTGGTGATGAGCGCCACCGGTGAGGTGACCGACCGCAGGGACCGGGGCCGCCGCGTCATCCTGTGGCGGCACGGCCAGACCTCGTGGAACGTGGAGCGCCGCTTCCAGGGCAGCACCGATGTGCCGCTGACCGAGACCGGTGTCGGGCAGGCCCGCCGTGCCGCCCGGCTGCTGGCCTCCCTGCGCCCCCACGCGATCGTCTCCTCGGACCTGACCCGGGCCGCGGACACGGCCGCCGAGCTGGCCGCCCTCACCGGTCTCGGCATCACCCGCGAGGAGGGCCTGCGCGAGACCTACGCGGGCGTCTGGCAGGGGCTGACGCACGCGGAGATCATCGCCCGCCACGGCGACGAGTACACCGCCTGGAAGCGCGGTGAGGCGATCCGCCGCGGCGGGGGCGAACTGGAGACCGAGGTCGCCGACCGGGCCGCGCCCGTCGTCCTGCGGCATGTGGAGAAGCTGCCGGTGGACGGCACCCTCGTGGTCGTCAGCCACGGCGGCACCATCCGCACCACCATCGGGCGGCTGCTCGGCCTGGAGTCCCCGCACTGGGAGAGCCTCGGCGGCCTCTCCAACTGCTGCTGGTCCGTGCTGGGCGAGGGCGCGCGCGGCTGGCGCCTGCTGGAGCACAACGCGGGCACCCTCCCCGAGCCGGTCCTCGGCGACGACGACTGACCCCGCGGCGGCGCCGTACCCCCCGGATTTCACTTTCCGGCAGGTCACAGGCTAAAGTTCTTCTTGTTCGCCCCGCCGAGCGGGAAGAACACAGCAAGGGGCTATAGCTCAGTTGGTAGAGCGCCTGCATGGCATGCAGGAGGTCAGGAGTTCAATTCTCCTTAGCTCCACAGGAGGAAGATCCCGTCCCCGTCAGGGGGCGGGATCTTCTGTTTGTGCTACTGAAGCGTCGCTGACCGTGTCGGTCCCCTCATGGCAGAATCGGACGGCCGGAAGGGGGTGCGGTCCGACGGGAGCTGATCGATGGGTGCACACAGGCGGAAGTGCGACTGGTGCGGCAGCGGTACGCCCATCGTGCGCGACATGGAGCCGGTCAACGCCGACTACCAGTACTGGTGCGAGGAATGCGCGCGGGCGCTGATCATAAAAGGCGACCCCATCGAGACGTACCGGGAGCTGGAGGGCGAGCCGATCTACGGCCGGCTCCTGGAGGAGCACTGCACCCTCAAGAGGTTCTACTCCTTCGTCGCCGCCTGAGTTGATCATCGTAAAAACGGACATTCGCGACTAAGTGGTCGCAACGGAAACCGATTTGGCGCTCCAGCCCAGTGCCTGTAATGTTTACGACGTCGCCAGGGAAACCGGGCGGAGAAACAAAACAAGGGGCTATAGCTCAGTTGGTAGAGCGCCTGCATGGCATGCAGGAGGTCAGGAGTTCAATTCTCCTTAGCTCCACAGAAGTCGAGAGCGGATCATCCGGAAGGATGGTCCGCTCTCGGCCTATTCGCGCCCTGCGTCCCCGTCGGATCGACGCCTGCGGTACCCTGGGCGCCATGCGTGCCGTACGCCTTCTGCTTAGCGGGCCGCGCTGATCAGTACCGACCCCGGTGGTACCCGTGAGGTCGGCATCGGCGCGGCGTCCCCTCCTGTGTGAGGGGATTTTTCATTTTTGCAGGCAGAGACGATCGATGGAGCTTTGAGGATCATGAGCGAGACGAACCCCGCTGCCGCCGCGACGCCGGCGGAAGCCGCCCCGTACCGCTACACGGCCGCCATGGCCGCCGACATCGAGGCACGCTGGCAGGACTTCTGGGATGCCGACGGCACGTATGCCGCGGACAACCCCAAGGGCGACCTGGCGGGCGAGGACGCCGCCAAGCCCAAGAAGTTCATCATGGACATGTTCCCGTACCCCTCCGGCGCCGGTCTGCACGTCGGCCACCCGCTGGGCTACATCGCCACCGACGTCTACGCCCGGTTCCAGCGCATGACCGGCCACAACGTCCTGCACACCCTGGGCTTCGACGCCTTCGGCCTGCCCGCCGAGCAGTACGCCGTGCAGACCGGCACGCACCCGCGGGTGTCCACCGAGGCCAACATGGAGAACATGAAGGCCCAGCTGCGCCGCCTGGGCCTGGGCCACGACAAGCGCCGGTCCTTCGCCACGATCGACCCGGACTACTACAAGTGGACCCAGTGGATCTTCCTGCAGATCTTCAACTCCTGGTACGACGACGAGGCCGGCAAGGCCCGCCCGATCGCCGAGCTGATCGCCCAGTTCGAGACCGGTGAGCGCGCGATCGAGGGCACCACGCGCGGCTGGCACGAGCTGAACGCCGCCGAGCGCGCCGACGTCCTGGGCGAGTACCGCCTGGCCTACGCCTCCGACGCCCCGGTCAACTGGTGCCCCGGCCTGGGCACCGTGCTGGCCAACGAGGAGGTCACCGCCGACGGCCGCAGCGAGCGCGGCAACTTCCCCGTCTTCAAGTCCAAGCTGCGCCAGTGGAACATGCGCATCACCGCCTACGCGGACCGCCTGCTGGCGGACCTGGACGAGCTGGACTGGCCCGAGGCCATCAAGCTGCAGCAGCGCAACTGGATCGGCCGCAGCGAGGGCGCCCGCGTCGACTTCCCCGTCGACGGCGAGCGGATCACGGTCTTCACCACCCGCCCGGACACCCTGTTCGGCGCCACCTACATGGTGCTGGCGCCCGAGCACCCGCTGGCCGACAAGTTCACCCCCGCGGCCTGGCCCGAGGGCACCCACGAGGCGTGGACCGGCGGCCACGCCACCCCCGCCGAGGCCGTCGCCGCCTACCGCGCGCAGGCCGCCGCCAAGTCCGACGTCGAGCGCCAGGCCGAGGCCAAGGACAAGACCGGCGTCTTCACCGGTGTCTTCGCCGTCAACCCGGTCAACGGCGAGCAGGTCCCCGTCTTCATCGCCGACTACGTGCTGATGGGCTACGGCACCGGCGCGATCATGGCCGTCCCCGCGCACGACACCCGCGACTTCGCCTTCGCGCGCGCCTTCGAGCTGCCCGTGCGCTGCGTGGTCGAGCCGACCGACGGCCGCGGCACCGACACCGCCGACTGGGACGACGCGTTCGCCTCGTACGACGCGAAGATCGTCAACTCGACGGGCGAGGGCATCACCCTGGACGGCCTGGGCGTCACCGAGGCCAAGGCGCGCATCACCGAGTGGCTGGAGCGCAAGGGCATCGGCCGGGGCACCGTCAACTTCCGCCTGCGCGACTGGCTGTTCAGCCGTCAGCGCTACTGGGGCGAGCCCTTCCCGATCGTCTACGACGAGGACGGCATCGCGCACTCGCTGCCCGAGTCGATGCTGCCGCTGGAGCTGCCCGAGGTCGAGGACTACAGCCCGCGCACCTTCGACCCGGACGACGCGGACACCCGGCCCGAGACCCCCCTGTCGCGCAACGACGAGTGGGTCCATGTCACCCTGGACCTGGGCGACGGGCCGAAGAAGTACCGCCGCGAGACCAACACCATGCCCAACTGGGCCGGTTCCTGCTGGTACGAATTCCGCTACCTGGACCCGCACAACGACCGGAAGATGGTCGACCCGGAGATCGAGCAGTACTGGATGGGCCCGCGCGAGGGTCAGCCGCACGGCGGTGTCGACCTGTACGTGGGCGGCGCCGAGCACGCCGTGCTGCACCTGCTGTACGCCCGCTTCTGGTCCAAGGTGCTGTTCGACCTGGGGCACGTCTCCTCCGCGGAGCCGTTCCACAAGCTGTTCAACCAGGGCATGATCCAGGCCTACGTGTACCGCGACAGCCGCGGCATCGCCGTACCGGCCGCCGAGGTGGAGGAGCGCGACGGCGCGTACTACCACCAGGGCGAGAAGGTCAGCCGCCTGCTGGGCAAGATGGGCAAGTCCCTGAAGAACGCGGTGACCCCGGACGAGATCGCCGCCGAGTACGGCGCCGACACGCTGCGCCTGTACGAGATGGCCATGGGCCCGCTGGACGTCTCCCGCCCCTGGGACACGCGCGCGGTCGTCGGCCAGTTCCGGCTGCTGCAGCGGCTGTGGCGCAACATCGTGGACGAGAACACCGGCGAGCCGACCGTCACCGACGCGGCGCCCGACGAGGACACGCTGCGCGCCCTGCACAAGGCGATCGACGGAGTGCGCCAGGACCTGGAGGGCCTGCGCTTCAACACCGCCATCGCCAAGGTCACCGAGCTGAACAACCACCTGACCAAGGGCGAAGCCGCCCTGCCGAAGTCGGTGGCCGAGCCGCTGGTGCTGATGGTCGCCCCGCTGGCCCCGCACGTCGCCGAGGAGCTGTGGCGCCGCCTGGGCCACACCGACTCGGTCGTCCACCAGGACTTCCCGGTCGCCGACCCGCGGTACGTGATCGACGAGACCGTGACCTGCGTCGTCCAGATCAAGGGCAAGGTCAAGGCCCGCCTGGAGGTGCCCCCGGGCATCTCCGAGGAGGAGCTGGAGAAGGTGGCCCTGTCCGACGAGAAGGTCGTCGCGGCGCTGGACGGCGCGGGCATCCGCAAGGTGATCGTGCGCGCGCCGAAGCTGGTGAACATCGTTCCGGCGTAATCGCGACGCCTCTCGGGGTACTCCCCTACGGGCAGGTTCGGGGTTTTTCTGGAACCCCGGGCCTGCCCGTTGCGTTTACCGTTGAGGAGTGCCGCGACATGCGGCGCACCTGCCCGAGGAGGAGCGCCGTGGAAGCAGTGATCATCGTCATCTCCCTGTTCTTCCTGGCCTTCGTCGCCCTGGGCGCGTATGCCACGATCAAGGTGGTGGGCGCCGCCAAGCGCGGCGTGGACCGCACCATCGTCCAGGCCCGGCGCACCGTCGAGGACCACACGCTGCGCGCCAAGTCCTTTGCCCAGGTGGGCCCGGCCGCGGAGCTGGCCCAGCTGCGGCTCACCCTGCGCACCTCCATGCGCGCCACCCAGGACGCGCTGCAGGCGGGCGCGGCCGAGGACGAGTCGCTGAAGGAGTCCCTGGGCCTCTTCGAGCGCCTCAGCGCGCACGGACACGAGCTGGACGCCGACCTCAAGCGCCTGGAGTCCGAGCCCGACCGCGGCACGCTCGCCGCCCGGCTGCCCGGTCTGCGCGCCCGCACCGAGCGGATCACGCAGTCCGCCGACGCCCTGCGCTGGGCCGTCCGCGACCGCGCCCGCCGCTTCGCCGACGACGATCTCGGTACCCTCAGCGCCCAGATCGACATAGAGGCCGACGCCCTGCGCCACTGGACCCGGCCCGGCACCACCGACGAGCCGGCCCCGGAGCCCGCGCCCCACTCCCTCACCCCGCCCACGCCGCGCCCGTCCTACCCGTGGCAGAAGAGCCCCCGCCCAGAGAGCACCACCTGACCGTCGTCGGACCACCCGGGGGTCCGGGTTCGTTCCGGGCTCGCTCCGGGCTTGCGGGGGCCGGCCGCGGGCACACGTCAGGGGCCGGGCTGCCGCGCGTGCGCCCCGGCGGGTAACCTCCAGCTCATGTCCCGCCATGTCGCCATCGTCACCGATTCCACGGCCTACTTGCCGCACCGGACGATGGAGCGGCACGGCATCACCGCGGTCCCCCTGACCGTGGTCCTCGGCGACCAGGCGCTCGAAGAGGGCACCGAGATCTCCACCCGCGCCCTCGCCCAGGCCCTGACCAAGCGCCGCCCCGTCACCACCTCCCGCCCCAGTCCCCAGATGTTCGCCGAGACCTACCGCCGGGTCGCCGAGTCCGGCGCGCGCGGCATCGTCTCCCTGCATCTGTCCGGCGAGCTGTCCGGCACCTACGACGCGGCCGTCCTCGCGGCCCGCGAGGCGCCGGTGCCCGTGCGGGTGGTGGACACCGGGATGGTCGCGATGGCCCTCGGCTTCTGCGCCCTCGCCGCGGCCGAGACGGCGGAGGCGGGCGGCACCGTGGACGAGGCCGTCACCGCCGCCGAGAAACGGGCCGCCGGCACCTCCGCCTACTTCTACGTCGACACCCTCGACTATCTGCGCCGCGGCGGCCGTATCGGTGCCGCCCAGGCCCTGCTCGGCTCCGCGCTCGCGGTCAAGCCGCTGCTCAGCCTCGACGGCGGCCGCATCGAACTGCTGGAGAAGGTCCGTACGGCCTCGAAGGCGATCGCCCGCCTGGAAGAACTCGCCGCCGAGCGGGCCGGGGGCGCGGAGGTCGACATCGCCGTCCACCACCTGGCCGCTCCCGAACGCGCCGCCGCACTCGCCGACCGGCTGCGGGAACGGCTGCCGGGGCTGGGGGAGTTGCACGTCAGCGAGGTGGGAGCGGTGATCGGGGCGCACACCGGGCCGGGGCTGCTGGGCGCGGTGGTCTCGCCGCGCTGAGTGCCTCGCGGCGGGTGCCGGGAGTCACCCGCACGAGTGGCGAAGTTATCCACAACGCATCCGGTTTCCCCGGGAATTGACCAAGATCATCGCGAAGTGGCGGGATGTCCGATCCTCGTCGCATGGCACTTCGATCACGTCCTCGCACCGTCACTCCGACCAGCGGCCCCGGCCGCGGTCCGGGCTCCGACGTCCGCACGCGGCATCGCGCGTCCGAGCAGCGCCGTATCCGGCACCGCGCGCACGCACCCGCGGAGGATCTGCGGCGCCGGGCGGAACTCCTCTTCGGCGAACAGGCCGTGCGCGGGCGGGAGTCGGAATGGCGGGAGCCGGGGAAGGCGCCGCCCGCACCGAGCACTCCCGGACCGGTGGATCGGCCGCCGGAGCACGCGGATCCGCAGCCGGAGCATACGGACCCGCCGCCGGAGCATGCGGATCCGCCGCCCCCGGACCGGCGGGAGCGGGCCGGGGCGGCGCTGCGGGAGCGGCTGCCGGTGTGGTTGCAGTCGCGATGCGGGGTGGAGCGGCCCGGGACCGTGGCGCTCGCCGTGCTGCTGGTGGTGGCCGCGCTCTTCGCCGTGCAGCACTTCTGGGTGGGCCGCCCCGAGGCGGTGAGCGCGCCCCAAGTGGTGCGCGCGCGGCCGGCATACACGAAGGCACCCGGCGCGAGCGGGGGCGACGCCGCGACCGCGGGCGGGCAGATCGTCGTGGACATCGGCGGCAAGGTCCGTGCTCCGGGGATCCGCCGTCTCCCCGCGGGTTCCCGGGTGGCCGACGCGCTGCGGGCGGCGGGCGGGGTCCGGCCCGGCGTGAACACCGACGGCCTCAACCGGGCCCGCTTCCTGGTCGACGGCGAGCAGGTGGTGGTCGGCGCGTCGGCGCCCGCCGCCCCCGGCGACAGCGCGGCACCGTCCGGCCCGACCCCGCAGGTCTCCCTCAACACGGCCACCGAGGACCAGCTCGACACCCTGCCGGGGGTCGGCCCGGTGCTGGCCCGGCACATCGTCGACTACCGCACCCGGCACGGCGGTTTCCGTTCGGTGGACGAACTCCGTCAGGTCAACGGCATCGGCGACCGCCGCTTCACCGACCTCCGCGACCTGGTACGACCATGAGCGCCGCCCTTTCGCACGGCACCGGGCCCGACCCCGAACCGGGCCCCCTGGATCTGCGCCTGGTGCCACCCGCGCTCGCCGCCTGGGCCACGGCGGCGTTCACCCTGGACGCCCCGACGGACTGGACCGTGTGGATCGCGGCCGTCTCCCTGCTCGGCGGGACCGTCCTGCTGGCCGCGAGCCGGGCGGGTCCGGAACCCCCGGGGCTCCAGGCAGGCCGGACCGCCTGGGCGCGGGCCTCCCTCGCCGCGGTGCTCCTCTGCGTCGCAGCGTCGGCCGTGTCCGCCGGGCTGCAGGGCGCGGACGTACGACGCGGACCGGTCCCCGGGCTGGCCCGCCGCTCCGCCATCGTGACCGCCGACATCGAGCTGACCGGCGATCCCTGGCTGAGCAGGCCCCGGGTGCGCGGGGACCACACCGCCCCGGCGGCGGTGCTGATCCGGGCGGAGGTGCGGCGGGTCGAGGAGAGCGACGGGAGGAGCACGCGGACCCGGGCGCCGGTTCTGGTGGTGGTCGACGGGGGTGTGGCGGGGCCGGAGGGGCGGACCGGAGCGCGATCGGAGCGGGAGACTCCCGAGGGCCCGGAGGCACCGGACCGGGCGGGTGCGGCGGCCGGAGACGGGTCGGCGTCGGAGTCGGAGTTGGATTCGGTGTCGGCGACCGGCGGCTCCCGGGTGCGTGCCGGGCAGGGCGGCTGGCTTCGATTGCTGCCGTCCACGCGGTTGCGGGTGGGTGGGCGGCTGGCGCCCGCTCTCGCCGGGGGCGATCGGACGGCGGCCGTGCTCAGGGTGCGGGGGCTGCCCCGGGCGCGGGTCCTGGCGGGGCCGAGCGGGCCGCAGCGGTGGGCGGGGCGGCTGCGGGACGGACTGCGGGCGGCGACCGACGGACTGCCCGGGGACGCGCGGGCCTTGCTGCCCGGCCTCGTCGTCGGGGACACCGCGCGGATCACGCCCGAGCTGGACGACGCCTTCAAGGCCACCGACCTGACCCACACCCTCGCGGTCTCCGGCAGCAACCTCACCGTGCTGCTCGCCCTGCTCATCGGCCCGCCCGGCCTGGCTCAGCTGACCGAACGCCGGGGCCTGGCCCCGCGCCTGGGGCTCTCCCTCAGGGCGACCGCCCTGTCCGCGGGGGCGCTCACGCTGGGATTCGTGCTCGTGTGCCGGCCCGACCCCAGCGTGCTGCGGGCCGCCGCCTGCGGAGCGATCGCGCTGCTCGCCCTGGCCACGGGCCGCCGCAGATCCCTCGTCCCGGCCCTGGCCACGGCCGTACTGCTCCTGGTGCTGTACGAGCCATGGCTCGCCCGCGGCTACGGCTTCCTGCTCTCCGTGCTGGCCACCGGCGCCCTGCTGGTGCTGGCCCCCGGCTGGAGCGAGGGGCTGCGGCGGCGCGGGGTGCCGCCGAGGCTCGCCGAGGCGCTGGGCGCGGCCGCCAATCTCCGAGGCGCTGGGCGCGGCCGCCGCGGCGCAGGCGGTGTGCGCGCCGGTCGTGGCCGTGCTGTCGGCCCGGGTGAGCCTGGTGGCGGTGCCGTGCAATCTGCTGGCCGAGGCGGCGGTGGCGCCCGCGACCGTGCTGGGGTTCGCCGCGCTGGCGACCGCGCCGGTGGCGATGCCCCTGGCCGAGCTGCTGGCCTGGGGCGCGAGTTGGCCGACCCGGTGGATCGCCGGTGTCGCGAGGGCCGGGGCCGCGCTGCCCGGCGCGGGCGTGGACTGGCCGGACAGCTGGCCGGGGGCGCTGCTGCTCGCGGCGGTCACGGTGGCCGTCGTCCTGGCCGGGCGGCGGCTGGTGCGGCACCCGTGGTGGTGCGGGCTGCTCGGGGCGCTGCTCCTGCTGGCGCTGGTGCGCCCCGCGCCGCTGACCCGGATGGTGACGGGCTGGCCGCCGCCGGGATGGCGGTACGCGATGTGCGACGTCGGACAGGGCGACGCGACCGTGCTGGCGGCGGGCGCCGGAGCGGGCGTGGTCGTGGACGCCGGTCCCGACCCGGTGGCGGTGGACCGCTGTCTTCGGCGACTGGGCATCACCCGCGTCCCCCTCCTCGTGCTGACCCACTTCCACGCCGACCATGTGGCGGGGCTGCTCGGGGTGCTGCGGGGGCGGGAGGTGGCCGCGATCGAGACGACGGGGTTCGAAGAGCCGGGGCAGGAGGCGGAGTTCGTGAAGAGGGAAGCGGCCGGGCGCCACATCCCGGTGACCCGGGCCGTCGCGGGCGAGGAGCGGCACACCGGCCCGCTGTCCTGGCGGGTGCTGTGGCCACCGGCGAACACGGGCCCGCCGAGGGGGAGCGGCCCACCCACCGGACCCGGCCCGGTCACCGCCCCCGAGTTCGACGGGCCGAACGATGCCAGCGTGGCGTTGCTGGTCCGCACGGGAGGACTGCGGTTGCTGCTGCTCGGGGACCTCGAACCCCCGGATCAGCAGGCGCTGCTGAGGTCCCCGGAGGCGGCGGGGATGGCCGGGGTGGATGTGCTGAAGGTCGCCCACCATGGATCGGCCTACCAGGACCCGGAGTTGATACGGCTCGTGGCGCCCCGGGTGGCCCTCATCTCGTGCGGCACCGGGAATCCTTATGGGCACCCGGCCCCGTCGACGGTGGCCGCGTTGCGGGCCGGTGGCGCGCTGGTGCTGCGGACCGACCGGGACGGGGCGCTCGCGGTGGGCGGGGTCGGGGGCGCGGGCCGGGAGGTGAGGGTGACGCGGGACGGGCCGTCCGGCTAGCGGTAGAAGACGGCCACACCGCCGTGGTGCGAGCAGGCGCCCTGGTGGTGGGCGGCGTAGGAGTAGGTGCCGTCGTTGCACAGGGCGGTGGCACCGCTGCCGGCGCCGGTCGAGCCCCCCGAGGAGCCGGAGCCGGAGCCGCCGCCGCTCGACGAACCGCCGGACGAACCCCCCGACGAGCCACCGGAGGAGCCGCCCGAGGAGCCCCCGCTGTCGCCCGAACCCGCGGCCGGTGCGTGTGCGGTGACGGTCACCTCCACCTTGACGGTCTTCGTCGCGGTGACCGTCGGCGCGGGCTCGGGCGCCGCCGTCTCCGTGGCGGTGGCGGTCGCCGTGACCGTGGCCGTCGGCTGCACCTTGGCGGCCGTCGGCTTGGCGTCGGTCCCGTCGCCCTGGCCGCCGGCGCCGGCCCCGATGCCGAGGAGGAAGGCGAGCCCGATGGCGGGCAACACATAGCGCTTCCGAGCCCACTTGGGGGCGGTCCGGGTGGGCGGCTGCGGCGGCTGCGGTGGCACGGCGTACGGCTGGTACGGGTTGCTCATGGGTCCCCCACGGTGCGTCGGAGGTAGGACCGTAACTCCAGATGTGATGTTCATGTGAAGTTTTCATGAGGAAGTCGCTTGTTCGTGACGTGATGAAGGTGATGCGAATCAGGCATTGGGCGATCAAATGCGCTCAGTTGTGGCGCATGCGCTGGATTCCTGTGATGTGGGCCCGTGTTGCCCCGAAAGCCGCAACAGTGATCGAATGGATCTTCGACAGCAGAAGATGTCGAGACGTACAGGGGTGCAGTGGATGTTCGGCCGCTGGCTGGGGAACCGGACGAACGGGATACGACCGGCGAGCCCTCTGGGGGCGGTTCGGACACCGGCCGGTGCGGGGGTGATCGGCTGCCGGGTGGTCGATCCGGTCAACCAGCCCGTCACCGGGGCCGAGTTCACGGCCAGCGACACCATGGGGCGCAAGGTGGTGACCGGGGGGACGGATCCGTACGGCTCGTTCCTGGCGACCGTACCGGCGGGGGAGTACCGGCTCTCGGTGACGGCCGAGGGATACACGCCCTACCGGGCCACCGCGCTGGTCGCCGAGGACACCCTGGCCTCGCTGGGCGATGTCACCCTCCAGGTCGCCCCGCCGCCGGAGCCCCCGGCGGCGGGCGAGTGGCAGCTCGACCCCGGACACTCCTCGATCGGCTTCACCGCGCGGCACATCGGCCTGGCCCGGATCCACGGGCGCTTCAACTCCTTCGCGGGCGCGGTGCGGATCGCCGAGCGGATCGAGCGGTCGGCGATGCATGTGGTGATCGACGCGGCGTCCATCGACACCGGGGTGCGGATGCGCGACGACCATCTGCGGTCGGGGGACTTCCTGGACGTACGGCGGTTTCCGACGCTGGAGTTCTACAGCGACCGGCTCACCCACCGGGGCGGCAGCCGGTGGTCGGTCACCGGCGCGCTGTCGCTGCACGGGGTGACCCGGACGGTGACGCTCGACACCGAGTACCTCGGGCTCGGCAACGGCGTCGGGGGCGAGACGCGGGCCGCCTGCCGGGCCACCACCGAGCTGCACCGGGACGACTTCACGGTGAGCTGGCAGTCGATGCTGGCCCGGGGGATCGCGGCGGTGGGGCCGAGCATCCGCGTCGACCTGGATGTCCAGCTCGTGCCCCAGGGGTCCACGGGCTGACCTGGCGATCCGGCGCCATGGGCGTGCCGGACAATGGCGGCGTGAGCGATGTGAGACATGTGCTGGTGCTGCCCGACCGGGACGCGGCGGAGGAGGCGGTGGAGGCGCTCGGGGAGCGGTTCGCCCTCGATGAGGAACCCCGGCTGCTCCGGGACGCGCTGGCCGGTGAGGACGACGCCGAGGACGCGCAGTGGCTGGTCGTACTGGCCGACGAGGAACGGCGGCTGGACCCCCGGGAGCTGGACGAGTTCGCGGGGGAGTGGGACGGGTGGCGCGAGGAGCCGTGAGCCGCGGGAAGCCGTAGCCCCGGTGCCGTGAGCCGCTGGGAGCGCTGGTGTCGGCGGCGGACTCGGGGCGTTGTCGGTGGGGCGTGGGATGCTTGGTGCGATGGCCAGGAAGACTGCGAATGACGATGTTCTCGCCCCGGTGACGCTTGCCGTGGGCCAGGAGGACCTGCTGCTGGACCGCGCCGTGCGGGAGGTGGTGGCCGCCGCGCGCGCCGCCGACGCCGACACGGATGTGCGGGACCTGACCCCGGACCAGTTGCAGCCCGGCACGCTCGCCGAGCTGACCAGCCCCTCGCTGTTCGCCGAGCGCAAGGTCGTCGTCGTACGCAACGCGCAGGATCTGTCGGCCGACACCGTCAAGGACGTGAAGGGGTACCTCGGCTCGCCCGCCAAGGAGATCACGCTGGTGCTGCTGCACGCGGGCGGCGCCAAGGGCAAGGGCCTGCTGGACGCCGCGCGCAAGGCGGGGGCGCGGGAGGTGGCCTGCCCGAAGATGACCAAGCCGGCGGACCGGCTGGCGTTCGTGCGGGGCGAGTTCCGTACGACGGGACGCTCCGCGACGCCGGAGGCGTGCCAGGCGCTGTGCGACGCGATCGGGAGCGATCTGCGGGAGCTGGCGTCGGCGGTGGCGCAGTTGACCGCGGATGTCGAGGGGACCATCGACGAGGCTGTCGTCGGGCGCTACTACACCGGGCGGGCCGAGGCCTCCAGTTTCACGGTCGCGGACCGGGCGGTGGAGGGGCGTACGGCGGAGGCGCTGGAGGCGCTGCGCTGGTCGCTGTCGACCGGGGTGGCGCCGGTGATGATCACGAGCGCGCTGGCGCAGGGGGTGCGGGCGATCGGGAAGCTGTCGTCCGCGAGGGGCGGGCGGCCGGGTGATCTGGCGCGGGAGCTGGGGATGCCGCCGTGGAAGATCGACCGGGTGCGGCAGCAGATGCGCGGCTGGACGCCGGACGGGGTGTCCGTGGCGATGCGGGCGATCGCCGAGGCGGACGCGGGGGTGAAGGGCGGCGGCGACGATCCCGAGTACGCCCTGGAGAAGGCGGTCGTGACCATCGCCCGCGCGGCCCGCTCACGGGGGCGCGGGTAGTCACCGCATGCCGAGAACCCCACCCCCCGCCCTGGGGAAGGGCGGGTGGCGGGGTTCTCGGTTCACGATGTTGAAGCCTCACCCGCGTGGCGAACGCAGGCCGCGTGAGGCTTCGGGGCTGCCGGTCGGGAGCGGATGAGAGAGGGCCCGCTCTTGGTCTTTCCGGCGGTCAGATCAAAGGGGTTGTTCAGCCCTTGATGGACGCGACCTTGGAAGCAAGCGCCGACTTCTTGTTGGCGGCCTGGTTCTTGTGGATGACGCCCTTGGAGACGGCCTTGTCGAGCGCACGCGCGGCGGCGCGCTGCAGCTCGGTCGCCTTGGCGGTGTCACCCGCGGCAGCGGCCTCGCGGGCCTTGCGGATCGCGGTCTTCAGGGAGGACTTGACGGCCTTGTTGCGCAGCCGAGCCTTCTCGTTGGTCTTGATCCGCTTGATCTGGGACTTGATGTTCGCCACGAAGGAGCCTTTTCAGGTTCAGGCACGGGGCCGCAGGGTCCCGTGCCGGTGATCCAAAATTTCTCTGATCGTGCCTCGGGCCGAGAGGGCATGAGGCACAGCCATCTACAGTACCAGTGGCCCTGCGAGCGGCCCAAAACGCCCTTCGGTCCCTCCGCGTGGGACCATGGAGACTACGTATCGATCCGACCCGAGGCATAAGGCGCCTCAAGAGACAGGACCCTGCGTGCCCGCGACCCCTAACCACGTGCCCGAGCCGAGCCGTACCGCCCCGGCGCTGATCCGCAATTTCTGCATCATCGCGCACATCGACCACGGCAAGTCCACGCTCGCCGACCGGATGCTCCAGCTGACCGGCGTGGTCGAGCAGCGGCAGATGCGTGCTCAGTACCTCGACCGGATGGACATCGAGCGCGAGCGCGGCATCACGATCAAGTCCCAGGCGGTGCGTCTGCCCTGGGCCCCGACCGAGGGCCCCGACCAGGGCACGACGCACATCCTCAACATGATCGACACCCCGGGGCACGTCGACTTCACCTATGAGGTCTCGCGGTCGCTGGCCGCCTGTGAGGGGACCGTCCTCCTCGTCGACGCCGCCCAGGGCATCGAGGCGCAGACCCTCGCCAACCTCTACCTGGCGATGGAGAACGACCTCAAGATCATCCCCGTGCTCAACAAGATCGATCTGCCGGCCGCCCAGCCGGAGAAGTTCGCCGAGGAGCTGGCGAACCTGATCGGCTGCGAGCCGCAGGGCGTGCTCAAGGTCTCCGCCAAGACCGGTCTCGGCGTCGAGGCGCTGCTGGACAAGGTCGTCGAGGAGATCCCGGCCCCGGTCGGTGTCGCCGACGCCCCCGCCCGCGCGATGATCTTCGACTCGGTCTACGACTCCTACCGCGGTGTCGTGACGTACGTCCGTGTCATCGACGGCCAGCTCAACAAGCGCGAGCGCATCAAGATGATGTCGACCGGCGCGACCCACGAGCTGCTGGAGATCGGCGTCAGCTCGCCCGAGATGCTCCCGGCCGACGGCCTGGGCGTCGGCGAGGTGGGCTATCTGATCACCGGTGTGAAGGACGTCCGCCAGTCCAAGGTCGGTGACACCGTCACCAGCCAGAGCAAGGGCGCCACCGAGGCCCTCGGCGGCTACAAGGACCCGAAGCCGATGGTGTTCTCGGGCCTGTATCCGCTGGACGGCTCCGACTACCCCGAGCTGCGCGAGGCCCTGGACAAGCTCCAGCTCAACGACGCCGCGCTGGTCTACGAGCCGGAGACCTCCGCCGCCCTCGGCTTCGGCTTCCGCGTCGGCTTCCTCGGCCTGCTCCACCTGGACGTGATCCGCGAGCGCCTGGAGCGCGAGTTCGGCCTCGACCTGATCGCCACCGCCCCCAACGTGGTCTACCGCGTGCTCATGGAGGACGGCGCCGAGCACACGGTGACCAACCCGAGCGAGTTCCCCGAGGGGAAGATCGACGAGGTCTACGAGCCGGTCGTACGGGCCACGATCCTCGCGCCCACCGAGTTCATCGGCGCGATCATGGAGCTGTGCCAGACCCGGCGCGGCACCCTGCTCGGCATGGACTACCTCTCCGAGGACCGCGTCGAGATCCGCTACACGCTGCCCCTCGCGGAGATCGTCTTCGACTTCTTCGACCAGCTGAAGTCCAAGACCCGCGGCTACGCCTCGCTCGACTACGAGCCCACCGGCGAGCAGTCCAGCAGCCTGGTCAAGGTCGACATCCTGCTGCACGGCGACAAGGTGGACGCCTTCTCGGCGATCACCCACAAGGACCAGGCGTACGCGTACGGCGTGCGGCTCGTCGCCAAGCTCAGGGAGCTGATCCCGCGGCAGAGCTTCGAGGTGCCGGTCCAGGCCGCCGTCGGCTCCCGGGTGATCGCCCGCGAGACCATCCGCGCCATCCGCAAGGACGTCCTCGCCAAGTGCTACGGCGGCGACATCTCCCGTAAGCGCAAGCTGCTGGAGAAGCAGAAGGAAGGCAAGAAGCGGATGAAGATGGTGGGTTCGGTGGAGGTTCCGCAGGAGGCCTTCATCGCCGTCCTGTCCAGCGATGACAGCGCGGGGTCGGCCAAGGGCAAGAAGTAACCGAAGGTAACAAACGGTCGCGTCCGCAAAACGGACACCGGGGGGCCCGTCGTGCGAAAGCGCGGCGGGCCCCTGCGCGTGGGTGCGGTCACTCCGCGTCGACACTGAGGGGAAAGAGACAGGGTGAAGCCCCTTACGCAGCGGGCGGTCGCGCCTTACTCTGATGCCTGCTCGATAGTTACTCGCGAGTTAAACAACAGCCCGAACCCCACCGTGAGTTAACCCAGCCGCACGAGTACCAACCGCGCTGTCGCGGGCCCCGGAGGATGTCGTGAGCGACACACAGACCCAGATCGAGAACCGTCCGCCGTCCGTCGCGGCCCTCTTCCTTGAGCGCGTCGCGGCGACACCGGACGCCGAGGCCTACCGCTACCCGGTGCCTCCCGCCGCAGGGCAGGGCCCGGACGACTGGAAGTCGCTGAGCTGGGCCCAGTCGGCCGACCGGGTGTACGCGATCGCGGCCGGACTCACCGAGCTGGGCATCGAGTCCGAGCAGCGCGTGGCGCTCGCCTCCTCCACCCGCGTCGAGTGGATCCTCGCCGACCTCGGCATCCTGTGCGCCGGCGGCGCCACCACCACGATCTATCCGCAGACCAACGCCGACGAGTCCGCGTTCATCCTCGCCGACTCCGAGAGCCGGGTGCTGATCGCCGAGAACGCCGCCCAGGTCGCCAAGGCGGTCGAGAAGCGCGCCGAGCTGCCCGAACTGGCCAAGGTCGTCGTCATCGACCCGGAGGGCGTGCCCGAGGGCGACGACTGGGTGATCACCCTCGCCGAGCTGGAGAAGCGCGGCGCCGCCTACCTGGAGCAGCACCCGCAGCTGATCAAGGAGCGGGTCGGCGCGATCACCAAGGACCAGCTCGCCACCCTCATCTACACCTCCGGCACCACCGGCCGCCCCAAGGGCGTACGGCTGCCGCACGACAACTGGTCGTACATGGCCAGGGCCATCGCCGCGACCGGGCTGCTCGGTCCGGAGGACGTGCAGTACCTGTGGCTGCCGCTCGCGCACGTCTTCGGCAAGGTGCTCACCTCCGGGCAGATCGAGATCGGGCACGTCACCGCCGTGGACGGCCGCGTCGACAAGATCATCGAGAACCTCCCGGTGGTGCGGCCGACGTACATGGCCGCCGTGCCGCGCATCTTCGAGAAGGTCTACAACGGCGTCGCGGCCAAGGCCCGGGAGGGCGGCGCGGCCAAGTACAAGATCTTCCAGTGGGCGGCCGAGATCGCCCGCGAGTACGCCAAGGCCGAGCAGGACAACTTCCGGCACACCGGCAACCGCACGGTGCCCTTCGGTCTCGCCGCCAAGCACAAGGTCGCCGACACCCTCGTCTACGCCAAGATCCGCGAGGCGTTCGGCGGCCGGCTGCGCGCCTGTGTCTCCGGCTCCGCCGCGCTCGCGCCCGAGATCGGCTACTTCTTCGCCGGCGCCGGTGTCCATGTCCTGGAGGGCTACGGCCTGACCGAGTCCTCGGCGGCGTCCTTCGTGAACCCCGGGGAGGCGTACCGCACCGGCACGGTCGGCAAGCCGCTGCCCGGCACGGAGGTGCGCATCGCGGACGACGGCGAGATCCTGCTGCGCGGCCCCGGTATCATGCAGGGCTACCACAAGCTGCCCGACAAGACCGCCGAGGTGCTGGAGTCCGACGGCTGGTTCCACACCGGCGACATCGGCGAGCTCTCGCCCGACGGGTACCTGCGGATCACCGACCGCAAGAAGGACCTCATCAAGACCTCCGGCGGCAAGTACGTCGCGCCGGCCGAGGTCGAGGGCCAGTTCAAGGCGGTCTGCCCCTACGTCTCCAACATCCTGGTGCACGGCGCCGACCGCAACTACTGCACCGCGCTCATCTCCCTGGACGAGATCGCGCTCGCGGAGTGGGCCAAGGAGAACGGCCTGGGCGGCAAGCCGTACGCCGAGATCGTCGCGGCGCCGCAGACCGTGGAGATGGTCGACGGGTACGTCCAGCAGCTCAACGCCGGGCTCCAGCGCTGGCAGACGATCAAGAAGTTCCGGCTGCTGCCGCGGGATCTCGATGTGGAGCACGGCGAGATCACGCCGAGCCTGAAGCTGAAGCGGCCGGTGGTGGAGCGGGCGTACAAGGGGCTGATCGACGAGATGTACGCCGGGGCGCGGGAGAAGTAGGGCTCCCGCGCGGGCCCGGATCAAGGGCGCTTTTCTGGCCACCGGCGCTCGAAAAGGTTCCCCTTCCGATGCCGTCCTAGCACGCTTCTCGGCCATGCGTGGCCACTTCAGTGACTTCACGCTTATGCGCGACCCCCGTCTGTCACCCTGGCCGCATGGACATGGCGGCCATACCCACGCAGCGGGAGACGGTGGGCCGGACACGCGGGCACGCCGCGCTGCCCGGCAGTCCGCTCGCGCCGGGCTCCGCGCGGGCCCTGGTGCGGGCCGCGCTGGCCGACGCACCCGTGGCGCCCCGGCTCGTCGACGACGCCATGGCGGTCGTCAGCGAGCTGGTCACCAACGCCGTGGTGCACGCGGGCACCGAGATATCCCTCGACTGGTGCCTGGAGGACGGCGGCACGTTCCTGGTCGAGGTCGGGGACCGGCACCCGGCCCGGCCACCGCGGGACGCGACCGCGGGCGAGCCGTCGTACGACACCCTGGAGTACGGCCGCGGACTGCGCCTGGTCGGGGCGCTCGCCGAGTCCTGGGGGGTCACCTACCGCACCGGCGCCAAGTCGGTGTGGGCCAGGCTGCCCCCGGGCGGCAGCGAGCCGCCGCCCGGCGGCGGGGCGCGGGACGCGCTGGAGGTCGCCGAGGCGCTGGCCCCGCAGTCGCAGCGCACGGACAGCGACCGGGACTGGCTCGGCCGGGGCGCGCTGTCCTTCCTCGCCGAGGCGTCCGACCTGCTCGCGGGCCAGCTGGACGAGAACCTGGTCACGGCCCTCACCGGCCAGCTGATCGTGCCCCGGCTCGCCGACTGGTGCGCGGTGTGGCTGGAGGACGAGGCGTCGGTGCGCGGCGGGTCGTACGACGGCCCGGCGCGGGTCTGGCACGCCAGCGAGAACCGCATCGAGGAACTGCGCCGCACCCTGGAGAAGGAGCCGCCGCGGCCGGGGGACGGGGTCGGCTTCGGCCCCTCGCCGTACCCCTGGCCCGGTGATGCGCTGGGTGCCCAGGGCGCGGACGGCACGGCGCTGGCGTACCGGCTGGTCGCGGGCGGGCGGCCGCTGGGCACGCTGGTCATCGGGCGGTGCGGGCTCGCGCGCTTCCCCGACGAGATCACCGGCCTGGTGGAGGACCTGGGCCGCCGGGTGGCCCTCGCCATCGGCGCGGCCCGGCAGTACGCCCGGCAGGCCACCATCAGCGCCATCCTCCAGCGCGGTCTGCTGCCCGGCGCGGTCGCCGAGATCCCCGGGATGAGCAGCGCGCTGGTCTACGAACCGTGCGACAAGAGCGGCCCCAGCGGCGACTTCTACGACCTGTTCCCGGCGGGTGACGGCCGCTGGTGCTTCGCGATCGGCGACGTCCAGGGCAAGGGCCCGGAGGCGGCGGTCGTGATCGGCCTCGCCCGGCCCTGGCTGCGGCTGC
Source organism: Streptomyces sp. LaBMicrA B280 (assembly GCF_049222185.1). Lineage (NCBI taxonomy): Bacteria > Bacillati > Actinomycetota > Actinomycetes > Kitasatosporales > Streptomycetaceae > Streptomyces > Streptomyces sp. LaBMicrA B280. Next base: position 188,725 of record NZ_JBMJCT010000005.1, on the reverse strand, counting down.
TCGCCCGCGAGGGCTACCGGGTCGCCGATGTCCTCGACCGCCTCAACCAGCTCCTCCTCGACGACGCCACGGAGGCCGCCGACGCCGCGGCGCGCGCCCTGGTCGCCGTCGACGGCCGCGGGGAGGGCCCGCAGACGCGCTTCCTCTCGCTGCTGTACGGCGAGCTGATCCCGCACGAGGGCGGGGTTCGCTGCACCCTCGCCTCCGCCGGGCATCCCCTGCCGCTGGTCCTCGGACCCGACGGTACGGTGCGCACCGCGGCCCGCCCGCAGACGCTGCTCGGCGTGGTCGAGGACGAGACCTACACCAGCGAGACGCTGGACCTCGGGCCCGGCGACAGCCTGCTGTGCGTCACCGACGGGGTGACCGAACGCCGCCGGGGCCCCCAGCAGTTCGACGACGCCGACGGCCTCGCCACCGCCCTCGCCTCCTGCGCCGGCCTCACCGCCGACGAGATCGCGGAAAGGATCCGCCACCTGGTCCACACCTTCGGCGAGGCACCTCCGGAGGACGATCTGGCCCTGCTGGTGCTCCAGGCGGAGTGAGGGGGCTCCCGCGCTCGGCGCCCGGGGAATCCCGGCGGTGCTGGACAATGGGCCTATGCCTTCCGCACTCCCCGACGGTGAGCCCGTACCCGACGACGGCGCGCTGCCCGCGCACGCGCTCGACGGGGCGGGGGAGCGTCCGCTCGGTTTCTATCTGCACGTGCCGTACTGCGCGACCCGCTGCGGCTACTGCGACTTCAACACGTACACCGCGACCGAGCTGCGCGGCACCGGCGGGGTGCTGGCCTCCCGTGACAACTACGCCGAGACGCTGGTCGACGAGGTCCGGCTGGCCCGCAAGGTGCTCGGGGACGACCCGCGCCCGGTGCGCACGGTGTTCGTCGGCGGCGGTACGCCCACGCTGCTGGCCGCCGGCGATCTCGTCCGGATGCTGGCGGCGATCCGCGACGAGTTCGGGCTCGCCCCGGACGCCGAGATCACCACGGAGGCGAACCCCGAGTCGGTCGACCCGGCCTATCTCGCGACCCTGCGCGAGGGCGGTTTCAACCGGATCTCCTTCGGGATGCAGAGCGCGCGGCGGCATGTGCTGAAGATCCTCGACCGCACCCACACCCCCGGCCGCCCCGAGGCGTGCGTCGCGGAGGCCCGTGCGGCGGGCTTCGCGCATGTGAACCTCGACCTGATCTACGGCACCCCGGGCGAGAGCGACGACGACTGGCGGGCCTCCCTCGACGCGGCGATCGGCGCCGGACCCGACCACGTCAGCGCGTACGCCCTCATCGTGGAGGAGGGCACGCAGCTCGCCCGCCGGATCCGCCGGGGCGAGGTCCCGATGACCGACGACGACGTGCACGCCGACCGCTATCTGATCGCCGAGGAGACCCTCTGCGCGGCGGGCTTCGACTGGTACGAGGTCTCCAACTGGGCCACCTCCGAGGCGGGCCGCTGTCTGCACAACGAGCTGTACTGGCGCGGCGCGGACTGGTGGGGCGCGGGCCCCGGCGCGCACTCCCATGTGGGCGGCGTGCGCTGGTGGAACGTGAAGCACCCCGGCGCGTACGCCTCCGCCCTGGCCGCCGGCCGCTCCCCGGGCGCGGGCCGCGAGCTGCTGTCCGCCGAGGACCGCCGCGTCGAGCGGATCCTGCTGGAGCTGCGGCTGCGCGAGGGCGTCCCGCTGGCCCTTCTCAAGGACCAGGGCCTCGCCGCCTCCCGCCGCGCCCTGTCCGACGGCCTCCTCCAGCCCGGCCCGTACGCCGAGGGCCGCGCCACCCTCACCCTGCGGGGCCGCCTGCTGGCGGACGCGGTGGTGCGGGACCTGGTGGACTGATCACTCCGGCGAGTGAATCGGTGCGGGAGGCCGGTTCGGTGCCTAGTCTGGCTCGTAGGCTGCCGCCGAAAGGACGCGGTGGATGTGCAGGCCGCGGAGATGACCGCTGTGGACGAGCGTGGACTGGCCAAGTGCTTCGACAATTTCGAGCCTCCCGAGGGCGTCAAGGCTGAGCTTCTTCGGGGGGTAGTCGTGATGATGGCCGGCCCTGATCTGGTGCACAACCTGATCGCGCTGCACACCCAGCGGCAGATTCCGCTGGAACGGTGGTATCCGATTCAGACCCAGGACGTGAGCATCGCAGGTGAGGACAGCGTCCCCGTCCCGGATCTGGTGGTCGCGGCGCCGGACGCATTGCCCGGCTCGGGGCGTCTGCTGCCCTCCGAGCTGATCACGGCAGTGGTGGAGATCGTTTCCAAGTCCAGTGTCCTCAACGACTACTTGGTCAAGCGCTCGATCTACGCGGCGGGAAAGATCCCCACCTACCTCATTGTCGACCCGATCATGGCGCAGTGCGTCCTCCTGACCGACCCGGCAGGGCAGGGGGACGACGCCAACTATCTGAGCCAGCACGTCACCAAATTCGGGGACCCGGTCCGGCTGGAGGCCCTCGGAGTCGAACTGGACACCAGCGAGTTCGGCACCCTCCCCGACGTCAGGCCCCACCGCTACCCGTGACGAAGTCGATCAGCTCCTCCACCCGCCCCAGCAGTTCCGGTTCCAGGTCCTTGTAGGAGTGCACGCGCTTCAGGATCGCCTGCCACACCGCGCCGGTGTTGTCCGAGGGCCAGCCCAGGGCGCGGCACACGCCCGTCTTCCAGTCCTGGCCGCGCGGCACCCGGGGCCACTCCGGGATGTCCAGGGACGCGGGTTTCACCGCTTCCCAGATGTCGATGTACGGATGGCCCACCACCAGCGCGTGCTCGCTGGTCACCGACCGGGCGATATGGAACTCCTTCGAGCCCGGCACGAGGTGGTCCACGAGGACGCCGAGGCGGGCGTCGGGGCCCGGGCCGAAGTCGGTGACGATCGAGGGGAGGTGGTCCACGCCCTCCAGGTACTCCACGACCACACCCTCGACGCGCAGGTCGTCGCCCCAGACCTTCTCGACCAGCTCGGCGTCGTGCCGGCCCTCCACATAGATGCGGCCGGCCCGGGCCACACGGGCGCGGGCAGCGGGGACGGCGACGGAACCGGAGGCGGTGCGGGTGGGGCGCGCCGGTTCTGTGGAAGGCCGTACGAGGGTCACCGCCCGGCCCTCCAGCAGGAAGCCGCGCGGCTCCAGCGGGAACACCCGGTGCTTGCCGAAGCGGTCCTCCAGCGTCACCGTGCCCGCCTCGCAGCGGATCACCGCCCCGCAGAACCCGGTGCCGGGCTCCTCCACGACCAGACCCGGGGCGGCGGGTACCTCGGGCACCGGCCGGGGCTTCTTCCAGGGAGGGGTCAGGTCGGCGGAGTACTGGCGGGAGCGCGGGCCCGAAGGGCCCTCGTTGGAAGGGCGGTGGTGGGAGACGGGTGGGCGCATTCGGATGACGATAGGAGAAGCGGCGGGCGCGTGCCTACGACACGCCGAACCGCGCGGCCAGCGCGTCCCGTTGGCGTCGTACGAAGGCCGCGTCGACCACCGCGCCGTGACCGGGCACGTACAGCGCGTCCTCGCCGCCCAGCGCCAGCAGCCGGTCCAGCGCGTCCGGCCAGCGCGACGGTACGGCGTCCGGGCCCGCCTGGGGCTCGCCGGACTCCTCCACCAGGTCCCCGCAGAACACCACCTCCGGCTCGCCCGGCACCAGGATCACCAGGTCATGGGCGGTGTGCCCGGGGCCCACGTTGGCCAGCAGCGCCTGGCGGCCGCCGCCCAGGTCCAGGGTCCGCTCCCCGGAGACCAGCTGCCGGGGCGGCACCAGCGCCAGCGCCGCCTCCTCGGCCTCGTCCGCCGGGAGCCCGTGGTGGACGGCGTCGTGCCGCAGCTCGTCCCGGCCGCGGCGGAACACCCCGTCCGCCCCCACCGCCGCGTACACCGCGGCCCCCGCGAAGGCCGGTGCCCCGAAGACATGGTCGAAATGGACATGGGTCAGCGCGAGATGGGTCACACGTCCACCGGCGAGCGCCTCGGCCGAGGACCGCAGCCGGGCCCCCTCCGCCAGGCTCGACCCGGCGTCCACCATCAGCGCCCTGCCCGCGCCCAGGACCAGCCCCGCCGTGCAGTCCCAGCCCGGCAGCCGGCACCGCCCCACCCCGGCGGTGATCCGCTCCCATCCGTGCTCTTCCCAAGTCACCGTCATACCGCGACGCTAACCGGGGCCGGGGTCGCGCGGGCACCGACCTTGCCCGATGCGTACCCCACGGCCGTACACTGACCGGGGAACGCTGGCACTCGCATGCGAAGAGTGCCAAGACGGACATCCGAGGGACGACCGCGCGAGTGAGGGGACGACGTGCTGGAGGTGCGCGCCGATGCTGAGTGAACGCAGACTTCAGGTGCTGCGCGCCATCGTCCAGGACTATGTCGGCACCGAGGAGCCGGTCGGCTCCAAGGCCCTGACCGAGCGGCACAACCTCGGCGTGTCCCCGGCGACCGTCCGCAATGACATGTCGGCCCTGGAGGACGAGGGGTACATCGCGCAGCCGCACACCAGCGCCGGGCGCATCCCCACCGACAAGGGCTACCGGCTGTTCGTCGACAAGCTCGCGGGCGTCAAGCCGATGACCGCGCCCGAGCGCCGCGCGATCCAGAACTTCCTGGACGGCGCCGTCGACCTGGACGACGTCGTGGCGCGCACGGTGCGGCTGCTCGCGCAGCTGACCCGGCAGGTCGCCGTCGTGCAGTACCCGTCCCTGACCCGGTCCACCGTGCGGCACGTGGAACTGCTCGCGCTCGCCCCGGCGCGCGTGATGCTCGTGCTGATCACGGACACCGGCCGGGTCGAGCAGCGGATGGTCGACTGCCCGGCGCCGTTCGGTGAGGCATCCCTCGCGGATCTGCGCGCGCGGCTCAACAGCCGGGTCGCGGGACGGCGGTTCGCGGATGTGCCGCAGCTGGTCGAGGACCTGCCGGACGCCTTCGAACACGAGGATCGCGGTACGGTCTCCACAGTGCTCTCCACCCTTCTGGAGACACTGGTCGAGGAGAACGAGGAGCGGTTGATGATCGGCGGCACCGCCAATCTCACCCGCTTCGGACATGATTTTCCCCTCACGATCCGGCCCGTCCTGGAGGCCCTTGAGGAGCAGGTCGTGCTCCTCAAGCTCCTCGGCGAGGCGAAGGATCCGGGCATGACCGTGCGCATCGGGCACGAGATCGCCCATGAGGGACTCAACTCCACCTCCGTGGTGTCGGTGGGCTACGGTTCGGGCGGCGAGGCGGTTGCCAAGCTCGGCGTGGTCGGACCGACCCGCATGGACTACCCGGGAACGATGGGAGCGGTACGCGCAGTGGCACGGTACGTCGGACAGATCCTGGCGGAGTCGTAAGTGGCCACGGACTACTACGCCGTTCTCGGCGTGCGCCGCGACGCGTCGCAGGATGAGATCAAGAAGGCGTTCCGTCGGCTCGCGCGCGAGCTGCACCCGGACGTCAACCCGGATCCGAAGACCCAGGAGCGGTTCAAGGAGATCAACGCCGCTTACGAGGTGCTGTCGGATCCGCAGAAGAAGCAGGTCTACGACCTCGGCGGGGACCCCCTCTCGCAGTCCGGCGGCGCCGGCGCGGGCGGCTTCGGGGCCGGTGGCTTCGGCAACTTCTCCGACATCATGGACGCGTTCTTCGGCACGGCGTCGCAGCGCGGGCCGCGCTCGCGCACCCGGCGCGGCCAGGACGCGATGATCCGGATCGAGGTGGAACTGGACGAGGCGGCCTTCGGGACGACCAAGGAGATCCAGGTGGACACCGCGATCGTCTGCAACACCTGCAACGGCGAGGGCGCGGCGCCGGGCACCTCGGCGCAGACCTGTGACATGTGCCGCGGCCGCGGTGAGGTCTCGCAGGTCACCCGGTCCTTCCTGGGCCAGGTCATGACCTCGCGGCCGTGCCCCCAGTGCCAGGGCTTCGGGACCGTGGTCCCCACGCCCTGCCCGGAGTGCGCCGGTGACGGCCGGGTCCGCTCGCGGCGCACGCTGACCGTGAAGATCCCGGCCGGTGTCGACAACGGCACCCGGATCCAGCTGGCAGGCGAGGGCGAGGTCGGCCCCGGCGGCGGTCCGGCCGGTGACCTGTACGTCGAGATCCACGAGCTGCCGCACGCGCGGTTCCAGCGCCGCGGCGACGATCTGCACTGCACGGTCACCATCCCGATGACCGCGGCGGCCCTCGGCACCAAGGTGCCGCTGGAGACGCTGGACGGCCTGGAGGAGATCGACATCCGGCCCGGCACGCAGTCCGGGCAGTCGATCCCGCTGCACGGCCGCGGTGTCACGCATCTGCGGGGCGGCGGCCGGGGCGATCTGATCGTGCATGTCGAGGTGCAGACGCCGACGAAGCTCGACGCCGAGCAGGAGCGGCTGCTGCGCGAGCTGTCCAAGCTGCGCGGCGAGGAGCGTCCGCAGGGGCAGTTCCAGCCGGGCCAGCAGGGGCTGTTCTCGCGGCTGAAGGACGCGTTCAACGGGCGCTGACCGCCGGCCGCGACGGGTGTCGCGACGGCCTCCGACCGGAGGCCGTCGACGCCTTCGACCGGTGGCCGTCACCGCCTCTGACCGGGCGCGTAGGGGAATATGCCGATCGTGACACCCGATTCGGACTTGTTCGGGGGACGTGACACCATGCGGTCATGTCCTCCGCACTGACCGATCTTCTCCCTCACCCGATCGTGCAGGCCCCCATGGCGGGCGGCGTCTCCGGCCCGGAGCTCGCCGCCGCCGTGTCCGAGGCCGGTGGGCTCGGGTTCCTGGCCGCCGGGTACAAGACGGCCGACGGCGTGTACCAGGAGATCAAGCGGCTGCGGAGCCTCACCGACCGGCCCTTCGGCGTGAATGTGTTCATGCCGCAGCCCGAGTATGCGGAGAGCGGCGCGGTCGAGGTCTACGCCCATCAGCTCGCGGGCGAGGCCGCCTGGTACGAGACCGAGCTGGGCGATCCGGACAGCGGCCGCGACGACGGCTTCGACGCCAAGCTCGCGGTGCTCCTGGACGATCCGGTGCCGGTGGTCTCCTTCCACTTCGGGGTGCCGAGCCGGGAGGCGCTTCAGCGGCTGCGGCGGGCCGGGACGTTCACGCTGGTCACCGCCACCACCGCCGAGGAGGCCGTCGCGGTGGAGCGGGCCGGGGCGGACGCGGTGATCGCCCAGGGCGTGGAGGCGGGCGGCCACCAGGGCACGCACCGGGACGTCCCGGAGAACGACGGCACCGGCCTCGGCCTGCTGTCCCTGATCGCACAGATCCGTGAGGCGGTGCACATTCCCGTCGTCGCCGCGGGCGGGATCATGCGCGGCGCCCAGATCGCGGCGGTCCTCGCGGCGGGGGCGCGCGCGGCCCAGCTGGGCACCGCCTTCCTCGCCACCCCCGAGTCCGGCGCGCCCGCCGTGCACAAGGAGGCGCTGACCAACCCCCTGTTCGTCCGCACCGAGCTGACCCGCGCGTTCACCGGCCGGCCGGCCCGCGGGCTGGTCAACCGCTTCCTGCGCGAACACGGACCGTATGCGCCCGCCGCGTACCCGGAGATCAACCACCTCACCTCGCCGCTGCGCAAGGCCGCCGCGAAGGCCGGGGACGCGCAGGGCATGGCGCTGTGGGCGGGTCAGGGCCACCGGCTGGCCAGGGACCTGCCCGCCGGGCGCCTGGTCGAGGTGCTGGCGGCCGAACTCGCCGAGGCCCGCGCGGCGTTCGCCGAGGGGGGTGCCCGATGACCGCGCCCGTGTTCGTCGTGGCGGACCTCACCGCGGACGGCGACCGCTATGTCCTGGACGGACCCGAGGGCCGGCACGCGGTGTCGGTCAAGCGTCTGGAGGCCGGCGAGGAGGTCGTGCTCACCGACGGCGCGGGGCGTTACGCGGTGTGCGAGGTGCTCGGCAGCGAGGGCAAGGACCGGCTGGTCGTACGGATGCCACAGGTGTCCGAGGAGCCCGCGCCGCGGCCCCGGATCACGGTCGTACAGGCGCTTCCCAAGGGCGACCGGGGGGAGTTGGCGGTCGAGACGATGACCGAGGTCGGGGTCGACGCGATCGTGCCGTGGCAGGCCGCGCGCTGCATCACGCAGTGGCGGGGCGAGCGGGGCCTGAAGGCGCTCGGCAAATGGCGGGCGACCGCGCGCGAGGCCGGGAAGCAGTCCCGTCGGGTGCGGTTCCCGCAGGTCGCGGAGGCGGCGAGCACCAAGCAGGTCGCGGCACTTCTGGCCGGGGCCGACTTCGCGGGGGTGCTGCACTCCGACTTCGAGCACACCAGTGCGGCGCTGGCCACCGCCGAACTCCCCGCCGAGGGCGAGATCGTGCTGGTCGTCGGACCCGAAGGGGGCGTCTCCCGGGACGAGTTGGCGCTCTTCGAGGAGGCGGGCGCGCGGGCGTATGTCCTCGGTCCGAGCGTGTTGCGCACATCCACCGCCGGTACGGCGGCCGCGGCCCTCCTCCTGGGACGCACCGGCCGCTGGTCCTGAACTCCCCTGGGGGACACATGGAACTCGCCCAAGTACGGCTCCTGGTCACCGACTTCGCCGCCTGCTACCACTTCTACGCCGACGTCCTCGGCCTGAAGCCGCAGTCCGGCGCGACCGAGGGCCCCTACGAGAAGTTCAGCCCCCACACGGGCTCCGCCGGGATCGCCCTCCAGGACCGCGCCATGATGGCCGAACTCCTCCCCGAGCTCGCCGACCCCGCCGACGGCCACCGCTCCCTGGTCGTGCTGCGCGTCGACGACCTCGACGCCTACTGCGCCGACATCACCGCCCGCGGCGCCACCCTCCTCCAGCCCCCCACCCCCCTGACCGACCGCATGCGCGTCGCCCACCTCAAGGACCCCGAGGACAACCTGGTGGAACTCCAGGAGTGGCTGCTGCTGCAAGGCTGAGGGGCCGTCACCCCCCTCCGTCAACCCCCCTCCGTCAGCCCCCTCCGTCACCCCCCCTCCGGGTACGCCGTTCCGAAGGAACCGGCCCGCCGAACGGGTGAGTGCCCGGGCACGGGCTTCCGTCCGTCCCGCCGGTGCTGGCACTCTGCCGTGCATGGGGGCATTCCTGTGGATTCGGCCGCGGACGATCGCCGTCGCCGGGATCGTCGTCGCGGCCGGCGCCGGTGTCGTGGGGTGCCAGTCGGACGTGCTCGGATCGGCCGGGGTCGCCTACACCACCGGGACGATGGCGAGCGCGCGGCTGGAGCAGGCGGACGTGGACGTCAGCTGGCTCAACTGCGTCGGCGACCCGGGCGGGAGCGCCGGGGCGACGGTCGCGCCGGGGCGGAGCGCGGTCGTCTCCGTGGACTGCCGGGGCGAGACCAGGGGCCGGGGGCGGATCACCGTCAACGGAGAGGTGACCCGGGCCGTGGACGGCGCCTGTGTGCGGGGCGATCTGCGGGCCAGGGTCGGCGGCAGGCAGGTGTTCCACGTCAGCGGGCTCGGCGACTGCTCGGCCGCGCCGGGGCCGACGTACCGCCCGCCCGGCTATCCGCCCGTCGGCGCCCAGCCCGCCGTCACGGTCACCGTCACCCGGACCCTCTGGTGCCAGAGCGACCCCAACTGCCTGCCCGTGGCGGGCAAGTGATCGAAAAGGGACTCGCGGGCGGCGGCCGTTGCGTAAAGTGACGGGGTGACTCAGGGCGCTTCGACAGGAACCTCCGGCTACCTCCGATTCCCGCACCTGCACGGCGACTTGGTGACATTCGTCGCCGAGGACGACGTGTGGCTCGCCCCCCTCGAAGGGGGCCGCGCCTGGCGGGCCAGTGCCGACAACATCCCGGTGGACCACCCCCGTATCTCGCCCGACGGCACCACCCTCGCCTGGACCTCCACCCGCGACGGCGCCCCCGAGGTGCACACCGCCCCCGTCGCCGGGGGAGCGGCCAAGCGCCTCACCCACTGGGGCAGTTGGCGGACCCAGGTGCGCGGCTGGACCCCCGAGGGCCAGGTCCTCGCGCTGAGCACCACCGGCCAGCCCAGCCCGCGCCGCACCTGGGCCCGCGCCGTCCCGCTCGACGGCGGCCCCGCCACCACCCTGCCGTACGGCCCGGTCGGCGATGTCGCCCACGGCCCGCACCCCGTGCTGCTGTCCGCCCCGATGGGCCGCGAGGCCGCCTGGTGGAAGCGCTACCGCGGCGGCACCGCGGGCAAACTGTGGATCGACCGCGACGGAGACGGGGAGTTCGCCCGGCTGCACCAGGAACTCGACGGCAACATCGAGTACCCCCTCTGGGTCGGCGACCGTATCGCCTTCCTCTCCGACCACGAGGGCACCGGCGCCCTCTACTCCTCCCGCGCCGACGCCTCCGACCTGCGCCGACACACCCCGGTCGACGGTTTCTACGCCCGCCACGCGGCCACCGACGGCACCCGCGTCGTCTACACCAGCGCCGGTCGGCTCTGGCTCCTCGACGACCTCGACGGCGGCGCCCCGCGCCCCCTGGACATCCGCCTCGGCGGCCCCCGCGTCGACCTTCAGCCCTTCCAGGCGAGCACCTCCCACTGGTTCGGCTCGGCCGCCCCCGACCACACCGCCCGCGGCAGCGCCGTCGGCCTGCGCGGCGCCGTCCACTGGGTCACCCACCGCTCCGGACCGGTGCGCGCCCTCGCCGCCGCACCCGGCGTCCGCACCCGGCTGCCCCGCACCTTCCGCGCCGACGGCGAGGAATGGGTCGTCTGGGTCACCGACGCCGAGGGCGAGGACGCCCTGGAGTTCGCCCCCGCCACCGGCCCCGCCCTCGGCGCCACCCCGCGCCGGCTCGCCGCCGGACGCCTCGGCCGGGTCCTGGAACTCGCCATGGCCCCCGACGGCAGCCGCGCCGCCGTCGCCGCCCACGACGGGCGGCTCCTGCTGGTCGAACGGGAGACCGGCGAGGTCCGCGAGGTCGACCGCGGCGAGGACGGCGACGTCCGCGACCTCACCTTCTCGCCCGACTCCGCCTGGCTCGCCTGGACCCACCCCGGCCCCCGCCCGCTGAGCCAGCTGCGCCTCGCCCACACCACCGACCTGACCGTCAGCGAGGCCACCCCGCTGCGCTTCCAGGACCACGCGCCCGCCTTCACCCTCGACGGCAAGCACCTCGCCTTCCTCTCCAACCGCTCCTTCGACCCGGTCTACGACGAACACGTCTTCGACCTGGCCTTCGTGGGCGGCACCCGCCCCTACCTGATCACCCTCGCCGCGACCACCCCCTCGCCGTTCGGACCGCAGCGCCACGGCCGCCCGTTCGAGACCTCCGACAAGGAGGAGACCCCCGACAGCGAGGGCGTCCCCTCCACCCGGATCGACCTCGACGGGCTCGCCGACCGCATCGTGCCCTTCCCGGTCGAGTCCGCCCGCTACGGCAATCTGCGCGCCGCCAAGGACGGCGTGCTCTGGCTGCGCCACCCGCTGCAGGGCGTCCTCGGCACCACCCGCGCCACCCCCGACGAGGCCGACCCCGGCACCGAGCTGGAGCGCTACGACCTCGCCCAGCGGCGCCTGGAGCATCTCGCCGCGGACGCCGACCACTTCGAGGTCAGCGGCGACGGCAAGCGGGTCCTGCTGTGGACCGACGGCAAGCTCAAGGTCGTACCCAGCGACCGCCGCGCCTCCAGCGACGAGGACAGCGACTCCAACATCACCGTCGACCTCGGCCGCATCCGGCAGACCGTCGACCCCGCCGCCGAGTGGCGGCAGATGTACGACGAGACCGGCCGCCTCATGCGCGACAACTTCTGGCGCCCCGACCTCGGCGGCGTCGACTGGGACGGCGTCCTCGACCGCTACCGCCCCCTCCTTGACCGCCTCGCCACCCATGACGACCTCGTGGACCTGCTGTGGGAGGTGCACGGCGAACTCGGCACCTCGCACGCCTACGTCATCCCCCGCGGCGGCCACGGCCACGGCCCCCGCCAGGGCCTGCTCGGCGCCGACATCTCCCGGCACGAGGACGGCAGTTGGCGTATCGACCGCATCCTGCCCTCGGAGACCTCCGACCCGGGGGCCCGCAGCCCGCTCGCCGCACCCGGTGTCGCCGTCCGCCCCGCAGACGCGATCCTCGCCGTCGGGGGTCACCCCGTCGACCCGGTGACCGGACCCGGCCCGCTGCTCACCGGCACGGCCGGGCGGCCCGTCGAACTCACCGTCTCGCCCGCGGCCGGCGGCGACCCCCGGCATGTCGTGGTCGTCCCGCTCGCCGACGAGGAACCCCTGCGCTACCACGCCTGGGTCGCGGACCGCCGCGCCCACGTCCACGAAGGCTCCGGCGGTCGCCTCGGCTATCTGCACGTCCCCGACATGCAGGCACCCGGCTGGGCCCAGATCCACCGGGACCTGCGCGTCGAGGTCGCCCGCGAGGGCCTGATCGTGGACGTCCGGGAGAACCGCGGCGGGCACACCTCGCAGCTGGTCGTGGAGATGCTGGCCCGCCGCATCGTCGGCTGGGACGTGCCCCGCGGCAGCCGCGCCTTCAGCTACCCCCGGTACGCCCCGCGCGGCCCCGTCGTCGCCGTCGCCAACGAGTTCTCCGGCTCCGACGGCGACATCGTCAACGCCGCCATCAAGGCCCTCGGCATCGGCCCGGTCGTCGGCACCCGCACCTGGGGCGGCGTCATCGGCATCGACAGCCGCTACCGCCTGGTCGACGGCACCCTCGTCACCCAGCCCAAGTACGCCATGTGGCTGGAGGGCCCCGGCTGGGCCATGGAGAACCACGGCGTCGACCCGGACGTGGAGGTCGTACAACGCCCTCAGGACTGGGCGCGGGGCGCGGACCCGCAGCTGGACGAGGCGGTCAGGCTGGCCCTGGAAGCGCTGGAGGCGGCACCCGCCAGGACGCCTCCGGCGCTACCGCCCCTCTAGGGCCCGCGTCAGCCGATGCTGAGCTCGCCCATCGCGCTCCAGCCGTCCGCTCCCTCGATGGTGGTGCTGACGATGTCGGGGGTGCGGCGCAGCAGGGGGCGCATCGCTTCGAGACCGGCGCGGAAGTGGTCGGAGTCGACGTGCGCCGCGCCGGCGTCGTCCTGGAAGGCCTCGACGAGGACGTAGGTGTCGGGGTCCTCCAGGCTCCGGGACCACTCGAACCACAGATTGCCGGGTTCGGCGCGGGTGGCCCGGGTGAAGGCCTCGACGTGCTGCGGCCACTCTTCGGTGTGCTCGGGCTTCACGGGGAACTTGACGACGATGAAGATCATCCATCGATGATAGGCGGCCGGGTTTCCCGGGGGCGCGAACGACCACGACCCACCCGCGCCCCCACCGACTACGATGATCCCCTCGACCCGATCCCGGCGAAAGCGAGCGCACGCGAAATGGCTGGAGAACCGCAGGACGACTGCCTGTTCTGCAAAATCGTCGCGGGCCACATCCCGGCCACCGTCGTCCGGGAGACGGAGACCACCGTCGCCTTCCGGGACATCAACCCCCAGGCGCCCACGCACATCCTGGTGATCCCCAAGGTCCACTACCGGGACGCCGCCGCGCTCGCCGCCGGTGCCCCCGAGGTCGCCGCGGACGTGCTGCGCGAGACCCAGGCCGTGGCCGACGAGGAGAAGCTGGACAGCTACCGCGTCGTCTTCAACACCGGGACCGGCGCCGGACAGACCGTCTGGCACGCCCACGGGCATGTGCTCGGCGGCCGCGGTCTCCAGTGGCCGCCCGGATAGACCGCCGTGTCCGTCCGTGAACTCGTCGTCCTCGGCACCGCGAGCCAGGTCCCGACCCGGCACCGCAATCACAACGGCTATCTGCTGCGCTGGGACGGCGAGGGCATCCTCTTCGACCCCGGCGAGGGCACCCAGCGGCAGATGCTGCGCGCCGGGGTCGCCGCGCACGATCTGAACCGCCTCTGCGTCACCCACTTCCACGGCGACCACAGCCTCGGCCTCGCCGGGGTCATCCAGCGCATCAACCTGGACCGGGTGCCGCACGAGATCACCGCGCACTACCCGGCCTCCGGGCAGCGCTTCTTCGACCGGCTGCGGTACGCCACCGCGTACCGGGAGACCGTCGGCGTCACCGAGGTCCCGGTGCCCGCCGACGGCATTCTCGCGGTGACGCCGTCGTACACCCTGGACGCCCGCAGGCTCTCGCACCCGGTGGAGTCGTACGGATACCGGCTGACCGAGCCCGACGGCCGCCGGATGCTGCCCGAGCGGCTCGCCGCGCACGGCGTCAAGGGCCCGGACGTGGGGGTGCTCCAGCGCGCGGGGAGGCTCGGGGGCGTGACGCTGGAGGAGGTCAGCGAGGTACGGCGCGGACAGCGGTTCGCGTTCGTCATGGACACCCGGCTCTGCGAGGGCGTGTACACGCTCGCCGAGGGCTGCGATCTGCTGGTCATCGAGTCCACCTTCCTGGACGAGGACGAGGAACTCGCCGTGGAACACGGGCACTTGACGGCCGGGCAGGCCGGGGCGGTGGCCCGCGGGGCGGGCGTGCGGCATCTCGTGCTCACCCACTTCAGTCAGCGGTATCCGGAGCCCGACGAGTTCGAGCGGCAGGCGCGGGCCGCCGGCTTCGAGGGTGAGCTGACCGTGGCGTACGACCTTCAGCGAGTGCCGGTTCCAAAACGACGGTAAATGCGCCGTACGATGCTTTGATGCCCCTCCCCAAAGCAGAACTGCACCTCCACATCGAAGGCACCCTGGAGCCGGAGCTGGCCTTCGACCTGGCCGCCCGCAACGGCGTGAAGCTGCGCTACGCCGACACGGAAGAGCTGCGCGAGGCGTATCGGTTCGCGGACCTCCAGTCCTTTCTGAACCTGTACTACGAGCTGATGACCGTGCTGCGTACCGAGCGGGACTTCGAGGACCTGGCCAACGCCTATCTGACCCGCGCCGCGGCGCAGGGCGTCCGGCACGCGGAGATCTTCTTCGACCCGCAGGCCCACCTGGCCCGCGGTCTGGACATGCGCACCGTGGTGGAGGGGCTGTGGCGGGCGCTCGGGCGCGGCGAGGAGAACCACGGGGTCTCCACCAAGCTCATCCTGTGCTTCCTGCGCGACGAGTCCGCCGACTCCGCGCTGGAGACCCTGGAGGCCGCGCGGCCGTACCTCGACCGGATCACCGGCATCGGCCTGGACTCCGCCGAGGTCGGGCACCCGCCGGCGAAGTTCCGCCAGGTGTACGAGACCGCCGCCGGGCTCGGGCTGCGCCGGGTGGCGCACGCCGGTGAGGAGGGGCCGCCGGAGTACATCACCCAGTCCCTTGACCTGCTCGGCATCGAGCGCGTCGACCACGGGCTGCGCTGCATGGAGGACCCCGAGCTGGTGGAGCGGCTGGTGCGCGAGCGGATCCCGCTCACCCTGTGCCCGCTGTCCAACGTCCGGCTGCGCACGGTGGACACCCTGGCCGACCACCCGCTGCCCGCCATGCTGGAGGCGGGGCTGCTGTGCACGGTCAACTCCGACGACCCCGCCTACTTCGGCGGCTACGCCGACGACAACTTCCGGGCGGTGCGCGAGAGCCTCGGCCTGACCGAGGACCGGCTGCGCGAACTGGCCCGCAACTCCTTCCTCGCCTCCTTCCTGGAGGACGACGAGGAGCGCCGCGCCCGGTACCTCGCCGAGGTGGACGCCTACGTGTTCTAGACGCACACGCGTTCCCCGCGTGTTCGGCGCCGGCCTCGGCATGGGCTATGATTGATCATGTCGAGGCCGCCGGAACTCCGGTAGCCGGACAGTGCGTTGGTGGTCCAAGGAAAGACGCCCCGCTTCCTGCGGGGAAATGCAGGTGCAAGGCCTGCCCGGCGCTCCACGCAGAGCCCCGTCCCGCCGTGTGCGGGGCGGGGCTCTTCGCTGTGCGCGCGGACTTGTCCAGGTGTGCGCGGGCGAGGCGGTCTGCCCCTGCGCGGCGCCCCCGGTGGTGCACACTGGCCAGACCCAGCACACCAGGGAGCGCACCGTGACCTCGTCGCACACCCTCATCGGAGAGGAACCCGAGCACCTCACCCGGGCGGGGCACCGCCAGGCCCAGGTCGATCCGCTCGCCGCGCGGCGCGCCCCCGGGGATCCGCCCTGGGACGTCTATCTCACGGGCACCGTCTTCCTCGACATCATCTTCACCGGCCTGGACTCGGCGCCCGTGCGCGGCACGGAGTCCTGGGCCCGCGGCATGGGCTCCAGCCCCGGCGGGGTCGCCAACATGGCCAGCGCGCTGGCCCGGCTCGGGCTGCGCACCTCGCTCGCGGCCGCGTTCGGGGACGACCACTACGGGGAGTACTGCTGGGACGCCCTCGAACAGGGCGAGGGCATCGACCTCACCCCGTCGCGGACGGTGCCCGGCTGGCACTCGCCGGTGACCGTGTCCATGGCGTACGAGGGCGAGCGCACCATGGTCTCGCACGGGCACGAGCCGCCGCCGGAGGAGCCGGCCCCCGACTGCCCGCCCCGCGCCCGGGCCGCCGTCGCCTCCCTCACGCCGGGCCGCCGCGCCCCCTGGATCGCCCAAGCCGCGCGCGGCGGGACCCGGATCTTCGCCGACGTCGGCTGGGACGAGACCGGCGCCTGGGACCTCGCGGGGCTGTCCGACCTCGAACACTGCGAGGCGTTCCTGCCCAACGCGGAGGAGGCGAAGCGGTACACGGGCGCCGACTGCCCCCGGCTCGCCGCGCACGCGCTCACCGAGTACGTGCCGGTGGCGGTGGTGACGCTGGGCTCGGAGGGCGCGTACGCGGTGGACCGCCGTACCGGCGAGGCCGCGGAGGTCCCGGCGATCGCGGTGCGGGCGCTGGACCCGACGGGCGCGGGGGACGTCTTCGTCGCCGGCTTCGTGACCGGCTCCCTGGCGGGCTGGCCGCTGGCCGACCGGCTGGCCTTCGCGGGTCTGACGGCCGCGCTGTCCGTGCAGGAGTTCGGCGGCTCCCTGTCGGCGCCGGGCTGGTCGGAGATCGGCGCGTGGTGGCGGCGGGTCCAGTCCCTGCCCGCCCAGGACCCCATGGCGCTCCAGCGGTACGCCTTCCTCGACCAGCTGGTCCCGGAGGAGCTGGACCGCCCCTGGCCGCTGCGCCGGGCCGTGCCCACGATCGGCTTCCGGGGCCCCAGCTGACGGGCGGCGGCGCGTCCCCCGGCCGGAGGAAAAGTCCTACAGGCTTCTGAGCCGTCCGGCGTACTCTGGACAGCGACGAGGCCGCCCTTGGTTGCGCGGTCGCGATGAGGAGGAAGCACAAGGCTTCGCGCCGGCCCATGACACAGACACCCACAGCTCACACCCCCACGCAGGAGCAGGCGAGAGCGCAGCTCACCGTCCCCGCCCAGCACCCCATGGTGACCGTTCTGGGTTCCGGCGACTCCCTCTTGCGCGTGATCGAGAAGGCCTTCCCGGCGGCCGACATCCATGTCCGGGGCAATGAGATCAGCGCGGTCGGCGAGAGCGCCGACGTCGCCCTGATCTCACGCGTGTTCGACGAGATGATGCTGGTGCTCCGCACCGGGCAGCCGATGACGGAGGACGCAGTGGAGCGCTCGATCGCCATGCTCAAGGCGAGCGACAACGGTACGAGCGAAGGCTCGGAGACCCCGGCCGAGGTGCTGACGCAGAACATCCTGTCCTCGCGCGGCCGCACCATCCGCCCCAAGACCCTCAACCAGAAGCGCTATGTCGACGCCATCGACAAGCACACGGTCGTCTTCGGCATCGGCCCCGCCGGTACCGGCAAGACCTACCTGGCCATGGCCAAGGCCGTCCAGGCCCTCCAGTCCAAGCAGGTCAACCGGATCATCCTGACCCGCCCCGCGGTCGAGGCCGGCGAGCGGCTGGGCTTCCTGCCCGGCACGCTCTACGAGAAGATCGACCCCTATCTGCGCCCGCTGTACGACGCGCTGCACGACATGCTCGACCCGGACTCCATCCCCAAGCTGATGGCCGCCGGGACCATCGAGGTGGCACCGCTGGCGTATATGCGCGGGCGTACGCTCAATGACGCGTTCATCATCCTGGACGAGGCCCAGAACACCAGCCCCGAGCAGATGAAGATGTTCCTCACCCGCCTCGGCTTCGACTCGAAGATCGTGATCACGGGCGATGTGACGCAGGTCGACCTGCCGAACGGCACGAAGTCGGGTCTGCGCCAGGTCCAGGAGATCCTGGAGGGCGTCGAGGACGTGCACTTCTCCCGGCTGACGTCCCACGATGTCGTACGGCACAAGCTGGTGGGCCGTATTGTCGACGCGTACGAGAAGTACGACAGCAAGAACGGCACGGAGAACGGCTCCCACGCGGGCCGTGGCAGGACCGGCGCCAAGGGCACCAAGGGGAAGTAGACCGGCACGAGCATGTCGATCGACGTCAACAACGAATCCGGCACCGAGGTCGACGAGCAGGCGATCCTCGACATCGCCCGCTACGCGCTCGCGCGCATGCGCATCCACCCGCTCTCCGAGCTCTCGGTGATCGTCGTGGACGAAGACGCCATGGAGCAGCTGCACATCCAGTGGATGGACCTGCCCGGGCCCACCGATGTCATGTCCTTCCCGATGGACGAGCTGCGTCCGCCGGGCAAGGACGACGAGGAGCCCCCGCAGGGGCTGCTCGGTGACATCGTGCTGTGCCCGGAGGTCGCGACCAAGCAGGGGGCCGAGGCCCCGACGCAGCACTCCATGGACGAGGAGCTCCAGCTGCTCACCGTCCACGGCGTGCTGCATCTGCTCGGCTACGACCACGAGGAGCCGGACGAGAAGGCCGAGATGTTCGGGCTGCAGGCCGCCATCGTGGACGGCTGGCGGGCCGAGCAGGGCCTGACCGGCCCGTCTCCGGCGCCGACCGTCTCGTAAGCCGGCCGGATGTCCCCGCAGATCGTGATCGGCGCGATCGCGCTGGTCGTCGTCGCCTGGCTCGCCGCCTGCGCGGAGGCGGGCCTTGCCCGGGTCTCCAGCTTCCGGGCCGAGGAGGCCGTGAAGTCCGGGCGGCGCGGCGGCGAGAAGCTGGCGCAGATCGCCGCCGACCCCACCCGCTATCTCAATGTGGCCCTGCTGGTCCGCGTCGCCTGCGAGATGGCGGCCGCGGCCCTGGTCACCTACGCCTGCCTGGAGGCCTTTTCGGCCACCTGGCAGGCCCTGCTGGTCGCCATCGGTGTGATGGTCCTGGTGTCGTACGTCGCCGTCGGGGTCTCCCCGCGCACCATCGGCCGCCAGCACCCGCTGAACACCGCGACCGTGGCCGCCTACGTCCTGGTGCCGCTGGCCCGGGTGATGGGCCCGATCCCCTCGCTGCTGATCCTCATCGGCAACGCGCTCACCCCCGGCAAGGGCTTCAGGCGCGGCCCGTTCGCCTCCGAGGCGGAGCTGCGCGCGCTGGTCGACCTGGCCGAGAAGGAGTCGCTGATCGAGGACGAGGAGCGCCGTATGGTGCACTCCGTCTTCGAGCTGGGCGACACCCTGGTGCGCGAGGTCATGGTGCCGCGCACCGACCTGGTCACCATCGAGCGCTTCAAGACCATCCGGCAGGCCCTCACCCTCGCCCTGCGCTCCGGGTTCTCCCGGATACCGGTCACCGGGGAGAGCGAGGACGACATCGTCGGGATCGTGTATCTGAAGGACCTGGTCCGCAAGACGCACATCAGCCGGGACGCGGAGAGCGACCTGGTCTCCACGGCCATGCGCCCGGCGGTCTTCGTGCCCGACACCAAGAACGCGGGCGACCTGCTGCGGGAGATGCAGAAGGAGCGCAACCACGTGGCCGTCGTCATCGACGAGTACGGCGGCACCGCGGGCATCGTCACCATCGAGGACATCCTGGAGGAGATCGTCGGCGAGATCACCGACGAGTACGACCGGGAGCTGCCGCCGGTGGTGGATCTCGGTGAGGGCCGCTTCCGGGTCACCGCCCGCCTGGACATCACCGACCTCGGCGAGCTGTACGGCCTGGAGGAGTACGACGACGAGGACGTGGAGACCGTCGGCGGACTGCTCGCCAAGGCGCTCGGCCGGGTGCCCATCGCGGGCGCGTCCGCCGAGGTCGAACTCCCCGACGAGCGGCGGCTGAAGCTCACCGCGGAGTCCTCCGCCGGCCGCCGGAACAAGATCGTCACCGTGCTGGTGGAGCCCGCCGAGGAGACGAAGGCCGAGTGAGACCCGAGGAGCTGCGCGCCTTCTGCCTGTCCTTCAACGCGGCCGTGGAGGACTTCCCGTTCAACCCGGAGACCTCGGTCTTCAAGGTGCTGGGCAAGCTGTTCGCCCTGACGAGCCTGGACGCGCGGCCCCTGACGGTCAACCTCAAGTGCGACCCGGAGGACGCGGTGCGGCTGCGCGCCGACCACGAGGGCCTGATCGTCCCCGGCTGGCACATGAACAAGCGGCACTGGAACACGGTCACCGTCGACGGCGGCCTGCCGGACCCGCTGCTGCGCGAGCTGATCGAGGACTCCTACGACCTGGTCGTCGCGGGGCTGCCGAGGGCGGAGCGGCTGCGGCTGGACCGCCCGTGATCGCGTTGCGCCCGTAATCACGTTGCCCGGGGCCCGGGGACTTCGAGAGCATCCCGTATGACCATTCGCTACCCGCGCCCCCTGCGCCCCGGTGACCGTGTCGGTGTGACCTCGCCCTCCGCGGGCGTGGCCGAACCCCTCGGAGCGCGCCTCGATGTCGCGGTCAAGGAGATCGAGCGGCGCGGCTACGAGGTGGTCGTCGGCCGGTGCATGGACGGCACCACCCACATCAGCGCCCCGGCCGCCGAACGCGCCGCCGAGCTGACGGAGATGCTGACCGACCCCGCCGTCCGGGCCGTCATCCCCCCGTGGGGCGGCGAGATGGCCATCGACCTGATGCCCCACCTGGACTTCGAGGCGATCGGCCGGGCCGAACCCACCTGGCTGGTCGGCTACTCGGACGTGTCGACCGTGCTCGCCCCGCTGACCCTGCTGACCGGGGTGGCCACCGTGCACGGCAACAACCTCATGGACACCCCGTACCGGGTGCCCGAGGGGCTGGTGTCCTGGCTGGACATCGTGGCCGCGCCCCAGGGCGAGCCGTTCGCCCAGACCCCGCCCGGCCGGCACCGCACCGGCGGCTGGGACGACTGGACCCGTGACCCGGGGATCGGCGAGTTCACCCTGGACGGCGCGGGCGGCTGGCGGCGGCTGGACGGCGAGGGGGACGTGGACGTCGAGGGGCGGCTGATCGGCGGCTGCGTCGAGACCGTCGCCCCGCTCGCCGGGAGCCGCTACCTCGACACCACGCGCTTCGCGGGCGAGGAACCGCTGCTCGTCTACGTCGAGGCCTGCGAGGACAACGCGCTGATCATCGCCCGCCATC
Source organism: Streptomyces sp. LaBMicrA B280 (assembly GCF_049222185.1). Lineage (NCBI taxonomy): Bacteria > Bacillati > Actinomycetota > Actinomycetes > Kitasatosporales > Streptomycetaceae > Streptomyces > Streptomyces sp. LaBMicrA B280. The sequence continues at coordinate 167,573 of NZ_JBMJCT010000005.1, read as the reverse complement.
TGCACGGCATGCGCCTGGCCGGGTTCTTCGACCGGGCCGCCGCCGTCCTCGTCGGCCGCACCCACGCCCCCGACGCGCCCACCCTCACCCAGGACGCGGCCGTCCTCGACGCCCTCGGGCCGCTGGGCGTGCCGATCCTCGCCGACGTCGAGTGCGGCCATGTGGCGCCGTACCTCCCGCTGGTCAACGGCGCGCGCGGCCGTGTGGTGCACACGGCCGCGCGAAGCGAGATCGTCCAGACCCTGGACTGAGGTCCCGGGCCCGGGTTCAGACCCGGGAGCGGCGCAGGCCGAGGCCGGTCAGCAGCGCGGCGCCGAGCACGATCGCCGTGTCCAGGGCGATCACCGTGTGCACACCGCTCAGCAGGTCGCCGGAGGTGGTGGCCAGCACGCCGAGCAGCGGGATGCCGACCGTGATGCCGACCTGCTGGGTGGACGTCACCAGGCCGGTGGCCAGGCCCTGTTCCGCGTCCGGGACACCGGAGGTGACCGTCACGCCGTACGAGATGATCGCGCCCAGGTGGCACATGCTGGCCAGCGCCACCGCGGCCGCGGCGAGCCACACCGACCAGCCGTGGGTGTTCAGCAGGAGCAGCGTCGCGGTCAGCGCGCCCTGGCCGGTCAGCGAGCCGACCAGGGTGCGGCGGGCGCCGAGGCGGCCGATGACCTTCGGGGCGAGGGTGCCGGCGACCACGGACAGCAGGCCCTGGAAGCCGAAGACCAGCCCGGTCTCGAAGGCGGACAGACCCAGGATCTCCTGGAGGTACAGGGTCAGCACGAACACGATCGTGGACATCATCGAGAAGGTGACAAGGCCGCCGATGTTGCCCCAGGCCACCGTGCGCCGGCGCAGCATCTGCAGGGACACCAGGGGCGCCGCCGAGCGGGACTCCACCAGCACGAACGCGGTCAGCAGCAGGAGCCCGGCGGCGAGGGCCGCGAGGACGTCGGCGCGGCCGAAGCCGTGGTCGGCGGCGGTGGACAGGGCGTAGATCAGCGACAGCAGTCCGGCGGTGACGGTGACGGCGCCGGGCACGTCCAGGCGCGGGCGGTCCGGGATGGGGGCACCTCCCATGCCTTTAGGGCTATGGGGGAGGGACTCCGGCAGCAGGCCCGGTGCCAGCGGCAGCACGATCAGCGCGAACAGGGTCAGCAGGGCCATCGTGGAGCGCCAGCCGAAGCTGTCGGTGAGGGTGCCGCCCGCGACCATGCCGATGGTGAAGCCCAGCGACAGCAGGGTGCCGGAGATGCCGAGGGCGCGGTCGCGGGCCGGGCCCTCCGGGAAGGTGGTGGTCAGCAGGGACATGCCGGTCGGTACGATCGCCGCCGCGCCGAGCCCCTGCAGGGCGCGCCCGGTGAGGAAGGAGGCCGGGTCCCAGGCCAGGGTGGACAGCAGCGAGGCCGCGCCGAACAGGGCGAGACCGGCGAGGAAGAGTCTGCGGCGCCCGAACAGGTCGCCGACGCGGCCGAACAGCAGCAGGAAGCCGCCGGAGGGCAGCGCGAACGCGGTGACGGCCCACTGGAGCGCGGACGTGCTCATGCCGAGGTCGCGGCCGAGGTCGGGCAGCGCCACGTTCAGTACGGAGAAGTCCAGCGCGACCATGAACTGGGCCGCGCACAGGACGAACAGGACGAGCTTGTCACGCGTCGACAACCGGGGGGTGCCGGGCGCCGCGGTGTCCGCTGCGGGGGAGGTCTGGGTGGTGGTGTCGATCGCCATGGAAAGAGCTTCGGGCGTACGGAATACCGGTGGGGAGTCGGAACTTATGGTGGTGGTGGCACCACCAGAGAGGTCACCGCACGGACCACTGGACAGGACCGACGGGGGAGGGGCGGCACGTGCCTGCTGCTGAGGCGAGGCGCAGTCATCGGCGTGACGAACTGCGGGAGTTCCTGATGAGCCGGCGCGCCCGGGTCAGTCCCGAGGAGGCCGGGCTGCCCGCGGGCGGCGGCAGGCGCCGTACGCCCGGACTGCGCCGCGAGGAGGTCGCCGTGCTCGCCGGGGTGGGCGCCTCCTGGTACCAGTGGCTGGAGCAGGGGCGGGACATCTCGGTCTCCCCGCAGGTGCTGGACGCGGTCGCCCGGGTGCTGCGGCTCAGCGACGCCGAGCGCCGGCACCTGTATCTGCTGGCCGGGCTGAACCCGCCGACGCCCCAGGTGGTGCCCGGCAGGAAGGACATGTGCGACGGGCTGCGGCGGCTCATCGACACCTGGATGCCGTACCCGGCGCACATCATGGACCTCTACTACAACTGCGTGCAGTACAACGACGCGGCCGCGATCGTGCTGGGCATGCGCCCCGGCATCACCCAGAACTGCCTGATCGACTTCTTCACCGACCCGCTGTACCGCGAGCGCAGCCACAGCTGGGAGCGCAACGCGCGCACCGTGGTGGCGCAGTTCCGGGCGGCGTGCGCGGCGCGCCCCGACGACGAGGGGTTCCGGGAGGTGCTCGCCGAGGTGAGCGCCGCCAGCGAGGAGTTCACGGCGCTGTGGGCCGAGCGGGACATCGAGGACCAGGGGCAGGTGCGCAAGGAGCTGGCGCATCCGCTGGCCGGGCTGCTGGTCGTGGAGTCGACGGTCCTGAAGATCCCCGCCCGCCCCGATCTGATGATCGTGCTGCACACTCCGCTGGACGAGGCGAACACCGCCGAGAAGCTGGAGTGGCTGGCCTCCCCGGAGGGCCGGCGGGGCGCGATGTACCCCGTGGCGGGGTGAGCGCCGGGGGGCCTTCGGCGCCTTCGTATGCTCGGGGCATGACCGAGAGCAGCGCGCTTGACCCCGAGGACCGCAAGATCGTGACCCTGGCCCGCTCCGCGCGGGCCCGCAACGCGGTGCCCGAGGGGGCGGCCGTACGGGACGACACCGGGCGCACCTATGTCGCGGGCACCGTGGAGCTGCCCTCGCTGAAGCTCAGCGCGCTGCGCACCGCCGTCGCCATGGCGGTGGCGTCCGGTGCCGCGTCGCTGGAGGCGGCGGCGGTGGTCGGCGAGGCGGAGTCGGTACCGGCCGAGGACCTGGCCGCGGTGGCCGACCTCGGGGGCGCGGACACCCCGGTGCTGCTCGCGGGGGTGGACGGCACGGTCCGTACGACCGTCGCCGCGGGCCGCGCCGCGGGCTGACCGGCGGAAGAAGGCCGGGGCCGCCCGAAGAGTACCGACCGAAGAATACCGACCGAAAGGTCGGCTGGAATTCAACCTTGCTGGGTCGCGGGGCGCGCGCGTCAATGAACGCGTACGTCCCGACGACCCGTCAGATCCGCACCGCCGTCCGGCGCGTCCGCACCCGCCCGACCGGCCTGCCGTTCGTCGGCGCACCTTCCGATCACCCCACACGGCACGTCCGGCGTGCCCAGCAGGAAGGAAAGCGGATCTCCATGAGAGCCAAGCGCACGGCAACAGGTGCGGCCCTGGCGGCCGGGGCCCTCGCGGTCACCGGCCTCGCCCTCGCACCCTCCGCGGCCGCCGTCACTCCCCAGACGGCGACCATCACCGCGAGCTGCGGCATCTTCGGCGGTGGCACGGCCACGCTCACCGCCACCCAGAGCGGCACCTCGGCCACCCTGAGCCTCACCTCCACCGCGATCAGCGCCCCGGTCACGGTGGCCGCGAACTCGATCACCTCCACGCTCACCATGGCCAAGGCGGGCGGCGGCAGCGTCGCGTTCAGCGGCACGAAGAACCCGGTCATGAACCCGGGCGACCCGGTCAGCGTCGGCCCGCTCTCCGGGACCGTCGCCTCCGGGTACAGCCTGGACGCGTACGGCGGTTCGCTGAAGATGGTGATCTTCGGCGTCACCGTGACGTGTACCGCGAGCGGTCCGCAGTCGCCGGGTCCGTTCGTGTTCTGAGCCCGCCCCGGCCGACCGGCCCGTTCCGGTTCTCCCTTGGATGCCGCAGGATCTGACGAGCTGTCAGGATTCTGCGGCATCTCCCTTGACTTCTCATCTCCCCGCCCCGCCAATGCCCCCTGTCGGGGCGCCCGTTCGGCCGCGCCCACCACCCTCAGGAGGGGGCCCATGGGTCTCACCACCCGAAGATCCGGACGGTGGCGCTGGGCGTCACTGCTCGGCGCGACCGCGCTCGCGGTCAGCGCGGGCGGCGCGCTGGCCTGCCCGGCCGGTGCCGCCGGTACCGACGTGGACTTCGCCACGCACTGCATCCCGCCCGCCATCGCGGGCCTGCCGCCGATCGACGGCACCACGACCGCCACCGTGTCGGCGGACAACACCAGCCCGAAGGTCGGCGACACCGTCACCGTCACCTACACCGTGGTCGGGGCCGCCGCGAGCAACCCCACCGATCTGGCGCTGCCGGCCGACATCATGACCCCGACCGGCAAGGTCACGCTGGGCGGCGCGCAGAGCGGTGACATCACGGTCGCCGGACCGAAGAAGAACCCCCCGGTACCGGGGAAGGCGGCCTTCCCGTCCTTCTCCATGACGGGCACGTTCACCGTCACCGAGCCCGGGAAGATCACCCTCGCGCCGGGCGACTACAACATCCACACCAGCTACATCATGGAACTGGACACCCCCTGCACGGTCACGAACCCGCCCGCACCGGCGTCCGAGACCATCACGGCGACGGCGGGGACCCCGGCCAACACCCGGGCGATCACGCTGGGTTCGGCCACCGGTGACCCGGGCGCGAGCGTCAAGGTCAGCGGTACGGGCTTCACCCCGGGCGCCGCCGTCACCCTCGCCGGACGCTCCGGGACCGCCCAGACCGGCGACACCGCGAGCGTGTCCGCGGACGGGCAGGGCTCCTTCAGCGGTTCCCTCGTCGTGAACGACACCTCGACCACCGGGATCGTCGCGTACGAGGGTGCCTCCTGGAACGCCGGCACCGGCGCGGGCCCCGCGGCCTACGTCGTCAACGCGCCGGTGCCGCCCGGCAGTCAGAAGCTCACCACGAGCGTCACGGCGGGCACGCTCGCCATGACCCAGGCCGGGGACTCGGTCGCGCTGTCGGGGGTCGACTTCGGCCAGGGCGGCGCCTCGACCGGCGCGCTCCGGACGGTGACGGTCAAGGACTTCCGCGGCGGTCCGGCGGGCTGGTCGCTGACCGGCAGGGTCACCGACTTCACCGGTCCCGGCGGCAAGATCGGCGCGGACCGGCTGAGTTGGACGCCGTCGTGTGCGAGCAAGGCGGGCAGTCCCAGTACCTGTACGGCGGGTTCGGCGGGCACGGTGGGCTCCTCGGGGGCCACCCTCGCGGGGACGCCGGACGGGACGCTGACCGGCGGCGAGTTCACCGTCGACGCCGGACTCTCCCTGGACGTACCGGCGTTCACGCCTCCGGGCGGGTACTCCGGCGTGCTCACGCTGACGCTGTCATGAGGGTACGGGCGCCCGCACCCGCCCGTGTCCCGGGGCCCGCGGCCGTGCGCAAGGCCTGCGTCGTCGTGGTGTCCCTGCTGCTGGCCCTGGTGCCGGTGGTGCCCGCGCGGGCCGCCGACAACGGCAGCTGGTCCGTGTACCCGGTCGCCGCGCAGATCGCGGCCCGGCCCTACTTCTACCTCTCCGCCGAGCCCGGCCAGACCATCACCGACAAGGTCGCCGTCCAGAACAGGACCGGCGAGCCGCTCACCTTCCGGCTGTACGCGGCCGACGCCTACAACACCCCCCGGGACGGCGGCTTCGCCGTGCGCACGGCGGACGAGACGATGCGCGGAGTGGGGGCGTGGGCGCGGCTCGCCAGGTCCCGGATCACGGTGCCGGGGCATCGGACCGTGACCGTGCCGTTCACGCTGCGGGTGCCGACGGGCGCGGAGCCCGGTGACCATCCCGGGGCGATCGTCGCGCTGGACGAGCGGATCGCGCCGGGCGGCGGGAAGCTGGCGCTGGGGATCCAGCGGGCCGTCGGCGCGCGGGTGTATCTGCGGGTGAGCGGTCCGACGCTGCCCGCGCTGGCGGTGTCCCGGCTGAGCGTCGGCCGCCACCAGCCGCTGTTCTTCGGCACGGGCACGGCGACCGTGTCGTACACCCTGCGGAACACGGGCAATGTCACGCTGCGGCCGAGCGCGGAGCTGACGGCGCGCGGACTGTTCGGCCGCAGCTTGCTGAAGCGCCGGGCGGCCCGGGTGCCCGCCGAGCTGCTGCCCGGCCAGTCGGTACGGCTCACCGAGACCTGGCGCGGCACACCGGTGCTCGACCGGGCGGCGATCACGGTCAGCGCGCGGGCGCAGGGGGCGTCGGCCTCGGCGGAGGCGTCGTTCTCCGCGGTGCCGTGGCTGCCCCTGGTGGTGCTGGTGTTCGTGGTGGTGGCGGTGGTGCTCGGGTGGCGGATGCGGGTGCCTTTGCGTGACCGCGTGGAGACACTGCGTCACCGGAGGTTCGCGGTGCGGCGGGGGCTCCGGGATCAGGGACAATGAACGGCATGAGCGTTCGCACCCAGTCATCCGAGCAGCCGGCGGAAACCGTCCACCGCGCCGGCTTCGCCTGCTTCGTGGGCCGCCCCAACGCGGGCAAGTCCACCCTCACGAACGCTCTGGTCGGGCAGAAGGTGGCGATCACCTCGAACCGGCCGCAGACCACGCGGCACACGGTGCGGGGCATCGTGCACCGCCCGGACGCCCAGCTGATCCTGGTCGACACCCCCGGGCTGCACAAGCCGCGCACCCTGCTGGGCGAGCGGCTGAACGACGTCGTGCGCACCACATGGGCCGAGGTCGACGTGATCGGGTTCTGCCTGCCGGCCGACCAGAAGCTCGGCCCCGGTGACCGGTTCATCGCGAAGGAACTGGCCGGGATCAAGAAGACGCCCAAGGTCGCCGTCGTCACCAAGACCGACCTCGTGGACTCCAAGACCCTCGCCGAGCAGCTGATCGCCATCGATCAGCTCGCCACGGAGCTGGGCTTCGAGTGGGCGGAGATCGTGCCGGTGTCGGCGGTCGGCGACCAGCAGGTGGAGCTGCTGGCCGACCTGCTGGTGCCGCTGCTGCCCGAGGGGCCCGCGCTCTACCCCGAGGGCGACCTCACGGACGAGCCCGAGCAGGTGATGGTCGCCGAGCTGATCCGCGAGGCGGCGCTGGAGGGCGTGCGCGACGAGCTGCCGCACTCCATCGCGGTGGTCGTCGAGGAGATGCTGCCGCGCGAGGACCGGCCCGCGGAGCGGCCGCTGCTCGACATCCACGCGAACGTCTACATCGAGCGCCCGAGCCAGAAGGGGATCATCATCGGCCCCAAGGGCAAGCGCCTGAAGGAAGTCGGCATCAAGTCCCGCAAGCAGATCGAGGCCCTGCTGGGCACGCCCGTCTTCCTCGACCTCCATGTCAAGGTCGCCAAGGACTGGCAGCGCGACCCGAAGCAGCTCCGCAAGCTCGGCTTCTGACGATCTCCTTCCACCCCCCACCGCATCCGTCGGCTGGGGGGTGCCGTCATACCCGGCCCCGCCGCCCGTTGCGCTACTCCACCCCCCTGATCCGCCCCACCAGCACCGCCCCCGCCAGCCCGATCGCCGCCGACACCAGATACAGCACCCGGTACCCGCCCAGATACGCCACCAGCGGGGCCGCCAGGGCCGGGGCCGCCGCCTGGGGGAGGGCGTTGGCCACGTTGATGAGGCCCAGGTCCTTGCCGCGGCCCGCGGCGTGCGGGAGGACATCGGTCATCAGGGCGAAGTCGACGGACGTGAAGACGCCGAAGCCGATGCCCAGGACGGCGGCCGCCGTCACCGCGCCCGGCCAGGTCTCCCAGCCGGCCAGCGCCGCCGTCGCCACCGCCATCAGCACGCCCGACCAGACCACGAACGGCTTGCGGCGGCCCGTGCGGTCGGACCAGGCGCCGCCGATCACCACCGTCGCCAGCAGCGTCACACCGTTCACCGCGGTCAGGATCAGGACGCCCCGGCCGGGGTCGGGGTAGTGGACGCGGTCGCGGAGGTAGTACAGCAGGTACAGCAGCACCAGCGAGTTGCTGAGGTTGATCAGGAAACGGGTCAGCCAGGCCCAGCCCAGGTCGGGATACCGGCGCGGGCTCAGCCAGAAGCCCGCGAGGAAGCCCCGCCAGGACCACGGAGGCCGGTCCGGGGGAGGGAGGGGGAGGTCGCGGAAGAGGAGGAGGTACGGGAGGACGCCCGCCGCCGTGCACACCGCGCAGGCCGCGTACCCCGCGCCGATTCCGCCCGCCGCCGTCGCCAGCCCCGTGCCCCCGACCACGCCCAGGATCTGCGCCGCGCCCAACCAGCCGCCCACCACGCCCCGTTGACGCCTCGGCACCCGGTCCGGGACCGCCGCCGTCACCGCCGCGAAGGCCGCGTTCAGGGTGAACTGGACGAGGCACCAGCCGAGCACCATCGACCACGGCCCGCCCGCGCCCGCGAGCAGCAGCAGGGACAGCGCCCCGCCCGCCGCCCCGGCCACGATCCATGGCGTCCGGCGGCCCGCCCGAGCGGTCGTACGGTCGGACAGCGCGCCGAAGAACGGGTTCGCGAGCAGGGACACCACCGCGCCGATGCCGGTCACCCAGGCCAGCAGGGTCTCCTTGGACATCCCGGTGCCGGGCGCGAGGTCCTTCGCCTGGGAGGCCAGCAGGATCTGGAGCGGCCCGAACCAGCCCACCCAGATCGCCCCGTTGGCCAGCGAGAGGGCCGCCGTCCAGCCCCGCCCCACCGGTACGGCCGGCTCGGCGAGCGCGGCCGACGGGTGGCCGGTGGTCATCTCTGGGCCCGCAGCACATCCCGGAACCAGTGGTACGACGCCTTCGGCACCCGCTCCAGCGTCTCGTAGTCCACGTGCACCAGACCGAAGCGCCGTGCGTAGCCCTCGGCCCACTCGAAGTTGTCCATGAGGGACCACACGAAGTAGCCGCGCACATCCACCCCGGCCGTCAACGCGTCGTGCAGGGCGCGCAGATGGGCGTCCAGGTAGGCGATGCGGTCCTGGTCGTCCAGGCCCTCGTACGAGCAGCCGTTCTCGGTGATGACGATCGGCGGGAGCCGGTCGCCGTACCGCTCCCGGAACCCGCACAGCAGCTCGGTCAGCCCCTCCGGGACCACCGGCCAGCCGAAGTCGGTCCGGGGCCTGCCCGATATCTCCCGTACGGAGAAGGGAAGTTCGGCGGGTATCGGCACACCGCCGAACTCCGTCTCCGTGCCGAGCGGAGCGCCCACCAGCGTCGGCGCGTAGTAGTTGACGCCGTACCAGTCGACGGGTTTCGCGATCACCTTCAGGTCCGCCGAGATGTCGGGTGAGGGCATCAACTCGCCCAGCCCCTGCGGGTATTCGCCCAGCAGGATCGGGTCCGCGAACAGGCGGTTGAGCAGGGTGTCGTAGAAGTCCGCCGCCTCGGTGTCCGCCGGGTCGGCCGAGGCCGGCCATGTCGGGCCGTGGGAGTTGGCGATGCCGATGTCGGCCGCACCGGCCGCGCGCAGCGCCCGTACCGCGAGACCGTGGGCGAGAAGCTGGTGATGGGCCACCGGCAGGGCGTCGAACAGCAGCCGCCGGCCGGGGGCGTGGACGCCGAGGGCATGGCCGAGCAGGGTGTGCTCGGCGGGCTCGTTGAGGGTGATCCACTTGGCGACCCGGTCGTTCAGGCGTTCGGCGACCACCGCCGCATGGTCGGCGAACCGGGACGCCGTGTCCCGCTCCAGCCAGTCGAGGGAGGCGGGCAGATCCCAGTGGAAGAGGGTGGGGACCGGCCGTACCCCCGCCGCGCACAGCTCGTCCACCAGCCGGTCGTAGAAGTCCAGGCCGCCCGGGGAGGTGACGCGGGGCCAGGAGACGGAGAAGCGGTAGGCGTCCACGCCGAGACCGGCCAGCAGCGCCACGTCCTCGGGGTAGCGGTGGTAGTGGTCGCAGGCCACCGCCGCCGTCGAGCCGTCCTTCACCCGGCCCGGCTCGGCGGTGAACACGTCCCACACCGAGGGCCCGCGCTCCTTGACCGCCCCCTCGATCTGATGGGCGGAGGTCGACACGCCCCACAGGAAGCCAGCCGGGAACCGAGGGATCGGATTGCCTGCGTCAGTCGCCATGGCCGGATCATCCGTACCGCCGGTAACGAAGTCAACGCCCGTGCGCGGACCAACGCCCGTGCGCACGGCGGCTCCAGCGGTCACCGGGTGTGGGCCGCATGGCCCAATCGACTGGCATTCGGCGCCCAAAAGTTCCGAGACTGAACCGTATGACAGTCCATCAGCTGATCACCAGGCCGCGCACCCGGCTGCTCACCGTGCTCGCGGCGTGTCTGTTCGTCCTGCTGGGCGGCGTGCCCGGCGCGCTCGCCGACACCCGCCGCGACACGGCGTCCACCGGCTGCATCTCCACTCCGGCCGAGTACAAGGCCGCCTGGGACGCCCGCCAGGTGCGCTGCGTGTCCCCGTCCCTGTTCGGCACCACCCACACCCGGGGCGACACCACCCTCTACCCGAGCGGCTTCTGGTACGCGTGGGCGGGCTCGAACACCAATCTGGAGCGGTACCTCCAGCTGCGCAGCCGGTACGGCGACCAGCCCCCGAAGACCGGCATCGGCGTCCTGTCCTTCGTCGGCTACCCGGGGCTCGACAGCTGGGACACCCCGACCGATCTCGCCGTCTACACCGTGCCGTCCGGGACCCGCGCCCAGGTCCCGGCGTTCGAGACCTGGTTTCGGCTGCTGGACGAGAAGTTCGGCCACACGGACGCCTACCCGCTCGCCGCCCAGCGCGACCTCGTGCTCGCCTACTCGCGCCTCGGCAAGGGCGAGGACGTCGTCGGCGCCTTCCAGGACGTGACCGGGTGCAAGCGCAGCCGACTGCTCAAGGGGGCGGCGCCCTCGGCGGCGATCGGATGCTCCCGCGACTTCCTCGACGCGCTGGCCGCCGCCGGGCCCTCCCCGTACGACGGCGCGTCCTCGCTGGCCTGCTTCGCCAACTTCCAGTCCGGCTACACCGGACCGCGCGACGCCGCCGCCCTGCGCGGGGTGCTGTACCAGTGCCAGGACGCGGGGTTCCTCAACACCGGTGTGGGCCTCGGCTACAACACGTACGCCAACCCCTTCGTGTGCAAGTCCGCCGACGACCAGACCGTACGGCAGCGGTACACCGGCCGGGAGTTCGTGCTGCCGAACGCGTCCTTCGGGGAGCTGCCGAGCCATGTCGACATCCCGCTGGACCTCGGCAACCCGAACCAGCGCGGCTTCCTCCAGAAGGGCTACTGCTGAGGCGGGGGGATGCCGCTAGGCGCCCTCCTTGAGCACCCGGGAGACCAACTCCCGCTGGTCCTCGGTCAGTCGGGGGTCGGCCGCGTACACCGTGCGGTCGTCCACCGAGATCTCGTAGCTGAAGCCGTCCGGCACACCGGCCGGTGGGGTGGCCAGGCCGGACGCGAGGGCGCGTCCGGCCAGTGCCTGCCACTCCTCGGCGTCGGGCCGGGTCGAGGTGTCCACCTCGGCCCGGCGCTCGATGCCCGCGAAACCGCCCGTGCGCCTCACCTGAATCCGCATGGGTCCAGTGTCGCAGCGCGGGCGGCCTCGCGGGCGGACTCCCGGACGCGTCCTACCGCGTATGCACCCCGACCTGTTCCCACGCCTTCTGCACGGCCTCCAGCTCATCGGCGCCGAACCGCTGGCGGGCCGCCTTCACGGTGAGCGTGGCGAAGTCGGCGAACTGCGCGTCCGACTTGAGATCGCCGCCGGTCAGCGCGTCGTACCAGACCTGTCCCGCCTTCTCCCAGGCGTGCCCGCCGAGGGCCTTGGCGGCGAGGTAGAAGGCGTGGTTGGGGATGCCGGAGTTGATGTGCACCCCGCCGTTGTCGCGGCCGGTGCGCACATAGTGCTCCATGGTCGCGGGCTGCGGGTCCTTGCCGAGGTTCGGGTCGTCGTACGCCGTGCCCGGGGCCTTCATCGAGCGCAGCGCGGTGCCGTGCACGCCCGGGGCGAGGAGTCCCGCGCCGATCAGCCAGTCGGCGTCGGCGGCGGTCTGGCCCAGCGCGTACTGCTTGATCAGCGAGCCGAAGACATCGGAGACCGACTCGTTCAGCGCGCCGGACTGGCCGAAGTACTCCAGGTTGGCGGTGTGCTGGGTGACGCCGTGGGTCAGCTCGTGGCCGATGACGTCGACCGGGATGGTGAAGTCGAGGAAGACCTTTCCGTCGCCGTCGCCGAACACCATCTGCTCGCCGTTCCAGAAGGCGTTGTCATAGCCCTCCCCGAAGTGCACGGTGGCGTCCAGCGGGAGTCCGCTGCCGTCGATGGAGTGGCGGCCGTAGACCTTCAGATACAGGTCGAAGGTGGCGCCGAGACCGGCGTAGGCGCGGTTGACGGAGGCGTCCGAGCCCGCCTTCGAGCCCTCCTCGCGGACCTTGTCACCGGGCAGGTCCTGGGAGTGGTGGGTGTCGTAGATGGTGCGGTGCGGCTGGTCGGCGGCGGCACCCTCGGGCGCAGCGGCGGCACGCGCGCCGATCACCGTGGTCAGCCGGCGCCGGGTGCGCTGGTAGGCGTCGTGTTCCAGGGAGCGGCGGGCGGGGGCCGACACATCGGGGTCCCCGGCGCGGGAGAGCTGGTCGAGGACGTGCGGCGGCACGATGGTGCAGAAGACGGGCTCGAGGGCCCCGTTCCTCGTCGTCATGTCATCGACCATCGCACTGAGTGACGTCAAAGTCACTACTCGCAACCATGATTGGTGAAATACCGGGACAGGGGGCGCGACGGAGCGTGACGCTGTGGTAGGGCGTTGCGCCCCCTGTGGGTCGGCCGTGCGGCACCCCTGTGGCCTGCCGCACTTTTTGCCCTATTTGTCCTACCGGTCCCGCATACTGGACCGCGTCCCCGCATCCTGAACCGCTCGGCTAGGCTGCGCTGCATCATGCGTTTCGTGCTGCTTCTTCTTAGCTGCCGCGGCGAGGGTCTGTAGTCGAGGCCGACTTCCTCCCCGCGGAGCTTGGCGTTGCGTCGTCGGCCGTCCACTCGGACATCCGGACCCCCTTGAGGAGCCACGCACCATGGCCAACCGCCAGCAGCCCAGTTCCATGCCGATCCACAAGTACGGCCGCTACGAGCAGGTGGACATCCCGGACCGCACCTGGCCCGGCGAGCGGATCACGGCGGCCCCCCGCTGGCTCTCCACCGATCTGCGCGACGGCAACCAGGCCCTGATCGACCCGATGTCGCCCGAGCGCAAGCGCCGGATGTTCGACCAGCTGGTCAAGATGGGCTACAAGGAGATCGAGGTCGGCTTCCCCGCCTCCGGCCAGACCGACTTCGACTTCGTGCGCTCGATCATCGAGGAAGAGGGCGCGATCCCCGAGGACGTGACGATCTCCGTCCTGACCCAGGCCCGCGAGGACCTGATCGAGCGGACCGTGGAGTCCCTGAAGGGCGCCCGCCGCGCCACCGTCCACCTGTACAACGCCACCGCCCCGGTCTTCCGCCGGGTCGTCTTCCGCGGCTCCAAGGACGACATCAAGCAGATCGCCGTCGACGGCACCCGCCTGGTGATGGAGTACGCGGAGAAGCTGCTGGGCCCGGAGACCGAATTCGGCTACCAGTACAGCCCCGAGATCTTCACGGACACCGAGCTGGACTTCGCCCTGGAGGTCTGCGAGGCGGTCATGGACGTCTACCAGCCGGGGCCGGGCCGCGAGATCATCCTCAACCTGCCCGCCACGGTGGAGCGTTCCGCCCCCTCCACGCACGCGGACCGCTTCGAGTGGATGCACCGCAACCTGTCCCGCCGCGAGCACGTATGCCTGTCCGTGCACCCGCACAACGACCGCGGTACGGCGGTGGCGGCGGCCGAGCTGGCCGTGATGGCCGGCGCCGACCGCGTCGAGGGCTGCCTGTTCGGCCAGGGCGAGCGCACCGGCAACGTCGACCTGGTCACGCTGGGCATGAACCTGTTCTCCCAGGGCGTCGACCCGCAGATCGACTTCTCCGACATCGACGAGATCCGTCGTACGTGGGAGTACTGCAACCAGATGGAGGTCCACCCGCGCCACCCGTACGTGGGCGACCTGGTCTACACGTCCTTCTCCGGCTCCCACCAGGACGCCATCAAGAAGGGCTTCGACGCGATGGAGGCCGACGCGCGGGCCAAGGGCGTCACGGTCGACGACCTGGAGTGGGCGGTGCCGTACCTGCCCATCGACCCCAAGGACGTCGGCCGCTCCTACGAGGCCGTCATTCGCGTCAACTCGCAGTCCGGCAAGGGCGGCGTCTCGTACGTCCTGAAGAACGACCACAAGCTGGACCTGCCGCGCCGGATGCAGATCGAGTTCTCGAAGATCATCCAGGCCCGGACGGACGCCGAGGGCGGCGAGATCACCCCGAAGGACATCTGGGCGGCCTTCCAGGACGAGTACCTGCCCAACTCCGCCAACCCGTGGGGCCGCATCCAGGTCAGGAACGGCCAGTCGACCACGGACAACGACGGCGTGGACACGCTGACCGTCGAGGCCACCGTGGACGGCGCGGACCGCGTGCTGACCGGCTCCGGCAACGGTCCGATCTCGGCCTTCTTCGACGCCCTCCAGGCCGTCGGCATCGATGTGCGCCTGCTGGACTACCAGGAGCACACGATGAGCGAGGGCGCCTCCGCGCAGGCCGCCTCGTACATCGAGTGCGCGATCGACGGCCAGGTCCTGTGGGGCATCGGCATCGACGCGAACACGACGCGTGCCTCGCTGAAGGCGGTCGTCTCCGCCGTCAACCGCGCCACCCGCTGACCCACCCCCACCGGGGGTTTCGAGGCTCCGGTCGCCGCATACGGCGGCCGGAGCCTCGTCGCTTCTCGGCCATAGGGCCGGACAGGTCACAGATCGGTCTCGTCCGGGGTACTGACTCAGCCTCCGTGATGTGGCTAACATCACGCCAGCGCGGCGATGGTGCCGTGCTCTAGGGAGGTGCGACGTGCTGCCGGTAAGGGGACGAGACGACCGTGCCACCAGGGCCCTGTGCGTCCTGGGCACACGCACCGCGTGGACACCCGTCGGCGACGGCGAGTTCTACTGCCCCGGCTGCGGGGGCGATCGCAACTACCAGCGGCTCACCGGACGCCGCCGGCTCACCCTGCTCGGGGTGCCGGTGCTGCCGCGCGGCACCACCGGGCCCGTCGTGGAGTGCGCCGCCTGCGGCCACCACTACGGCACCGACGTCCTGGACCACCCCACCACCCGGCGCTTCTCCGCGATGCTCCGCGACGGCGTGCACACCGTCGCCCTCGCCGTCCTCGTCGCGGGCGGCACCGGCTCCCGCGCGCCCCTGGAGACGGCCTGCGCCGCGGTCCGCGCGGGCGGGGTCGAGGACTGTACCGAGGAGCAACTCGCCGCCCTGGTCGACGCCCTGGCCGCCGACACCGGGCGGGTCCTGGGCGAGCCCTGCGGGGCCAGCCTGACGATAGAGCTGCACGAGGCGCTGGACCCGCTCGCCCCGCACCTCGCCCCGGCCGGGCGCGAGGCCCTGCTCCTCCAGGGCGCCCACATCGCCCTCGCCGACGGCCCCTACACCCCCGCCGAACGCGACGCCCTGACCACCGTCGGCGCGGCCCTGACCCTCCCGGCCGAGGACGTGACCCGGCTCCTGGCGGCCGCCCGCACCCCGTCCTGACCCGCCCCCCGGCGGCCGTCCTGTCGGCTCCCGCCGATTAACTCGAACGGAGTAGTGGCGGCCGCCCGTATCGGGGCAGCATCACGGCGTGACTCCGCTGCGACGCACCGTACTCACCAGCCTCACCCTCCTCGCCGCCCTCGCGACGGCCCCGCTGCCCGCCGCCGCGCGGCCGCTCGACCCCGCGCCGAGCTGCGCCTCGTCCCGGCCGTACACCTCCGGGCAGGGCGGGTACGCCGCCTACCGCATCCCCGCCGTGGTCCGCACCCTGCGCGGCACCGTGCTCGCCTTCGCCGAGGGCCGGCGCCACGGCTCCGGCGACAGCGGGGACATCGACGTGGTGGTGCGCCGCTCCACCGACGGCGGCTGCACCTGGGGCCCGCTCGCCGTGGTGGCCGCGGGCGAGGGGGACACCCGGGGCAACCCGGCCCCCGCCGTCGACCCGCGCACCGGCACCATCGTCCTCGTGACCTGCGGAAACGCTGGAGATGTGACCGAGGACCAGATCATGCGGGGCCAGGTCACGGCCGCCCGGGGGCGCCGGGTCTATGTGCAGCGCAGCTCGGACGACGGGCGCACCTTCACCGCGCCGAAGGACATCACCGCCGAGGTGAAACGGCCCGACTGGCGGTGGTACGCCACCGGTCCCGGCCATGCCGTCGCCCTCACCCGGGGCCCGCACGCCGGGCGCATCCTGGTCCCCGCCAACCACTCCACCGCCCCGCCCAAGGGCTCGAAGGACACCGGCCGCGAGTCCCGTTACTACGGCGGCCACGCCCTCTACAGCGACGACGGCGGCCGCACCTGGCACCTCGGCTTCACCGCCACCGGGCCCAGCGGCGTCGTCAATGTCAACGAGACCAGCGCCACCCAACTCCCCGACGGGCGGGTCTACTTCAGCGCCCGCGACCAGTACGGCAGCGCCCCGGGCAACCGCCTCGACACCTACTCCTCCGACGGCGGCGTCACCCTCGACCGCCCCTACGCCGCCCAGGGCACCCTCAAGGACGTCCCGGTGGTCCAGGGCAGCGTGCTCCAACTCCAGGGCGCGCACGCCCCGTTGCTGTTCTCCGCGCCCTCCGTGCCGACCGCCCGCCGCGCCATGGCCGTGTGGTCCAGCACCGACGCGGGCCGCGGCTTCTCCCGCCTGACCACCCTGGACGACGGCCCGGCCGCCTACTCCGACCTCGTCCAGCTCGGCACCGGCGCGGTGGGCGTGCTGTACGAGACGGGTTCCTACGACGGCCTGTCGTTCCGCCGGCTCACCGGGATCGGCGCTCACTCACCCGCCGGGGCGCCGTCCCGCGGGTGAATCCCCGGGGCGGCTCCGAGCGAGGGCAGGGTCAGCTGCCACCAGTCGGTGAGCCGGTCGGCGACGGTGGCCGCGCCCTCCAGGGCCTCGGTGAGGGAGCACAGCCCGAAGAAGGCGCGCACCAGGGTCCGGGCGGTGGGCGCGGGGCGTACGTGTCTCGCCAGGTCACCGGCGTTGCGGGCCTCGGCGAGCAGCCGGGTCGCGGCGGCGGTCCACAGCGCGAAGGGGTCGGGCAGGGGGGCGTCGATGGTGGCGCGCTCGGCCCACAGGCGTGCGCCCGCGCGCGTCAGCGGATCCTCGGCGAGGGCGCGGGCGATGTCGTAGCTGAGCGCGACGAGCCGCTGGACCGGGGGGACGGCCGCGTCCGCGTAGCGCGCGGTGAGCTGGGGCCAGGTGGCGAAGCGGTCCTGGACGACGGCGAGGGCGATGCCCTCCTTGCTGGCGTAGTGGAAGTAGACGGCGCCGCTGGTCCGGCCGGACCGTGCGCTTATGTCGTTGACGCTCGTGCCCGCGTATCCCTGTTCGGCGAAGAGCTGGGCGGCCGCTTCCAGAAGTGATCTGCGGGTTGTCCTGGCCCGTTCCTGCAACGTTCGCCTGCCCTCGCTCGGCATTTCCGACGGCAAAGAATGTAGTGCGCCCGCGTACGCCGGGAGCAAACAGGGATCACACTCGCGCGGTAATTACATATTTCTTTCGAAGGAGGAACGCAAGCGGGTGGTAAGGGGGGTGCTCTCTCTGTCCCATACACCCGGACAGCGCTGCGGTCCAGTCCCTCCATGGGGTTATTGCCTGATTTGCCGTCGTGAAAATATCGTAGTCGTCGCTATCTTTCCGTTTCCTGTGGAACGTCGGGAATGACGCATTTCAAAGACGCGTGCGCCGCACGTCACCCCCTGCCCCTGCCACCCTAGGAGGCCATTGTGACCCTTCACGCCCGCCCTCTGCTCGACTGGTCGCCCGAGGCCGTCGTCTTCGACTGCGACGGCACCCTGATGGACAGCGAACGCCATTGGGTCGAGGCCCGCACCCTGGCCTTCCGGGAGTTCGGCCTCCAGGCGCCGCCCGGCTTCGCCGAGCAGGCCAAGGGCATGCACTACGAGGAGTGCGGCCGCCTGATGGCGGACTCGGTGCACAAACCCGAGCTGGCCGCCGGCCTCACCGGAGCGCTCCTCGACCACTTCCTGGAGCTGGTCACCGACGACCCGGTCACCATGCCGGGCGCCGTCCAGCTCGTACGGACGCTGTCCGGGCGGCTGCCGCTGGCGGTGGCCAGCAACTGCCCGATGGTGGTGGTCGAGGGCAGCCTCGAACGGGCCGGGCTGCGCACGCACTTCCAGCACATCGTGGTCCCCGAGACCGGGGACTCCGTACGCCCCAAACCCTGGCCGGACGTGTACCTCCTGGCGGCCCGGCTGTGCGGTGTCCCCCCGCTCAAGGCGCTCGCCGTCGAGGACTCGCTGACCGGGGTGGAGTCCGCCCACCGCGCGGGACTGCGGGTGCTCGGGGTCGGCCCCCGGCCCACCGGGGACGGCGCGAAGCGGGCCGACCTGTGGGTGCCGAGCCTGCGCGAACCGGAGCTGCTCAGCTGGGCGGAGACCCGCGTCACCGGAGGACCGGAACCGGACTGAGCCGGACCGGGCGGGTGCGGGTCCGAACCCGGACGGATCCCCGGCGCGGGTCGGCTACAACAGGCCCGCCGAGGCGAGGAACTTGGCGACCTTCTCCGTCTCCTCGCCCGACAGCGGCACCTGCGGCTCCGCGGTGACCGGGCAGTCGATCACGCCCCGCAGATGCAGGGCCGCCTTGAACGCGCCCAGCGCCGAGGAGCTGCCGCCCATCCGCGCCGGATCACCCGCCCCGGTCAGCCCGAACAGCGCGCACAGCCGGTCCTGTTCGGCCCGCGCCCCCTCCCAGTCGCCCGCCCGGCACTGCCGGTAGAGCCGCACATACCCGTGCGGATCGACGTTGGCGAGCCCCGGCACCGCCCCGTCCGCGCCCAGCGCGAGCGCGGCGTCGGCGATCAGCTCGGAGCCGGTCAGCACGGCGAATCCGGGGTGGGCGCGGGCCCCGGTGACCAGCTCACGGAAGGCGGCCAGATCCCCGCTGGAGTCCTTGACCCCGGCCAGCACCCCGTCCCCGGCGAGCCCCAGCACCAGCTCGGGGGGCAGCTTGGTGTGCACGGCGACCGGGATGTCATAGGCGAGCACCGGCACCGGGCTCAGGGCCGCGATCCTGCGGTAGTGGTGGACGATCTCCGAGGGGTGGGTACGGGCGTAGAACGGCGCGGTGACCACGACCGCCGCCGCGCCCGCCGCCGTGACCGCCCGGACATGGTCCAGGACCCTCGGGGTCGTCATGTCGATCACCCCGGCCAGCACCGGCAGCTGGCCGCCCGCGTGCCCCGCGACCGCCTCCACCACCCGGCGCCGCTGGGCGTCCGTGAGGAAGGCCGCCTCCGAGGTCGAGCCGAGCACGAACAGCCCGTGCACCCCCGCGCCCACGAGATGGTCCACCAGCCGCAGCAGCGAGGGCACATCGACCTCGCGCTCGGGCGTCAGGGGTGTGCAGAGGGGCGGGACGACTCCGGTGAGCGGGGCGGGGAAGGTCATTCGGGGCTCCTGCGGGTGAGGTCGCGGGTCGACAGGTCCTCCTCCACAGGATGGTGACAGCGGTAGCGATGTGCCGGGTGCGACGCGGCCGAGAAGTCCGGCATCACCTGTGCGCACACCGCGTCCGCCCTCCAGCAGCGGGTGCGGAAGGGGCAGCCGCTCGGCGGCCGGGTCGCCGACGGCACCGGGCCGGTCAGCGGGATCGGGTCCACGGGGTGCAGCAGGCCGGGGGTGGCCGAGAACAGGGCGCGGGTGTACGGGTGCCGGGCCCGGTCGCTCACCCGGTCCGCCGGGGTCTCCTCCACGATCCGGCCCAGGTACATGGTGACCACCCGGTCGCTCATCCGCCGTACCGTCTGGATGTCGTGCGAGACGAACACCAGCGCGAGCCCGAGCCGGTCCTTCAGATCGAGCAGCAGATTGAGGATCTGCGCGCGCACCGACACGTCCAGCGCGCTGGTCGGTTCGTCGGCGACGACCAGCGCCGGGTCCAGGGCGAGCGCGCGGGCGATGGCGACGCGCTGCCGCTGCCCGCCGGACAACTGCCCGGGCAGCGCCTCCGCGAGCCCCCGGGGCAGCCCGACCAGGCCCATCAACTCCCTCACCCGCGCCTCCCGTTGGACCCGGCTGCCGCGCTCGTGCACGTCCAGCGGATCGCGCAGAATGCGGCGGACGGTCAGCCGTCGGTTCAGGGCGGTCGCGGGGTCCTGGAAGATCATGCCGGTGCCCGCGCCGACCGCGGCCCGCCGCTCGGCGCCCGGCATCGTCCACAGGTCCCGCCCCCGGAACGCCACCGTCCCCGCGACCGGCCGCTCCACCCCGACCAGCACCTTCGCCAGCGTCGACTTCCCGCACCCCGACTCGCCGACGACCCCCACCGTCTCACCGGCCGCCACCGCGAGATCGGCCCCGGTCAACGCGTACACCCGCTCCCGCCCGAACAGGCCCCCGCCCCGCGCCTTGTGCACCACGTGCACGCCCCGCACCTCCACGAGGGGGGCCATCGACCGGCCCTCTTCCGTCACGCCGCTCACTGGACGGTCTCCTCGCGGTCGGCGGGTGCCGGGTGGTGGCAGGCGATCATGTGGGTCGCCGGGCCCGTGAGGGCCGGAGCCCGGGTGCGGCACAGCTCGCTCGCCCGTGGGCACCGGCCGGTGAAGCGGCAGCCCGGCGGGAAGTCGGCGGGGGCCGGTACGACGCCCCGGATCTGGGTCAGTCGCGGCGCGGCCGACTCCAGGGAGAGCACGCTGCCGAGCAGCCCGCGCGCGTAGTGGTGGGCCGGCGCCGCCACCACCTCGGCGGTCACCCCGCTCTCCACGATCTGCCCGCCGTACATCACCACCACCCGGTCGGTGACATCCGCGACCAGCGCCAGATCGTGCGAGACCAGGACCAGGGCGAAGCCCAGTTCCGCGCGCAGCCGCAGCAGCAGCTCCATCACCTGGGCCTGCACGGTGACGTCCAGCGCGGTCGTCGGCTCGTCGGCGATGATCAGGCTCGGATCGCGGGACAGGGCCATGGCGATCAGCACCCGCTGCCGCTGCCCACCGGACAGCTCGTGCGGATAGCTGCGCAGGGTCCGCTCGGGATCGAGGCCGACGAGGGCCAGCAGCTCGCCCGGCGCCCGGCGCCCGCCGCGTCGTACCAGCTGCCGGAGCTGGGCGCGGACGGTCATGGCCGGGTTCAGGGAGGACAGGGCGTCCTGGTAGACCATCGCCATCTCGTGCCCGAGCAACTTCCGCCGGGCGCGGGCGGGTTCGAGAAGCAGATCGCGCTGCCGGAAGCGGATCCGGCCCCGCACCCGGGCGCCGGGCGGCTGGAGTCCCATGACGGTGAGCGCGGTCAGCGACTTCCCGCACCCCGACTCGCCGACCAGGCCCAGCACTTCACCGGGATACACCTCGAAGCCGACCCCGGCGACGATGTCCACGCCCCGGTGCCGGCCGGGGAACCCGACGGCCAGGTCCTCCACGGCGAGCACGGGCGGCCCGGTGCGGTCCGGGAGCGGCCGGGCGCGGGCGCGCAGCCCACGGGCGGCCTCGGCGAGACCGGGCAGCCGCAGCACCTCGCCCGGACTCACCTGCTCCCCGGGCTCGTCGGCCGCCTCGACCTCCCTGGGCGCCGGAGCGGCCCATGCGTCCGAGACACCTTCGGACAGGACGTTCAGCGAGAGCACGGTCAGCAGGATCAGCAGCCCGGGGAAGACGGTCGCCCACCAACCCCCGGTCAGCACCATGTTCTTGCCGTCCGCGATGACACTGCCCCAGGACGGGTCCGGGGGCCGCACCCCCGCCCCGATGAAGGACAGCGACGCCTCGAACACGATCGCCTCGGCGACCTGCACGGTGCAGAACACCAGGATCGGAGCGGCACAGTTGACGGCCACATGGCGCAGCACGATGTGCGGGGTGCGGGCACCGATCACCCGTTCCGCGGTGACGTAGTCCTCGCCGTACTGGTCGAGCACATTGGCCCGTACGACGCGGGCCACCGGCGGGGTGAACAGGAAGGCGATGGCGCAGATCAGCACGCCGATGCCGCCGCCGAACACCGCGACGAGCACGGCGGCCAGCGCGATCCCCGGGAACGCCATCACCACGTCCAGGCAGCGCATCAGCGTCTCGTCCACGGCCTTGCGCGAGGTCGCCGCGACCGCGCCCAGGACCGCCCCGACGACCAGCGCGAGCCCGGTGGCCCCCAGCCCGATCGCCAGCGACCACCGCGCGCCGTACATCAGCCTGCTGAGGATGTCCCGGCCCAGGCTGTCCTGCCCCATCCAGTGCGCGGCGGACGGATGCCCGGTGCCGCCCACCGGGTCCTGCTGGTCGAGCGGGTCGTCGGGGGCGAGCAGGGGCGCGAGGAGGGCGACGAGGACGACGAGGGCGAGGAAGCAGACGGCGAGCCTGGACAGCGGTGGCAGCCGGCGAAAGGTGCGCGGTTTCAGCCGGGCGCCGGAGAGCCGTTCGGCGAGTTCGGCGCGGGTCGTCATCAGGCCGCCCGCAGCCGGGGGTTGACCAGCAGATACAGGATGTCGATGACGAGGTTGACGACGACGAACCCGGTGGCCGTGGTCAGCACGACGCCCTGGACCACCGCGGGATCGCCGTTCTGTACGGCGTCGATCATCAGCTTCCCCATCCCCGGCAGCGAGAAGATCGTCTCGATCACGACGGCACCGCCCAGCAGATAGCCGACCCGCAGGCCGAGCACGGTCAGCGGGTTGACCAGGGCGTTCCTGAGGACATTGCGCCCGACGACGACCCAGGGCGGCAGCCCGCCGCCGATCGCGGTGCGCACGTAGTCCTTGTCCAGCTCCTCCACCACCGAGGTGCGCACGATCCGGGTCAGCTGCGCGGCCACCGGCAGGGACAGCGCGACGGCGGGCAGCGCCATGGTCCGCAGCCAGCCGGTGACGGAGTCGGCCGGGTTGATGTAGCCGCCGGTCGGGAACCAGCCCCGGTCCACCGCCAGGTACTGGATCATCAGCAGCGCCAGCCAGAAGCCGGGCGCGGCGACCCCGATCAGCGAGAGGACCCGGATCGCCTGGTCCGGGAACCGGTCCCGGTACACGGCCGCGGTCACCCCGCCCGCGAGTGCCAGGACGACCGCGAACGCGAGGCCCAGGAAGGTCAGTTGGAGGGTGAGGGGGAGCGCGGTGCCGACCTGTTCGGCGACGGGGGACCGGGTCAGGGCGCTGGTGCCGAGGTCGCCGTGCAGCAGGGCGCCGACGAAGTGGACGTACCGCAGCGGCAGCGGGTCCAGCAGGCCGTTGCGTGCCCGGAACTGGTGCAGCTGCTGGGGGGTCGGGTTGGCGCCCTGGAAGAACGCGGAGGCCGGGTCGACGTCCGAGAACCGCATCACCAGGAACACGAAGAGCACGATGCCCAGCATCAGCGGCACCAGCAGGGCGATCCGGCGGAGCAGGATGCGGACGACGGCCGTCATCCGGTCAGACCCACTTGGCCTGGAGCACGTTTATCCCCGGGTACGGCTGCGCCCTTATCTCGGTGAGCAGGCGCGGGTCCCAGGCGGTCATCAGCTCGTTGTGGACGACCGGGTAGAGCACGGCCTGTTCGGCGACGACGTCGATGTAGTCCTGGATCATCGCCTTCTTGCGCCCGGGGTCGGGCTCCCGGGTGGCGCGGTCCATGTCCTTGAAGAGCTGCTTGGCGACGGGGTGGTCGGCCCAGCGGGTGTACCGCATCCAGAGGTTCTGCGGCCCGTAGTTGTAGTGCATGATCAGGTCGGCGTCGAGCCCGAACTGGTTCGGGTCGGAGGCCGCGGCGACCACCTGGTAGTCCTGCCGCTGGTCCATCTTGGTGAAGACGGCGGTGGTCTCCTGCGGTGCCAGGGTGGTGCGGACGCCGATCGCGTCCCAGGACGCCTTGATGGTCGGCAGGCAGTCCACGATCCAACTTACGTTGACCGCGAGGATGTTGATGCTCAGGCCGGTGACCCCGGCGGCCTTCAGCAGCGCCTTCGCCTTGTCCGGGTCGTGGTCGTAGACGGTCCTGGCCCGCCGGTACGACGGGTTCCCCCGGTCGAGGAAGGAGGAGGCGGCCCTGCCGTGCCCCTTGAGCGCGACCTCGACCATCTTCTCCTTGTCGATGGCGTAGTGCAGGGCCTGGCGCACCCGGATGTCGTCGAAGGGCTTGTGCCGGGTGTCGAACATCAGGAACAGGTTGTTCATCCCGGCCCCGCCGGCGACCTTCAGACCGCCCTGTTCGAGCCGGCCGATGTTGGCGTACGGGATGTTGTCCGCGATCTGCGCGCCCGCGTCGGTCCCGGAGATCCTGGCGACGCGGGGGGCGGCGTCCACGATGGTCAGCCAGTTCATCTTCCTGAACGCGGGCCTGCGGGGGCCGTTGTAGCCGTCGAACGCCTCGAACGTCGTGTTGGACTTGGGGTGATGGGCGGTCTGCCGGTACGGCCCCGACCCCACCGCAAGACCCTTGATCGCGTCGTCCCAGCCACCGGGCCGCCCGAACACGTGCCTGGGCATGATCTTGGCCAGCGTGAGCCGTGAAAGCCCGTCGGGGAAGGGAAACTTGAGCACGAGCTCGACACTGTCCCCGCCGGTCTTCCGGACCTCCTTCAACCAGCTCTCGAAGAACCCCTTGGCGAGCGTCTGGGTCTTCGGGTCGAGGATCCTGTCGAACACGAAGACGACGTCGTCGGCGGTGACGGGTTTCCCGTCGTGAAACGTGGCACCGGGCCGCAGCCGGAACCGCCAGGTGGTGGCGCCGGGATCCGCCGGCACCTCGGTGGCGAGCGCGGGATACGGCACCCGGGTGATCGGATCGGTGTCCAACAGCCCTTCGTAGACATGGTTGTTGGCCGCCATGGAGAACGCCGACGCCGTCTGTGTCGGATCCCAGCTGCCGTCATTGCCGTACCCGATCACCGCGGTGAGCGTACGGTCCTTGCCGCTGCCGCCGTTCCCGGTGTCGTTCGTGGACTGCGGCCCCGCGGAACAGGCGCCGAGGCCGGGCAGCGTGGCGGCCGCCCCGAACGCCCCGGCCCCTTTGAGCAGGGCCCGCCGGCCCGGGGCCGCCACAGCACGGATCACGTCGTCGCGCACGGGTCCTCCAGCAAGGTCGGGGAGGCGGGGAGAGGTACGACGTCCTACGTCCGGTTCGATCAGCGTGACCATAAAAGCACCCATGTGGGCGGTCAAGGGGGCGCACACGAATGGCCTAGTTGCCAGAGGTCGGACCAAAGGGCGTCACGCGGTCCTCGGGTCCGCGGTGAAGAAGGCCACCATGTCGGCCAGGCCCCTCTCGCCGAACATCGTGTCCAGGCTGGCCGCGGACTCGGTGGCGGATTCCTGGCTGCGCGGGAAGAGGGCCGACTCGTAGGCGGTCAGGGCGAGTTCGGGGTCGTCAGGGTGGGCGGCGATGGCCTCGGCGAGGGTGGCGCCGTCGTACATGGCCAGGTTGGCGCCCTCGCCGGCGAAGGGGGACATCAGATGGGCCGCGTCGCCCAGCAGGGTCACCCCCGGCACCCGCTCCCAGCGGTGGTCGGCGGGCAGGGCGTGGATATGGCGCGGCGTGAGCGGGCCGTCGGCGTCCGCGACCAGCCCCCGCAGACTCTCGTCCCAGCCCTCGAAGCCCGCGAGGACCGCCGCCTTCGCGGCCGCCGTGTCGCCGAAGTCGATCGTGCCGAGCCAGCCCTCGTCCGCCCGCACCGCCGTGTAGACGTGCAGGCTCCCGTCGGTCTCCCGGTGGGCCAGGAAGCCGCGGCCGCCGCCCAGGCTGATGAAGAACCCGCCGCCGATCAGCGCCGCGCCGCGCGGATGACGGGCGTCGGCGTCCAGCAGATCCGTCTCCACGAAGGAGATCCCCGTGTACGCGGGCCGCGCGGCCGACACCAGCGGCCGGATCCGGGACCACGCGCCGTCCGCGCCGATCAGCAGATCGGTCGTGACGGTCGAACCGTCCGCGAACGTCACCTCGTGCCGGCCCCCGCCCAGCCCCCGCGCCCCGGTCACCTTGGCGCCCCAGCGGATCGTGCCCTGCGGCAGCGAGTTCAGCAGCAGAGCGCGCAGGTCACCGCGGTCCACCTCCGGGCGGCCGCCCTCGCCGTCG
Organism: Streptomyces sp. LaBMicrA B280; assembly: GCF_049222185.1. Lineage (NCBI taxonomy): Bacteria > Bacillati > Actinomycetota > Actinomycetes > Kitasatosporales > Streptomycetaceae > Streptomyces > Streptomyces sp. LaBMicrA B280. Next base: position 141,546 of record NZ_JBMJCT010000005.1, on the reverse strand, counting down.
TCCTCCCGGGACACCCGCACGGTGCCGTCGGGGGCGACCAGCCGCATCGCCTGGCCGCCCTCGTGGATCAGCTCCCGGAACGCGTCGTGCAGACCAGCGGCGTGCAGCGCCCGCTGTCCGTTCTCCTCATGGATGTCGAGCATCCCGCCCTGCGTACGGGCCGCCGCGGACGCCTCCGCCTCGAAGACCGTCGCCGCGATCCCGTGCACCCGCAGGACCCGGGCGGCCGTCAGACCGCCGAGCCCCGCGCCGATGATCGCGATGGGGACGTGCTTGTCGTGCGTCACAGGGGGCCTCCCGACCGGCCAAGGGGTCACTGGCGAACACCAGCGCCCTCACCTTAACGAACACGTTCGTAACGAACAAGTTCGTCGATGGGTGCGCGGAGGTGGAGGGAGGAGGTGGAGAGAGGAGTGCGGGGGTGTGTCCGCTCAGTCCGTCGCGGGCGGGACCGGTGTCCGTGTGATGCCGTTGACCAGCACGTCGAAGCTCCAGCGCATGCGGTCCTGCACCGCGCCGCCGAGCAGCATCGGCATGTGCGCCTTGATCGCCGGATGCGTCGTCCCGCTCACCGAGTGCAGGGCGCGGGCGAGGGCGTCCCAGTCGTCCGCGTTCGTGGGGTCGTGCGCCTGTGCCGCATGCTCGGCGGCCGCCGCCGTGGCGTCCTGGAGCAGCTTGTCGACGCCCCAGGCGACCTGCTCGCGCGCGGCGCCGCTGCGGGAGAGCAGGTCCAGGATCCGCTCCACCAGTCGCAGGTAGTTCGCGCCGCTGGGCCGTGCGACGAGCGCCGACCGCGCGAGCTGCGGGTGTCTGAACAGCACGAGGGTGTACGACGCGAGGACGGCCCGAAGCCGCTCCCGCCAGTCCTCCCCGGCGTCCTCGGCCGCCAGGTCGACCTCGCCGAGCAGCGCGTCCAGTACGGCCGCGTGCAGTTCGGCGGTGTTGGCCACGTACACGTACAGCGAGGCCGGGCCGGTGTCCAGCTCCTGCGCCAGGCGGCGCATGGTGACCTTCTCCAGCCCTTCGGCGCGCATGAGCCGTACGGCGGTGTCCACGATGCCCTGCCGGGTCAGCGCGGGCTTCGCGGGACGCTCCCTGCGGCCGGCCGGCTCTCTTCTCGCTGTCATACCGCGATCGTAACGAACGCGTTCGGGGGGTCGCCCCGGACGGGTTCGACGGTGTCGCCCACGGGCGGCGCGACACCGTCGAAGGCCGGGTCAGCCGGTGGTGCAGGTCGCCGTCGGGGCGCCGTTGCCGCCCGAGTAGTTGGCGTTGAAGCCGAAGGAGGTGGCGGCTCCGGCGCCGAGCGAGCCGTTGTTGCTCGCGTTCTTCACGGTGACCGTGTTGCCGGACTGGGTGTAGCTGCCGTTCCAGAGGCTGGTGACGGTCTGGTTGCCGGGGAAGGTCAGCTTGACGGTCCAGCCGTTGATGCCGGCGGAGCCGTTGTTCTTGACCGCCACCGAGCCGGTGAAGCCGGAGCCCCAGTCGGAGGAGTTGGTGAAGGTCGCGGAGCAACCGCCGCCGCTCGGCGGGGGAGTGGTGGGCGGCGGGGTGGTGGGCGGCGGCGTGGTGCCGCCGCCACCGCTGGTGACGGTGATGTTGGAGCTGCCGCTGCTCTGGTAGCCCTCGGTGGCGAGGATCTCGTAGTTCGGGGTGCCGAGGTTCAGGCCGAGGCTCTTCCAGGCGTTGAAGATGTTCGACACGGTGATGGTGCCGCCGGTGCGCTTGGACTGCCGGACCGCCCAGTACTGGTCGAACGTCGCGGTGCCCTCGATGGACGGCGCGTCCACGCGGGTCGTCTTGTACAGGTCGTACGTGCTGCCGTCACTGCTGACCGAGCCCAGCTTGGTCGCGCCCGAACTGGGGTTGTAGTTGCCGTAGTTGTCGACGATGTACCACTCGATCAGCGGGTTGGTGGTCCAGCCGTACAGCGACAGGTAGCAGTTGCCGTTGCAGTTCCATGTGCCCGAGTACGACACGGTGTTGGTCGTGCCCGGGTTCCAGCCGGTGCCGGCCACGACGTTCTGCGAGGCCGTGTTCCAGGTCAGGCTGTAGTTGCTGCCCGACCCCAGGGTCATGGTGGCGCCGCTGGACTGCTCCCAGAACGAGTAGAAGTAGCCGTTGTTGGTGCCGGTGCTGTTCGAGGTGATGGTCGTGGCGGCCTGGACCGGGCCGGTCAGCGCGAAGGCGACCACGACCGCCACCGCGGCGGCGACGAGCCCTTGTATCGCGGCCAGGAGGCCGCGTCTGCGGCGCGGTCGGCGGGTCAGCGTACTCATGGGTGTTTCCTCCTTGTACGGGTGTGGAGGGCCTGCCCCAAGTGACAGGGTCATGACACGCCCGTGACGGGCACCGGCGATGGCGAACAGTCTGGACGGCGGCCGAGGAGAGTCAACAGTTTCGGTAGAAGTTTCGAAAAGTTTCTGACCGATGGATTTCGTTGGCGGGGATGCCTTTCCTGGTCAGAGGCCAGTTATGGAGATCCCTTCGGCGCGGTCTGTTGAGGCGCGTCGAAAGTTGCGAACCTGACGCATCGCCAGGTGGGTGTTGGGTCGAAAGTTTCGAAGCGTCGCGGAGCGTCGGACGGGTCGTCACACGGCGGTGCCGCACCAGGGCTCGCCGTCCGTGTGGAACAGCCGGTCGGCGGCGGGGAGGGCCTTGGGGTCGTGCACGGTCACGGCTCCGGCCACCGCCAGTGCCAGGGGGCGTACGCCGCCCAGGTAGAGGGACGCCAGGGACGCTGCGGACAGGGCGAGTTGGGCGGGTCTGCGGGTGCGGCGCACCTCGGTGGGGCCCACCAGATAGTGGCCGGAATTGGCCGGCAGCAGGGGGTCGTGGACGCCGAGCACCACCGGGTCGCCGTCGCCGTAGGCGCGGGCGCGCAGAGCCGCGAGGGCGTCAAGGGGGCGCAGCCACAGCTCGTCGCGGACGGCGGTGACCCGGCAGACCCGGGGGTCGGTGAACAGCCACTCGACCGGCTCGTCCAGCGGACGCCCGCGCAGCCGTATCTCGTCGACCAGTTCGACACCGAGCAGGAACCGCCACAGCCCCGCCCAGGACTCCGGGGTGCGGCAGTGCAGTTCGTCCACGTCGAGGGTCGTACCGCGGACGCTGTAGCGGGCGAAGCCGTCGGGGACCCCGGCGCCGTCGGGACCGTCCGCGCCGGTGTGCACCGCGACCCGGGAGAACAGGCCGGCGCCCGCCAGCTCGTGGTTCAGCAGCTGCTCGTACCAGGGCCAGCGGCCGATCGCGCCGGGGCGGGCGCGGGTGCGGTCGTACACGTCGCGGCACAGCCCGGCGCCGTCGGCCGGGTCCGCCAGGCGGGTGTCCCCGCCCGAGGGGACGTCGGCCGTCAAGGCGGCCCGGCGGCGGTCGACCACCAGGTCCCGGCAGCGGGTCGCGACACCGAAGCCGAACCGGCCGTAGATCCCGCCCTCGCTGGGCCGGACCATGGCGAGCGGCTCCGGCGTGGCCCGCAGCGCTGCCGTCATCAGCGCCCTGCCCACGCCCCTGCGGGTGTGCCCGGTGCCGACCCCGAACCTGAACTGGACGCTGAGCGGCGCCCGTTCGCCGCCCGGCACCACGATGTCCGTGGGCATGGACTGGTGCATGGCGATCAGCCGGTCGCCGTCGAACGCGCCCCGTACGGATCCCGGTTCGAAGGACGCGGACAACTGGGACCAGTCCCGCTCGGAGACGGGCGGCTGGTGCAGTGAGCCGCGGAACAGGTCGAACGCGGCCCGGAGCCCGCCGCGTTCCACCTCGCGTGTCGTCAACTCGCTCATCTTCAAGGGTCGTTCCCATCGAGAGTGGCGGACAGGGTGCCGAACAGGGCGAGGGCCGCCAGGGGCAGCGCGAACAGCAGCACCACGGCGCGGGTGGGCAGCACTCCGAGGAGCAGGCCCGCGAGCACCGGGCCGGTGGAGGCGACGAGCCGCGGGACGGTCTGGAAGACGCTCTGCACCCGGCCGAGGATCTCCGGCGGCACGTCGTCCAGGAGCGTCCGGTTGGTGAGCACCCCGATGACCGGGGTGGCCACGCAGAAGCAGCCGGCCAGCAGGGCGCCCCAGAGCACCCGGTCCGTGCCCGCGATCGCGGACAGGGCGAGCGCCCCGGTCCAGGTGGTGGCGAGGATCAGGGTGCGGGGGCGGGCGCGTCGTACGGCGGGCAGGGTGATCGCGGCGCCCAGCAGGTTCCCGGCGCCGGTGCAGGCGGTGACCAGACCGGTGCCCAGGGCGTCGTTCGAGGCGGCCGCGGTGACGACGAGGACCACGATGACGCCCTGGATCCCGAAGTCGGCGACGAGCACGGTGAGCGTCATGTTCCGCAAAAAGGGGTGGCGGCGCAGGAAGCGCCAGCCGGCCGTGAGGTCCGTCCAGCGCGCGGCCGGCCGGTCTGCGGGGGCGGCGGCGGTGGCCGGCAGGGTCGCCACGAGCGCGGCGGAGACGAGGAAGGACACCGCGTCCACGGCGAACGGCAGGGCGGGCGAGACGCCGTAGAGCGCGCCGCCGGCCAGCGGGCCGAGCAGGGTGAGGAGCGCGGTGCGGCTCTGGTTGGCCGACAGGGCCGCGGGCCGTTGCGCGGCGGGGACCGCCGAGCGCAGCGCGGTGGCCGTGGCCGAGGCGAAGGGCACGCCGAGTGCGCCGCTGACCGCCGTGACGGCGAGGACGACGCCGACGGAGACCTGGTGGGTGGCGACCGTGTACGTCAGGACGCCGAAGGCGATGCCCCGGACCAGATCGGCCCGCGCCATCACCGGGCGCCAGCCCACGCGGTCGACCAGCAGACCCGCCCAGGGCAGCGCGAGCAGCATGCAGGACGCGCCGGCGAAGCTGATCAGGCCGACGCCGAGCGGGCCGCCCGAGGACGCCATGACGACCAGGGGGAGGGAGACCAGGGAGGCGAAGGTGCCGAGGGAGGACAGCGTGTACGCGATCCACAGCCGCGCATAGGTCTGGTTGCGGTACAGCGCGGGCGCCGTCATCGTCGTCCCTCTGCCGCGAGGTGCCGGGCCCCGGGCGGCACCGCTCGCCGTACCGCCCGGGGCCACGGGGCCCGCGCCTTAGTCGATCGTCATGCAGTGGTTGCTGGCGGTGCTCATGAGGGCCACTTCACCCTCGCCGTCGATCTGGTCGACGGGCAGTTCCTGGAGCTCGAGAATCGCGTTCATCTGCTGTCCTCCTCGTGGGTGTGACGATCCGGAGCCGGACGGCCCCGGAGATCCTGGGCGCCCTCGGAGGGGCGGGATGCGCGGTACGGCAGTCCGGCGGCCTCGGCCCATGCCGACTCCGTCACCGTCGGCCGTACGGGCGCGGGCGGCGCTCCGGCCGCGCGTGCGCAGGCGCGCAGGGCGAGCAGGACGCCCGCCGTGCCATTGCTCAAGTCCATCGAAAGGCGCAGGAGTTGATGTCCGGGGAAGGCGGTGCCGGGCGGTCCGTCCGGGCCGCCGCCGCGGGTCACCGCGTGCCAGGACAGCCGCCGGACGTGCCGGGCGAGTCCGGTGAGCGGTACCGGGCGGGTCTCCGCCCCGGCCAGCGCCGTGATCAGCCCGGCGCGGCCCATGAACAGTCCGGGCTCCACGGTGAACGGGGCGTGGCAGGCGCGCAGGATGCCCCGGTGCAGCGCCGCGAGCCGTTCGCCGGGCCGGTGGCGGTGGTACAGGGCCACGGCCTCCGCAAGACCGGCGCCGCCGACCCCCAGATACGGCAACAGGCGGGCGCCGTCGGCGAGTTGGACCTCACCCGCGTCGTCGGTACGGCAGTGCGCCAGATCCAGGTCGAGGGCGCGTCCGGCGTGGTCGAGGAAGGTCTCGTCGCCCGTGTCCGCGTAGCGCCGCAGGAAGAAGAGGGCGGCGCCGGTGAAGCCGTGCAGCAGTCCCGGCCGGAGGCCGTCGGCCGCGTCGCTCACGAGATCGGCGAGTCTGGTGGAGACGCCGTCCAGTTCGTCCCGCCAGTGCGCATCGCCGGTGGCCCGGGCCAGGTGGCGCAGCACCAGGGCGATACCGGCGAGGCCGGACTCCAGGCCGGGCGACCGGGTCGCGGCGGTCTCGGGTGCCGCGCGGTCCAGGGCGTCGTACGCCTCCCGCTCATGGCCCAGGCCGTGCAGCACCAGGGCGGCGCCGTGGAAGCCGGTGTGCAGTCCGGGGCGGGCGGGGGCCCGGCGGAGCGCGTCCACCAGCCAGCGGGCGTGCCCTGGGTCGGTGGCGAGGCCCGCGCCGCGCAGGGCGTACAGGACGCCGGCGGCGCCGTACGCGAGGTTGTAGCCGCCGTCCTCCAGACCCTTGGGGTCCCCGGGGAAGAGCCGGTCGGCCCGGTCCGGGGTCGCACTGGCGTGGATCGCCCGTGCCAGCGAGGCCATCAGCTCCCGCATCGCCGGTCCGCCGAGATCCCCGGCCGCCGCCGCGAAGCCCCGCTCGGGGCCGGTGCGTCCGAGGGCGCCGGGCCGGGTCAGACCGGTGCGGATCCGCCGGGTCGACTCGACCGGCAGGGGGAAGAGCTCACCGACCGCGTCGGCCAGCTCGCCCGCCTTGCCCGGATCGAGGTCGAGCAGCAGCGTGAGCGGCAGGAACAGCGCCATGCGCACACAGTCGAGGGCGTACGCGTCCCGGTCGGTGCCGGACCGGGCGTGCTCGGCGACATAGCCGGGGCAGGCGATGGCCGGGGCCGGGTCGAGGCCGGGGCGGTGGGCGATCTCGAAGTCCACCAGGGCGATGCGGCCGTCGGGCCGCACCATGACATTGCGCGGATGGAGATCGCCGAACACGTACCCCCGTGCATGCAGCGCGGCCAGCGCGGCCTCCAGTTGGTCGAGGATGCCGAGCGCGGTGCGCGTGTAGTCGGCGAAGGCGGCGCGGTCGGCGGCGCCCCGGGCCGCCGGGTTGCGGGCGGCCAGGAACTCCCACAGGGTCGTGCCCTCGATGTGCTCCTGGGCGAGATAGTGGTGCTCCCAGACGGTGAACGTGCCCTTGAAGTCCGGTACGAAATCGAGGTCGCCGAGCGCCTCCAGGGTGCGCGCCTCGCGGTACAGGCGGGTGACCGCGTCATCGCCCCTGCCGTCAGTCCCGGCATGCGGCCGGGCCTCGCGCAGCACCACCCGGCCGCCCGTCGCGGGGTCCTCGGCGAGGTAGATGCCCCCGCCGTTGGAGAAGTGGAGCGCCCGCCGCACCGTGTACGGCATCGGGGGTCCGGCCTGGCCGGCGACGGCCGCCGCCGTCATCTGGCCGCGCAGGAAGGCGGGGATCTCCACCCACTCGGGCGGCCGGAAGCCGGGGCCCCGCACGTCCGGTACGAGGGTGCCGTCGGGCGTCCGCACGGCGAGCACCCGCCGCCCCTTGCCGTCCACCGTGTACATCCGCCGGAACCCGCCGAAGCGCACGTACAGCGGGCCCCGGCGCCAGCGCAGATCGCTGAGGACGTACGGGCCCTCGCGCCCCTCCAGCAGCACCGACAACTCGTCGAGCACGCCCTTGAGTTCGGTGTCGTCCGCGGGGTAGACGGTGATCAGCTTGCCGCTGCCGCCGCGGGGCGCGTACTTGCCGTTCAGCCTCCGGTGGGCCGCCGGGCCGGTCAGCACCTTGAAGGCGATCCGGCGCTCGAAGCAGTGCGCGGCCGCGATGTCGACGGCCTCGGCGGCCTCCCGGGGGACGACCGAGACATGCACCTTCCAGCCCTGCTCCGGGAGTTCATGGCCCTCGGGGGCGAAGTGGCTCCAGATGTCGTCGTGGGACAGGGTCCAGCCGTCGGGGGCCGGGCGCCCGGTCAAGCCGAAGCGCTCTCGCGCGTCGGGGGCCGGGCGGTCGTAGAAGTCCGAGCCGGGCTGACAGTACCGGAGGTAGTCGTCCACGAGGGCAACTCTGCACGGGGGCACCGCCGTTGGTGCATCGTGGAAGTCCACGAACCTAAGGCACGGCCGGAGTGTCCATAACCGACTGATGTGTGTCCCTTTGTTGTCAGGTTGTCGGTCTAAATGCAAGATCATGGCCATGCCTGACATGCCTTCTCGTCTTTGTATGGTGACGCTCGGGGCGCGGGACGTACCGGGGCTGCGCCGCTTCTACCGGGCCCTGGGCTGGGCGGAGTTACCCGGCGGCGACGACGGCCGGGCGGGCTTCCTGCTCGCGGGGGTGCTGCTCGTGCTGCGCCCCAGGACCGGGGCGGACGGCGCCGCCGGCGGCGCCATGCTGACCTGCACCGTGACCGGGCCCCGGCAGGTGGACAGCGCGTGCGTGGCCGCGGTGGCCGCCGGTGCCACCGTGCTGGCCGAACCGGCGGACCACCCCGAGGGCGGCCGGTCGGCGTGCGTCGCCGACCCCGAGGGCAACCGCTGGGAGATCGCGTGGGCGCCCCTCGCGCGCTGGCGGACCGAGGGCGTGAAGACACCGTCCGCGGATCCCGCCGCTCCGGAGCCGAAGGGGCCGAAGGAGCCGAAGGAGCCACAGGAGCCGCACCGGGCCAGCGCCGAACTCCTGCACCACCACGGCGCGTCCGACGAGGTGGTCGCCGCGCACCTGGTCGCGGCGGGCGGCCACGGGCCCGGCTGGGCCGTCGAGACACTGCTGTGCGCCGCCCGCACCGCGCGCCGCGAGGGGCGCCCGGAACAGGCGGTGGACTTCCTGCGCCGGGCGCTCGCCGAGCCGCTGCCGCCCGCCCGGCGCGGCGGCGTACTGACCGAACTCGGCAGCCTGGAGGTCACGTTGGGCCCCGCCGACCGGGCCCTCGGAGTACGGCACCTGGCCGAGTCGGTGCGCCTGGAGCAGTCCGACGTGAGCGTGTTCAAGGCCGCCAACGCCCTGGGCACCGCCCTCGCGGCCCGCGGTCAGACCTCGGTCGCGCTGGAGGTGATGGAGGAGCTGGCCGAGCGGTTCACCGGCCACCCCGAACTCGCCTGGGCCGTCCAGGTCGCCGCCGCCCTGATCGCCTCGCACGACGGGCACAGCTGGCTGGAGACGGTGGACCGGCTGCGCAGACTCGCCGCCACCACACCCGCGCGCCCGGCACCGGCCGTACGGGTGCTGCTCGCCGAATTCGACTCCACCAGCGGCCGGTTGTCCGCCGCCGAGGCCGCCGCCGTCGCCCGCGAGGTGACCGTGGAGCCGCTGGACCCGTTCTCCCGGACGTACGTCCTCGCCTCCGCCGCCACCCTCGCCCAGTGGGCCGACGAACTCGAACTCGCCGACCGGCTGGTCGCCGAGGGCCTGACCGGACACCGCGGCCCGCTGGTCGACCCCGGCTACCAGAGTCTGCTCAGCGTGCACGCCGAGAGCCTGGTGATGCGCGGCCGCTACCGGGAGCTGCTGGAGGCGTGCCACGGCTGGGGCGTCCTGGTCGGTCCGCCCGCCCGCCCCGCGCCCTCCGGCGTGGGCAACGCGCACCTCGTGGCCCAGGCGGTCATCGCGCTCACCGAGACGGGCCGCGCCGCCGAGGCCCGCCGACTGGCCGACTCGGTCGTCGTGGACGGCTCCCACGGATCCTGGGAGTGGAACGAATTCCTGTACGCCCGTGGGCTGTTGAGCCTCGCCGAGGGCGACCCGGCCGGTGCCCTTGACGATCTCTCGGAGTGCGGCCGCGGCCAGAGCGCCCGCCAGGTGACCAGCCCGGTCGTCACCCCCTGGCGCTCCGCCGCCGCCGACTGCCAGCTGCTGCTCGGCCGGCCCGCGGCGGCCGTCGCGCTGGCCCTCGGCACCGCCACCGGCGGCCGGGCCGGGCTCGCCACCGTCGCACAGGCCGTCGCCCTGCTGCGCGCCACCGGCACCGATCCCGAGCTGATCGCCGCCCTCGCCGCCCACGGCCGGATGCTCATCGCCGCCGGACACCTCACCGCCGCCCGGGGCGCCCTGCGGGAGGCCGCCCGGGGTGCCGAGCGGATCGGCGCCGGACGCTGGTGCGCGGTGGTCGCCGGACTCCTCGCCGCCGCCGGAGCCCGCCGGGCCACCGCCTCCCAGACCGGCGCGCACGCCCTCACCGGCAGCGAACGGCGGATCTGCGCACTGGCCGCGCAGGGCCACTCCAACCCGGAGATCGCGGCCCTGCTGCACCTGGCCCTGCGCACCGTGGAGACCCATCTGACGAACAGCTTCCGCAAGCTCGGGGTGCGGCGGCGCACCGAACTGGCCGGGCGGCTCGCCGCCGAGCCCGCCGTACCGGACCGGTAGCGAAGGGCCACCGGCCCCATGGGGGAGAATGGGGCCATGAGTCTGTTCCGCGACGACGGCATCGTGCTGCGCACCCAGAAGCTGGGCGAGGCGGACCGGATCATCACCCTGCTCACCCGGGGCCACGGCCGGGTCCGGGCCGTGGCGCGGGGTGTGCGGCGCACCAAGTCGAAGTTCGGGGCCCGCCTCGAGCCCTTCTCCCATGTGGACGTGCAGTTCTTCGCGCGCGGCAGCGAACTGATCGGCCGCGGGCTGCCGCTGTGCACCCAGAGTGAGACCATCGCGCCGTACGGTGGCGGCATCGTGACCGACTACGGGCGCTACACCGCCGGTACGGCCATGCTGGAGACCGCCGAGCGGTTCACCGACCATGAGGGCGAGCCGGCCGTACAGCAGTACCTGCTGCTGGTCGGCGCGCTGCGGACGCTGGCCCGGGGGGAGCACGCCCCGAACCTGGTGCTGGACGCGTTCCTGCTGCGCTCGCTCGCCGTCAACGGGTACGCGCCCAGCTTCGGCGACTGCGCGCGGTGCGGGATGCCGGGCCCCAACCGGTTCTTCTCCGTCGCCTCCGGCGGCTCCGTGTGCGTCGACTGCCGGGTGCCCGGCAGCGTCGTACCGTCCCCGGGGACCCTGGTACTGCTGGGCGCGCTGCTTACGGGAGACTGGGAGACGGCGGACGCCTGCGAGGCGCGGTTCGTCCGGGAGGGCAGTGGGCTGGTCTCCGCCTATCTGCACTGGCATCTGGAACGCGGGCTGCGGTCGCTGCGGTACGTGGAAAAGTCCTAGCCGGGCCCGAAGAGCCGGCCCGGAGAAGTCGTAGAGGGAGTCGGAGCACATGGTGGTACGCGGGATCCTGGGGCGCCAGCGGCGCGAGTACACGGCGCCGGAGCCGCACCCTTCCGGGGCCCGTCCGCCGAAGCTCTCCGGTGAGCTGGTCCCGAACCACGTGGCGATCGTCATGGACGGCAACGGGCGGTGGGCCAAGGAGCGGGGGCTGCCGCGGACCGAGGGGCACAAGGTCGGCGCCGAGCAGGTGCTCGATGTGCTCCAGGGCGCGATCGAGATGGGCGTGGGCAACATCTCGCTGTACGCCTTCTCCACCGAGAACTGGAAGCGTTCGCCCGAGGAGGTGCGCTTCCTCATGAACTTCAACCGCGACTTCATCCGCAAGAGCCGGGACCAGCTGGACGGACTGGGGGTGCGGGTGCGCTGGGCCGGGCGGATGCCCCGGCTGTGGAAGTCGGTCGCCAAGGAGCTCCAGATCGCGCAGGAGCAGACCAAGGACAACGACAAGCTCACGCTGTACTTCTGCATGAACTACGGCGGCCGGGCCGAACTCGCCGACGCAGCCAAGGCGTTGGCGGAGGATGTGCGGGCCGGGCGGCTGGATCCGTCGAAGGTGTCCGAGAAGACGATCCAGAAGTACCTGTACTACCCGGACATGCCGGACGTCGACATGTTCCTGCGCCCCAGCGGTGAGCAGCGGACGTCCAACTACCTGCTCTGGCAGAGCGCTTACGCCGAGCTGGTCTTCCAGGACGTGCTGTGGCCGGACTTCGACCGGCGCGACCTGTGGCGGGCGTGCCTCGAATTCGCCTCCCGGAACCGGCGGTTCGGCGGCGCGATCCCGAACGAGGAGCTGCTGGCGATGGAGGACGACGGCTGAGCCGTCCCCCCCAGCCGCCCCTCAGCCGTTCCGCGTGGCGCACTCCGCGCAGGTGCCGAAGATCTCCACGGTGTGCGCCACGTTCACATATCCGTGCTCCGAGGCGATCGCCTCCGCCCACTTCTCCACCGCGGGGCCCTCCACCTCCACCGCCTTGCCGCAGCTGCGGCAGACGAGATGGTGGTGGTGCTCGCCGGTGGAGCAGCGGCGGTAGACCGACTCGCCCTCGGACGTGCGCAGTACGTCGACCTCGCCGGCGTCGGCGAGGGACTGGAGCGTGCGGTAGACGGTGGTGAGCCCGACGGAGTCGCCCTTGTGCTTGAGCATGTCGTGCAGCTCCTGCGCGCTGCGGAACTCGTCGACCTCGTCCAGCGCGGCCGCCACTGCTGCCCGCTGACGGGTCGCGCGGCCCTTCACGGGCGGTCCAGCGGTCGTCACTGCTGCCTCCTCACGTCTCACCCCTGACCGGGCCATTGTGCCAGCCCGGCGCCCCGGAGGTCAGGCGCTGATCTCCTCTCCCGTGCCGCGCGCGGCCGGAATCACACACTCCGCCGGGTCCCCGCCGGGTGCCGCGCCCATGGCCGCACGGGCGCGTCGGCGGGCCACCGGGGCGGCCAGCGCGGTCAGGACGACGAACGCGGCGATGGTGAGCAGCACGATCGTCGCGCCGGGCGGCACGTCCTGGTAGAACGACGCGATCGTGCCGCTGACGGTCACCGTGATGCCGAGCGCCACCGCGATCGCGAACGTCATGGCGAAGCTCCGGGTGAGCTGCTGGGCCGCCGCCACCGGCACCACCATCAGCGCGGAGACCAGCAGCAGCCCGACGACACGCATGGCGACCGTCACCGTCACCGCCGCCGTGACCGCCGTCAGCAGGTTCAGGGCGCGCACCGGCAGCCCGGTGACCCGCGCGAACTCCTCGTCCTGGCTGACCGCGAACAGCTGGCGGCGCAGGCCGAGGGTGACCAGCACCACGAACGCGGCCAGCAGGCAGATCGCGTTGACGTCGGAGGGGGAGACCGTGGACAGGGAGCCGAAGAGGTAGGTCGTCAGGTTGGCGTTGGAGCCCGTCGGCGCCATGTTGATGAACATCACGCCGCCCGCCATGCCGCCGTAGAAGAGCATGGCCAGCGCGATGTCGCCGCGCGTCCTGCCGTACCAGCGGATCAGCTCCATCAGGAGGGCGCCGAGCACGGAGACCGCCGTCGCCATCCAGACCGGGGAGGTGGACAGCAGGAAGCCGAGGCCGACGCCGGTCATGGCGACGTGTCCGATGCCGTCGCCCATCAGGGCCTGGCGGCGCTGGACCAGGTAGATGCCGATGGCGGGGGCGGTGATGCCGACCAGGACGGCGGCGAGCAGGGCCCGCTGCATGAAGGCGTAGTTGAGGAAGTCCATCAGCTCAGCAGTCCCGTCCGGATCGGTTCGGCGCCCGCGGGTGCGTGCGGGTGTACGTGGTCGTGACCCGGCAGCGCATGCTGGCCGACGGCTCTCGGGGGCGGCCCGTCGTGCAGCACGCAGCCGTCGCGCAGGACGACCGCGCGGTCGATCAGCGGTTCCAGGGGGCCCAGTTCGTGCAGCACGAGCAGGACCGTCGTACCGGCCTCCACCTGCGTCCGCAGCGTCCGGGCCAGGATCTCCTGGCTGGCCAGGTCGACGCCGGCCATCGGCTCGTCCATGATCAGCAGTTCGGGGCGGGCGACGAGCGCGCGGGCGATCAGCACGCGCTGGTGCTGGCCCCCGGACAGGGCGTTCACCGAGTCCTTGGCGCGGTCCGCCATGCCGACCAGCTCCAGGGCCTCGCGCACGGCGTCCCGGTCGTCCTTGCGGAAGAGGCCGAAGCGGGTGCGGGCGAGGCGGCCGGAGGAGACGATCTCGGTGACCGTCGCCGGGACGCCGCCCGCGGCCGTGGTGCGCTGCGGTACGTAGCCCACCCGGGACCAGTCGCGGAAGGCGCGCCGGGGGGTGCCGAACAGCTCGATGGCGCCGTCGGCGACCGGGACCTGGCCGATGATCGTACGGATCGCCGTGGACTTGCCGGAGCCGTTGGCGCCGAGGAGGGCGACGACCTCGCCGCGCGCGACGGTGAGATCGATGCCGCGCAGGACCGGGCGGCCGCCGAGGTCGGCCCGTACACCGCGCAGGGATATGACGGGTTCGCCGTGTGTCTCCATGCTCACTCCTGTCACTTGGTGCCCAGCGCCTGCTGGAGCGCCTTGAGGTTGGCGTTCTGGACGGAGAAGTAGTCCTTGCCGCGGGACTTGTCCGTGATCCCCTCGATCGGGTCGAGGACGTCGGTCTTGAGGTTCGCGTCGTGGGCGATGGTCTTCGCGGTCTTGTCGCTGACGAGCGTCTCGTAGAAGACGGTCGAGACATGGTCGGCCTTCGCCATCCGCTCCAGGTCCCGCACGCGCGCGGCGCTCGGCTCCGAGTCGGGGTCGAGGCCGTTGATCGCCTCTTCCGTGAGGCCGTAGCGCTCGGCGATGTAGCCGAAGGCGGCGTGCGTGGTGATGAAGACCTTGGACTCGGTGTGCGCGAGGCCGGTGCGGAACCGCTGGTCCAGGTCGTTCAGCTGCTTGACCAGGGCCGCGGTGTTCTTCTTGTAGTCGCCCGCGTGTTTGGGGTCGGCCTTCTCCAGGGCCGTGCCGACACCCTGGGCGACCTGGGCGTAGCGCACCGGGTCCAGCCAGATGTGCGGGTCCTCGCCCGCGGAGTCCTCGCCCTTGCTGGTGTCGTGCGCGGCCGCGTGCCCGCCGACCTCGTTGCCGTGCGCCTCCATGGTGACCAGCGAGGTGGCGTCGACCTTCGTCCTCACCGAGGACTGCGCGACCGCGGCGTCCACGGAGGGCTGGAGGTTCTTGAGGTAGAGGACGGCGTCGGCGTCGTCGATCGCGGCGATCTGCTTGGGGCTGATCTCCAGGTCGTGCGGCTCCTGGCCGGGTGTGGTGAGACTGGTGACGTGGACGTGGTCGCCGCCGATCCGCTCGGCGAGGAAGGACATCGGATAGAAGGACGCGATGACGTCGAGCTTGCTGCCATCGGTCGCCGCCGTGCTGGTCCCGGAGCAGCCGGAGAGGGTGCCGAGGCCGAGGGCGGTGACGGCGGTCAGGGCGGCGGCGGGTATGAGGCGTCCACGTATGTTCATGACAGTCATTTTCATCAAAAATGGAAACCGTTGTCAACAAGCTTCCCTGACGCCCCTGGGATGCCCCGGGATGCCCGTTAGGGCAGGGGCCGATTTGGTCGTGGGGGAGCCTGCGCCGGTAACCTGAAGCATTCGCTGGAAGCATCTCGCTTCAACGCCCGTCGTCGTAATGAAGAGAGCACCGTGGCCGCCGACAAGATCGACACCATCGTCAACCTGAGCAAGCGCCGTGGCTTCGTTTTCCCGTGCAGTGAGATCTACGGCGGTCAGCGTGCCGCCTGGGACTACGGACCGCTGGGCGTCGAGCTCAAGGAGAACATCAAGCGCCAGTGGTGGCGCTACATGGTGACGTCCCGCGAGGACGTGGTCGGTATCGACTCGTCCGTCATCCTGGCCCCCGAGGTCTGGGTCGCGTCCGGCCACGTCGCCACCTTCACGGACCCGCTGACCGAGTGCACCGCGTGCCACAAGCGGTTCCGTGCCGACCACCTCGAAGAGTCCTACGAGGAGAAGAAGGGCCACGCCCCGGCGAACGGCCTGGCCGACATCAACTGCCCGAACTGCGGCAACAAGGGCCAGTTCACCGAGCCCAAGCAGTTCTCCGGCCTGCTGTCCACGCACCTCGGCCCGACCCAGGACTCCGGTTCGGTCGCCTACCTGCGCCCCGAGACCGCCCAGGGCATCTTCACCAACTTCGCCCAGGTGCAGACCACCTCGCGCCGCAAGCCGCCGTTCGGCATCGCCCAGATGGGCAAGTCGTTCCGCAACGAGATCACGCCGGGCAACTTCATCTTCCGCACCCGCGAGTTCGAGCAGATGGAGATGGAGTTCTTCGTCAAGCCGGGCGAGGACGAGCAGTGGCAGGAATACTGGATGGAGCAGCGCTGGAACTGGTACACGGGCCTCGGCCTGCGCACCGAGAACATGCGCTGGTACGAGCACCCGAAGGAGAAGCTCTCCCACTACTCGAAGCGGACCGCGGACATCGAGTACCGCTTCCAGTTCGGTGGCAGTGAGTGGGGCGAGCTGGAGGGTGTCGCCAACCGCACCGACTACGACCTCGGCGCGCACGCCAAGGCCTCCGGCCAGGACCTCTCCTACTTCGACCAGGAGGCCGGGGAGCGCTGGACGCCGTACGTCATCGAGCCGGCGGCGGGTGTCGGCCGCACCATGCTGGCCTTCCTGCTCGACGCGTACGTCGAGGACGAGGCGCCCAACGCCAAGGGCAAGATGGAGAAGCGCACGGTGCTGCGCCTCGACCACCGTCTCGCCCCGGTGAAGGTGGCCGTGCTGCCGCTGTCCCGCAACCCCGAGCTGTCGCCGAAGGCCAAGGGTCTCGCGCAGGCGCTGCGGCAGAACTGGAACATCGACTTCGACGACGCGGGCGCCATCGGCCGCCGCTACCGCCGTCAGGACGAGATCGGTACGCCGTTCTGCGTGACCGTCGACTTCGACACCCTCGAGGACAACGCGGTCACCGTGCGCGAGCGCGACACGATGAAGCAGGAGCGGGTCTCCCTCGACCAGATCGAGGGCTACCTGGCGCAGCGCCTCATCGGCGCGTAGGTGCTCCGCCGGGGGGCGCCGTCGACGGATTGCCGTCCGTCCGCGGCGCCCCCCTGGCTTGTCGCGCAGTTCCCCGCGCCCCTTCGGGGCGCTTTGTTCAACGCCCCTGCAGCGCCTTGACGTTGTCGCCGAAGGTCCAGTTCTTCGAGCCGTCCCAGTTGAGGGACCAGTCCATCAGGCCCTTGAGCGCGGTGCCGTAGTGCCCCCAGGACTGGGCGACCAAAGACGGGGACATATAACCGCCGCCCGCGCCGGGCTGGGCGGGCAGCCCCGGGACCTGCTTGTCGTAGGGCACCTTGACGGTCGTGCCCTGCACCACCAGGCCCTTGTTCAGGCAGTCGGTCTGGGCGGTGAAGCCCGCCACCGTGCCGGCCTCGTAGGAGTCGCCGGAGCAGCCGTACATGCTGCCGTTGTAGTACTGCATGTTCAGCCACCACAGCCGGCCGTTGTCCGCGTACTTCTTGATGACCGGCAGATACGCGCCCCAGATCGAGCCGTAGGTGATGCTGCCACCGGTGACGTACGCCGTCTCCGGGGCCATCGTCAGCCCGAAACCGGCCGGCATCTGCGCGAGGATGCCGTCGATGATGCGGACCAAATTGGCCTGGGACGTGGACAGTTGGTTGATGTTCCCGCTGCCCGTCAGGCCGGTCTCGATGTCGATGTCGATGCCGTCGAAGTTGTACTGCTTCAGGATCGGTACGACGGTCGAGACGAACTTGTCCGCGACCGCGCTGGAGTTGAGGTCGATGCCGGCCGTCGCGCCCCCGATGGAGAGCAGGATCGTCTCGCCGGACGCCTTCGCCGCGCACATCTCCGCGGGCGTGGGCACCTTCACCCCGGTGTCCATGCCGTCCTCCCACAGCGCCGTGCCGTCGGAGCGGATCACCGGGAAGGCCGCGTTGAGGACGTTGTAACCGTGCGCGGGGATACGGGAGTCGGTGACCGGGGTCCAGCCGAAGGGCGGATGGACCCCGCTTGCGGCGCCGTCCCAGTTCTCCCAGTAGCCCTGGAGCACCTTGCCCGCCGGGCGGGACTTCACCGCGCAGGTGTCGGCGGCCGAGGCGGGGTGCGCGGCGGGGAGCTGGGTGAGAGCGGCGGTCGCGAGGGCGGCGGCGAGCAGGGACAGCGTGCGGCGGAGCATAGGGGCCTCCCGGGTCATGTCCTGGCATGTCCTGTACATGACGGTGCTCTGGTCCAGACCATTCGTCAATAGGTCTGGACCAGGGAGGCCCGTGAGGGGAGGAGTGGGTGACAGCTGACAGATATTGAAATCTGTCAGCTGTCATGTCATGCTGGATCCATGACGAAGACCCCGCACACCCGAAACCTCGGCACCACCGGCCCCCAGGTCTCCGCCCTCGGCCTCGGCTGCATGGGCATGTCCGCGCTGTACGGAGACGCCGACCGCGCCGAGTCCATCGCGACCGTCCACGCCGCCCTGGAGGCGGGCGTGACCCTGCTGGACACCGGCGACTTCTACGCCATGGGGCACAACGAGATGCTGCTCGGCGAGGCCCTGCGCACCGCGCCCGCCGCGCTGCGCGAACAGGCCCTGGTCAGCGTGAAGTTCGGCGCCCTGCGCGACCCGGAGGGCAACTGGAGCGGCTATGACGGGCGGCCCGCCGCCGTGCAGAACTTCGCCGCCTACTCCCTCCAGCGCCTCGGCGTCGACCACATCGACGTCTACCGCATCGCCCGCCTCGACCCGGACGTCCCGATCGAGGAGACCGTCGGCGCCATCGCCGAACTGATCGAGAAGGGGTACGTCCGCCATGTCGGCCTCAGCGAGGTCGGCGCCGAGACGATCCGCCGGGCCGCCGCCACCGCGCCGGTCTCCGACCTCCAGATCGAGTACTCGCTCATCTCCCGGGGCATCGAGCGGGAGATCCTGCCCACCACCCGCGAACTGGGCATCGGCATCACCGCGTATGGCGTGCTCTCCCGGGGCCTGATCTCCGGCCACTTCACCCGGGACCGGCAGCTCGCCGCCACCGACTTCCGCGCCCACTCGCCCCGCTTCCAGGGCGAGAACCTCCGGCACAACCTGGACCTGGTCGACGCGCTGCGCGAGATCGCCGAGCGCAAGGGCGCCACCGTGGCGCAGACCGCCATCGCCTGGGTGCTCTCCCGCGGCGAGGACATCGTGCCGCTGGTCGGCGCCCGCACCCGGGAGCGGCTGACCGAGTCGCTCGGCGCCCTCGATGTGACGCTGGACGCGGCCGACCTGGCGGCGATCGAGAAGGCCGTACCGGCGGACGCGGCGGCCGGCGACCGCTACCCGAGCGCGCAGATGGCACACCTCGACAGCGAGCGCTGATCCCGATGCCGGGTACGGTCTAGGCATGGCATCGACCAGCGAGATCCTGACCGCCGAGCGCATTCTGGCGGCGACCGAGGAAGTGCTGCGCCGGCACGGCCCGGCCAAGGCCACCGTGGTGGACGTGGCCCGCGCGCTCGGCGTCAGCCACGGCAGTGTCTACCGGCACTTCCGTACCAAGGCCGCGCTGCGCGAGGCGGTCACCAAGCGCTGGCTGGACCGGACCTCGAAGAAGCTCGCCCTGATCGCCGCCGCGAGCGAGCGGGACCCCGAGGCCAGGCTGCGGGACTGGCTCGCCGCGCTGTTCGAGGCCAAGCGGCACAAGGCGGGCGACGACCCGGAGCTGTTCGCCACGTACACCGTGCTGACGGACGAGAACGGCGCGGTCGTCGGCGAGCACATAGCCGAGCTGACCGCGCAGCTGACCGGGATCATCACGCAAGGGGCCGGGTCGGGCACCTTCTCGGTGCCCGACCCGGCCGCCGCGGCCCGAGCCGTCTTCCAGGCCACCGGCCGGTTCCACGATCCCTGTTATGCCAGGGAGTGGACCCAGCCCGGCGTCGGCGAGGAGTTCACGGCCGTCGTGGACCTGTTGGTGCGGGGTCTTCGCTGACGTCGGCAGGCGGCGTCAGCTGACCTTCACGCTGACCGGCGAGGACATGACCTTGCTGTCCTTGGTCACCACGCGCACCGTCTCGTTGCCCTTGGCGGTGAAGGTGCGGCGGAGGGTGAAGGTGCCGTTCCGGTTGACGGCGGTCGTGGTCCGCAGCGTGGTCCACTTGCCGTTCATCCGGTGCTGGAGGACCAGCACCGTACCGGCCTTCACACCCTTGACCCGGCCGGCGAAGGCCACGGCCTCGCCGTGCTTGACGGTCTTGTGGGAGGCCGCGACGGTGATGGAGCCCGCAGCGGTGGTCGCCACCGCGGTCTTCGGCATCGCCCTCTTGGTCGCCGAGCGCGTCGGCATCGGTTTCGGCTTCATCGTCGCCGTGCGCGTGGGCATCGGCTTCTTGGTCGTGGTCACCTTCGGGCTGGGGGTGCTGGTCGCGGCGAAGGCTCCGGCCGTACCGCCGGAGAGCAGCGCCACGGACAGTACACCGGCGCCCAGAGCACGGCCGTAACGGTGGTGGCGGAGTACGGAGGTCATGGTTCTCTCCTGTCGCTCGATCGTTCGCTCGATCGGACGTCTCCCAGGCTGACCCGACTTCGCTCCGTCGGCCACTCGAAGCGCTGGGTAACCGGGGTTCGGGACCCCTGAAAGCGCAGGTCAGCGGCGATATGGAGCGGGTTCAAGGACCCTTTCCGCGCACCCGGCCACGAGCCTCTCACTCGGCCACGAGCCCCCGCGCCCGGCCACGAACCCCTCACTCGGCCACGAGCCCCCGCACCCGGCCACGACCCCCGCGCACGGCCAACGACCCCCCGCGCCCGACCACGCTCCTCAGCCCACCTTCTTCGGCAGCCGCAGCCCCAGCACCCCCGTCAGCACGATCCCGGCCAGCTGCGCGAGCAGCGTGATCACCAGCGCCTCCCGCATCCCCACCTGCGGCGCCAGCGTGAGGAACAGCGTCCCCAGGGTCGCCACCCCGAGCGCCAGCCCCGACTGCTGCGTGGTGACCAGCACCCCGCCGCCCACCCCGGCCCGCGCCGCCGGTACCTCGGACAGCACCAGCCGCATCACATTGGGGAGTTGGAGCGCCTGCCCGGCACCGGCCACCGCCACCCCCGGCAGCAGCGCGGCGACACTCACCTGCGGCCAGTCCCGCCAGACGGTCACCGCGATCAGCAGCACACCGACGCCCTGCACGAGGGACCCGGCCGGTATCACCCGGGTGCCGAACCGCCCCATCAGCCGCGGGCCGGCGAGCGACACGAAGAGGAACACCACGGCCATCGGCGCGAGCGCGAGCCCCGCCGACACCGGGCCCAGGTGGGCGCCCTGCTGGAGCGCCAGCGCGATCACGAACATGAACCCGCTGAAGCCGACCGAGAACGGCACGATCAGCACAAGGCCGCGCCGCAGCGAGGCGAGCCGCAGCAGGCTCGGCGGCACCAGGGGCGTGCGCCCCGCCCGGTCGGCCCGCCGCTCCACCAGCCAGAATCCGGCCGCCGCGAACGGGAACGCGGCCAGCGACAGCCAGGTCCACAGCGGCCAGCCCGCCGCCCGGCCCTCGGTGAGCGGCGCGAGCAGGGTCAGCAGGGACACCGCGAGCAGCGCGGTGCCGGGGCCGTCGACGGGCTCCGGGTGCTGCGAGCGGGTCTCGGGCACGAGCCGTACGGCCAGAATCAGGCCCAGCGCGACCACCGGCACATTGACCAGGAACACCGCCCGCCAGCCGCTGCCGGCGATGTCGGCGGCGACCAGGACCCCGCCGAGCACCTGCCCGGCCACCATGGACAGACCGGCCGTGGCGCCGTACAGGCTCATCGCCTTGGCGCGGCGCGCGCCCTCGGTGGCCGACTGGATGGTGGCGAGCACCTGCGGCAGCATCGCGGCGGCCGCGGCGCCCTGCGCCACCCGCGCGGCCACCAGGCTCCACGCGTCCGGCGCGAGCCCGCAGGCCAGCGAGGTCAGCCCGAAGGCCGCCATGCCGCCGAGGAACAGCCGGCGGCGCCCGAACAGGTCCCCGAGCCGCCCGCCCAGCACGAGCAGCACGGCGTAGGCGACGCCGTACCCCGCGACCACCAGCTCCAGCACGGCCTCGCCCGCGTGCAGATCGGTGCCCATGGTCGGCAGGGCGACATTGACGATGAAGAAGTCGACCAGCGGCAGCGCCGCGGCCAGCAGAACGGTGAACAGCCCGGGGCCGCCGAGCACGGGCGCTGCGACGGCGGCCCGGCGGGCGGTGCGGACGGTGACGGTCTCACTCATGACACCGAGCCTGCGGCCCGGCCCAGCCGGGTACCAGAGTGTCCTCATCCTGGTACCAGGAGTACCTGGAAACAGGATGGCCGACGCGGCACCCTGGAGGGCATGGCCACCACGACGACCACCGCACCACAACCGGTGAGCGCCGCGGGCGGCGCGGAGATCCGGCGGCACGAACTGGCCGCCTTCCTGCGCAGCCGGCGCGAGCGCATCAGCCCCGAGCAGGTCGGCCTGCCGCGCGGCCCGCGCCGTCGCACGCCGGGGCTGCGCCGCGAGGAGGTGGCGCACCTGTCCGCGGTCGGCGTCACCTGGTACACATGGTTGGAGCAGGCGCGCGCCATCCAGGTCTCCGTACAGGTCCTGGACGCCCTCGCGCGCACCCTGCGGCTCGACGCCAGCGAGCGCGCCCATCTGTTCCAGCTGGCCGGTGCCAACGACCCGGCGCCGGGGGCCCGTTGCCCGAGCGTGACGCCCGCGCTGCGGGAGATGCTGGACCGGCTCGGGCCGATCCCCGCCTCCGTGCAGAACAGCCGGTACGACATCGTCGCCTACAACCGCGCCTACGCCCTCCTCATGGGCGCCGACCTGGACGAGATCCCGCCCGAGGACCGCAACTGCATCCTGCTCGCCTACACCAACCCCCACTGGCGGGCCGCGATCGTGCACCTGGAGGAGAGCCAGCGGCTGATGGCGGCCCGGCTGCGCGCGGCCCTCGCCGGTCATCTCGGCGAGCCCGCCTGGAAGGTGCTGCTCAAACGCCTCGCGGAGTCACCGGAGTTCCGGGAGAACTGGGAGCGCTACGAGGTGGTCGGGCACCGCTCCAAGACCAAGGAGTTCGTCAACCCCCATGTGGGGCTCCTGACGTTGGAGCACACCGATCTGTGGCTGGCCCCCGAGCTGGGTGGCCGGATGGTGACGTACACGCCGAAGAACGAGGAGACGCGCGAGCGTCTGGAGCGGCTCCACCGGCTGGCGCAGGGGAGCTGATCAATCCGCCGCGTACCGGTGCGGTTTCGGTAAAGGATTCGAAATCTACAGTTCAACAGGGTTGTCCTGTGCATGACTCGCTCGATGGGATGCGCGAGACCACTTCGGTCGACACCAGACCTCTCAGGGGATTTCATGCACATATCCCGTACCGGGCGAGGCATCGCGGCCGCCGCCACCGGGGCTGCCGCTCTCGTCGCCGCCGCGCTGACGACCGCCGCCCCCACGGGTGCCGCCACCGCGGCCCCCGCGGCCGTGCCGCACACCTTCGCGGCTCCGGCCATCGCCGGGCACACCCTCGCCCACGACGTGGACAGCCCGATCTCCATCGCCCAGTGCCAGGCCAAGTGGCACATCAACTGCTACACCCCGCTTCAGTACCGCACCGCGTACAACCTCAACTCGCTGTACCGCAAGGGCATCACGGGCAAGGGGCGCACGATCGTCATCGTGGACTCGTTCGGCTCCCCGACGATCCAGCACGACCTCGACGTGTACAGCAAGCAGTTCGGCATGGCGAGCACCAAGGTCTCGGTCGTCAAGTGGGGCAAGGTGCCCCCCTTCGACCCGAAGAACGGCGACATGACGGGCTGGGCGGGCGAGACCACCCTGGACGTCGAGATGGCCCACGCCGTCGCCCCCGGCGCCAGGATCGTGCTGGTCGAGACGGGCGTCGCGGAGACCGAGGGCGTCACCGGTCTGCCGGAGATGATGAGCGCCGAGAAGTCCCTGATCGACCACGGGGTCGGCGATGTCATCACGCAGAGCTTCGACGCGACCGAGAACACCTTCCCGGGCGTCGACCAGGGCGACTCCTCCAGCATCCAGAAGCTGCGGTACGCGTTCAAGGACGCGGCCCGCAAGCAGGTGACCGTCCTCGCCTCCTCCGGCGACGACGGCCCCACCAACGGCACGCTGGACGACTCGGGCGACTACACCAAGCAGGTCAACTCCTGGCCCTCCTCGGACCCGTTGGTCACCTCCGTCGGCGGCACCCAGCTGCACCTGGACGACCAGGGCAACCGGATCAAGCCCGACAGCGTGTACAACGACTACGGCGCGGGCGGCGGCGGCATCTCGCACGTCTTCTCCCGGCCCTCCTTCCAGAACGGCGTGAAGAAGATCGTCGGCAACCACCGCGGCACCCCGGACATCTCGATGTCCGCCGCCGTCAACGGCGGTGCCTGGGTGTACTCCAGCTACGACCCGACGGCCGTCGGCTGGGACGTCTACGGCGGCACCAGTGAGTCCAGCCCGCTCTTCTCTGGCGTCGTCGCGCTCGCCGACCAGGTCGCAGGACACCGCCTGGGCAACGTCAACGCCGCGCTCTACAGCCTCGCCAGGCACAAGGGCACCGGCATCGTGGACGTCAACGACGGCACGGACAACACCTACGGCGGCGTCACCGGCTACAAGGCCGTCGACGGCTACGACATGGCCACCGGCGTCGGCACGCCGGACGCGCCGAGCTTCGTGAAGTCGCTGGCGCGGGCCGCGCGCCGCTGAGCGGAGCACCGCACGAGAAAGAGCCGGCCCGGGTGTCGTACCCGGGCCGGCTCCTTCTCGATCCGTGCGCCGTCAGACGCGGCCGGGAGCGCCCACCGCCTGGCGGATCTCCGCGGTCTCCAGCCGCTCCGCCGCGTGCTCGGCCGTACGCCGGGCCCAGCGGCCGCTGGTCAGCAGGCCCAGGGTGAGCACCGCGAGACCGCAGACGGTGAGGATCCACCAGCCGGGGCGGGCGGCGTCCACGAAGGTGCCGCGGTACGACGACGAGGAGCCGATGCCCGCGGCGAGGACCGCGCCGATCACCGCGACGCCGAGGGTCTGGCCCAGCTGCCGGCTGGTGGAGGCCACGGCGGCGGCGACCCCGGCCTGCGCGCGGGGCATGCCGGAGACCGCCGTGTTGGTGATCGGCGCGTTGACGAAGCCGAAGCCGATGCCGAACAGCACGTACCCGATGAACAGGGTGCTGTTCGAGGTCTCGGCCTCGAACAGCGCGAACATGAGGCCGCTGATCGTCATCGCCGTACCGGCGATCAGCAGCGGCAGCCGGGGGCCGCGGGTGCCGACCAGACGGCCGGACAGGGGGGCACACAGGAAGGTCGGCGCGGCCATGGGCAGCATCCACAGGCCGGCGTGCAGGGCGTCGAGACCGCGCACGTTCTGCAGATACAGCGTCGACATGAACAGGAAGCCGCCGAGCGCGGCGAACGCGCTGATCGCGATCACGGTCGCCCCGCTGAACGGCGCGGAGCGGAAGAAGCGCAGGTCGATGAGGGGTTCGTCACGCCGGGGCTCGTACCAGAGCAGGGCGCCCAGGGCGGCGAGGGCGATCACGAAGTACGGCGCGACCGAGGCGAGGCCGGAGTCGGGCGCCTGGATGATGCCGTACGTCAGCGCGCCGAACAGGGCGATCACCAGCACCTGGCCCACCGGGTCCGGGCGGCGGCCCTTGGGGGCACGGGACTCCGGGACGAAGCGCAGGGTCAGCAGCAGGGCCGCGAGGCCGATCGGGAGGTTGATCCAGAAGATCGCGCGCCAGCTCACGGACTGCACCAGCAGGCCGCCGACCAGCGGGCCGAGCGCCATGGATATGCCGACCACCGCGCCCCAGACGCCGATGGCGCGGGCGCGCTCCCGGGCGTCGGTGAAGGTGTTGGTGATGATCGACATGGCGACCGGGTTGAGCATCGAGCCGCCGATGGCCTGGACCATGCGGAAGACGACGAGCAGGGACAGGCTGGGGGCGAGCGAGCACAGCACCGAGCCGATGGTGAACACCACGAGGCCGGCCATGAAGACGCGCTTGCGGCCGATCCGGTCGGCGGTGGATCCGGCGAGCATCAGCAGCGAGGCCAGGACCAGGGTGTAGGCGTCGATGGTCCACTGCAGACCGGAGGTGGTGGCGTGCAGATCGCGCTGCATCGAGGGCAGCGCCACATTCAGCACGGTGTTGTCGAGGCTCACGATCAGCAGGCTCATACAGCAGATCGCGAGCACGAGCATGCGCCTGCGGGGACTCAACTCTGGCATGCGCGTCATCGTACGCCGATTTCAATAGTGCGTCTAACTAATGACTATTACACGGGCTCGGGGCACGCCGCCCGGTGAGGGACAATGGTTCCTTGCCCCTTCCGTTGTACATCCGTCCCGTACGTCCGTCCCGTACTCCGTCCGTACGCCCGTCCCGGAGCCGTCTGATGACCAACCCGCTCTCCATCGGCCCGCACACCGTGACCCCGCCCGTCGTGCTCGCACCCATGGCGGGGATCACGAACGCGCCCTTCCGCACGCTGTGCCGCGAGTTCAGCGGGGGCAAGGGGCTGTACGTCAGCGAGATGATCACGACCCGGGCCCTGGTCGAGCGCAACGAGAAGACCATGCAGCTGATCAGGTTCGACGCGAGCGAGACACCGCGGTCGATCCAGCTGTACGGCGTCGACCCCGCGACCGTCGGAAAGGCCGTCCGCATGATCGCGGAGGAGGGCCTGGCCGATCACATCGACCTGAACTTCGGCTGCCCGGTCCCCAAGGTGACCCGCAAGGGCGGCGGCTCCGCGCTGCCGTACAAGCGGAACCTGCTGCGGGCGATCCTGCGCGAGGCGGTGTCCGGCGCGGGCGACCTGCCGGTGACGATGAAGATGCGCAAGGGCATCGACGACGATCACATCACCTACCTCGACGCCGGGCGGATCGCCGTCGAGGAGGGCGTGACGGCGATCGCGCTGCACGGCCGTACGGCGGCGCAGCACTACGGCGGCACCGCCGACTGGTCCGCGATCGCGCGGCTGAAGGAGCATGTGCCGGAGATCCCGGTGCTCGGCAACGGGGACATCTGGTCGGCCGGGGACGCGCTGCGGATGGTCCGGGAGACCGGGTGCGACGGTGTGGTCGTGGGCCGCGGCTGCCTGGGCCGCCCCTGGCTCTTCGCCGACCTGGTCGCCGCCTTCGAGGGCCGCGCCGACTTCCACCGGCCCGCGCTGCGCGAGGTCGCCGATGTGATGGTCCGGCACGCCCGGCTCCTCGGCGAGTGGCTCGGCGACGAGTCCAAGGGCGTGATCGACTTCCGCAAGCATGTCGCCTGGTACCTGAAGGGCTTCGCGGTCGGCTCCGAGATGCGCAAGCGCCTCGCGATCACCTCCTCCCTCGACGAACTGCGCGCGGGCCTGGACGAACTCGACCTCTCCCAGCCCTGGCCCACCGGCGCCGACGGCCCCCGCGGCCGCACCTCCGGCAACAACCGGGTCGTCCTCCCGGACGGCTGGCTGAAGGACCCGTACGACTGCGCGGGCGTGACCGAGGACGCGGAACTGGACACGTCGGGCGGCTGACCGCCACCCGCGGGCCGTCGGCCGGGAGGCGGTCCTGCCTCACGCTCCCCCCACCGCCGTCAGCAGCGCCAGCGGTGCCGCCGCCGAGCGGGATTCACGGATGCAGGCATGGGGGTAGGAGACCGGTTCGGGGTGGGTGGCGCGGGGGTAGCCGGCCAGGACCTCGGGGAGGCGGTGGGCGGGGGACAGGCACGCCGCGTCGACCAGCGCGTGCGCCACCGTCCGGGCCTCGTCGTGCAGGCCGTAGCGGGCCAGGCCCAGGGCGATCAGCGCGTTGTCATGGGGCCAGACGGAACCGCGGTGCGGGGAGAGGGGATGGTAGGCGCCCTGGCCGGCGGCCAGCGTGCGCACGCCCCAGCCGGAGAAGAAGTCGGGCTCCAGCAGCCGCCGCCCCACCACCTCGCCGTACTCCTTGTCCAGCAGACCGGTCCACAGCAGATGCCCCGCGTCGGAGGCCAGCGCGTCGATCCTGCGGCCCTCGCCGTCCAGGGCCAGCGCCGGGAAGGACGCCTCGCGCATCCAGAAGTCCCGCTGGAAGCGGTCGCGCAGATCGGCCGCCGCCTGCTCAAGCAGCGCCGCGTACGTCTCGTCGGCCCACACCGTGCGCGCCACCCACGCCGTCCGGCGCAGCGCGTCGTACGCGTAGCCCTGCGCGCCCGCCGCCATCACCGGCCCGCTCGGCCGCGTACCGTCGGCGCGGCAGATCGCGCCGGGCGAGTCCTTCCAGTTCTGGTTGGCCAGACCGCCCTCGTCGGCGCGGTAGACGAGATAGCCGCGCGAGGTCAGCCCGCCGTGGTCCAGCATCCAGCCGACCGCGGCCCGTGCGTGCGCCTCAAGGCGGCGGGCCGGTGCCAGATCACCGGTCTGCTCGGTGTACGCGCCGAGCAGCACGAGGAAGAGCGGGGTCGCGTCGACCGAGCCGTAGTACCGCGCGTACGGCACCTGCCCGAAGTGCGCCAGCTCCCCGTGCCGTACCTCGTGCACGATCTTCCCCGGCTCGGCGCCCCGCGCGCCCCCGGCCCCGCCCGCCTGGGTCGCGGCCAGCGCGAGGAGCGTGGCGGCGGCCGGGCGGGGCCGGTACGGGAGCGCGAACAGGGAGGTGAGCAGCGCGTCCCGGGCGAGCAGCGTCAGATACCAGGGGGCCCCACCGGCCGGCACCCGCAGCTCCTCGCCGTCCGGACCCGTCGCCGGGATCTGGAGCGCCGCCAGATCAGTGAGCCCCCGCGCACAGGCCGCCGCCAGCTCCGGCCAGCCGGTCGGGAAGGCCACGCCCTCCACGAACTCGGCCTCGGAAGCGGAGAGTTGGGCCGCCATGGCGGACGGGTCCCGGGGCACCCGCAGCGCCCGCCGGTCGCCGTGCGGGCGCGCCATCACCCGCAGGACCAGTTCCCGGGTGCCGCCCGGGGGCAGTTCCAGCGTCCACACCAGCCGGCGGGCGCCGGTACCCGTCTCCTCCACCGCCTCCGGCGCCGGATCGGCCGTGATCGTCGTACACGAACGCCATTCCGCGCGCCGGTACGTGAACTCGATCCCGTCGTCCATCACGATCCGCGAGCGCAGGGCGCCCGCCTTGACGTACGTACGGTGATCGGGGCGCAGCTCGAACTGGTCGGCGAAGTCCGCGTCCGCGGTGATCGCCAGCCGGATGGTCGTCGGCACCGGGCGATTGCTCGTCACCCGGACCGTCTCCACGAACGAGCTGTCCCCGACCGCCTGTTCACGGAACAGCGTGTGCGCGGGCGGCTCCGGACGCGCCCCGCGCGGTACGAGGACACAGCGCGCGGTGCCGCCGTCCGCGACCGGTGTGAGCACCTCGGGCACCGCGCCGTCCACGGTGAGCTGCCAGCGGCTGAGATGCCGGGCGTCGCGTACGAACAACCCGTCCGGGGAGCCGCCGCCCCGGACCCCGCTGATGTCGCCCCGATCGCCCACGGCGGCGAACGTCGCGCCGTGCACGAGCAGATGATGCCGGTCGGTCATCCCCGGTCCCTTCCCTCGTCACTCCTCATCGAACGTGCCGGTGCCCGCCTTGGACACGCCTCGCGGCGGGCGTTTGAGCTCTTCATGCAGGTCGCTTGAGACGCCCTTTAGTCGTCTGAGGCGCCCTTCGTGCGCGGGAGTGGCCCGTCAGCCGGGCCGGTCGAGAAGCCTCTGGTGCAGATCGAGCGCGAGCGCCGCGGTCCAGCCGAAGCCCCTCGCGCCGCACGCCTCGCCCGTGAACGGATCGACGTACTCGGCGAAGCCGGACGCCTCGGCCAGCGCCGGCAGCGCCGCCCCGAGCGCGTCGGCCGGTGCCCGCTCGCCGTGCAGCCGCAGCCCCCGCTCCACCAGCCAACTGGTGTTGAACCAGGCCGGACCCCGCCAGTACCGGTGCGGGTCGAACGCCTCCCCGAGCAGGTCGTGACTGGGCACGAGCCGGGTCGCGCCGCCGAGCCCGAAGTGCGGGCCGGTCAGGGTGCGCACGAGCGCGGTGACCAACTCGCCGGGGAGCATGGGGAGGAGGAGCGGGATCAGGCCGGACACCCCGCGTTCGGGGATCAGTTCGCCACCGCGCACGTCCCGGCACAGGAACATCCCGGACTCCGCGCTCCACAGCCGCTCCACCAGTGCCGCCGTCAGCCGTTCGGCCCGCGCGTGCCGGGCCGCCGCATTGGCGCCCAGCTCGGCAGCGATCTGGGCGAGGGCGTGCTCGGAGGCGATCAGCAGCGCGTTGAAGGAGGGGTCCTCCACCGCGAACTCCCCGTGCCCGTCGGCGTATCGGGCGTCCCGGTACTCGACGGCCAGCCGGACGTACCGCCCGTAGTCCAGATCCGTCGGCCGGTCCTCCGGCGCGCCGTGGTCCAGGTCGGCCCGGCGGAAGGAGCGGGCCGGCGCCGGGTCGATCCGCGCGAGCGGCGCGTCCCAGCAGGGGCTGTTGTCCATCCCCTGCTCCCAGGGGTGTACGACGGACACCAGACCGCCGCCGCCCAGGTCCCGGCGCCGCAGCAGATAGCGGTGCCAGGCCGCCAGCCTCGGGTAGACCCGGGCCAGGAAGCCCCGGGCGTGCGAGAGTCCGGGGTCGGCGCGGTGCACCAGCCAGGCCGCCAGCGCGTGCACCGGTGGCTGCACGATGCCGGACGTCTGTACGGTGCGCGGGGCGCCCGCCGCGCGTCCGGCGGTGGTGGAGCGCCAGAAGTCGGGGCCGGGGAAGTAGGCGTCGAGGGGGACGGAGGGGTTGAAGACGATGTGCGGCACACGCCCGTCCGTCCACTGGGCGGCCAGCAGCGTCTCCAGCTCGGTCTGCGCGCGCAGCGGCGACAGATGCCGCAGCCCGATCGCGATGAACGCCGAGTCCCAGGACCACTGGTGGGGGTACAGGCCCCGGGAGGGGACCGTCGAGGTGCCCGTCCAGTTGGCGTCGAGCACTCGCGCGGCCCGGACCGGCAGGGCGTCCGGGGGCGCGTACGACAGTGCGTGGGCGGTGAGTTGGGCGGTGCGGTCCACTCGGAGCTCCCCCAAGACGACGACGTCCGGACGCACGGCCGACGGGGTTCGGCATCGGCCGCCGTAGAGTTACGTCTATTTAACACGCAAAACCCACTATGTAATGCACGCTTGGGAAACACAAGGGGGTGCGCATGATCGGACGTCCGGGGAGGAACGGGATGAACTCCAGGAGCGGCAGTCAGGCAGGCGCCGGGGATCTGCTCGAACTGGTGCGCAGCGGACGGGCGGTGACCAGGGGCGCGCTCCAGCAGGCGACCGGGCTGTCCCGGGCGACCGTCGGCCAGCGCCTGGACCGGCTGTTCCGGGCCGGCTGGCTGCGCGAGGGCGCCGGCGGGCCGGTCGACTCGCCGCTCGGCGGACGCCCCTCCATCACCCTGGAGTTCGACGGCGACCACGCGGTCGTCCTCGTCGCCGACCTCGACACCCGGCACGCGCGCGCCGCCGTGCTCTCCCTGACCGGCGAGATCCTGGCCGAGCACTCCGGCACCCTGGTGATCGAGGAGGGCCCGGACCTGGTGCTTGCCGAACTCGGGCGCTGGTTCGGCGAGTTGCTGGAGAAGGCCGGGCAGCGACCGGGAGAGGTGTGCGGCATCGGGCTCGCGGTCCCGGGCCCGGTGGACAGCGCGACCGGCCGGGTGGTGCAGCCCCCGATGATGCCCGGCTGGGACGGCTACGACATAACGGGCCGCCTCTCCCGCGCCCTCACCGAACACACCGGAGCGCCGCCGGTGCCGGTCCTGGTGGACAACGACGCCAACCTCATGGCGTACGGCGAACAGCGCGCCGGGCACCCGGACTGCGCGGCCTTCGTCCTGGTCAAGGTGTCCACCGGCATAGGCGCGGGTGTCGTGGTCGACGGCGCCATATACCGGGGGATCGACGGCGGCGCGGGCGACATCGGGCACATAAGGGTGGGCGCGGACGCGCTGTGCCGGTGCGGTTCCTACGGCTGTCTCGCCGCCGTCGCGAGCGGTGGCGCGGTGGCCCGGCGCCTCGCGGCCTCCGGGGTGCCGGCCGCCTCCGGCGCGGACGTACGGGACCTGCTGGCGGCCGGGCATCCGGAGGCGGCGGCGCTGGCCCGGGAGGCGGGGCGGCGGGTCGGGGACGTCCTGGCGACCGTCGTCACGCTGCTCAACCCGGGCGTGCTGATGATCGCCGGAGATCTGGCCGGAACACCCTTCCTCACCGGCGTGCGGGAGCTGCTCTACCAGCGGGCGCTGCCGCGCTCCACGGCCCACCTGGACGTGGTCACCTCCCGGCTGGGAGAGCGGGCCGCGCTCATCGGAGCGGGGGCGCTGGTGGTGGAACACCTTTACGCGCCGGAGCGGGTGGAGGAGCGGCTGCGGGCGCTGGGGGTGTGACAGTGCGCCGGAGCGGGGTCCGGATGGTGAAATCCGGGGTCCTGTGACAGCGTGATTCTCGCCACCCCTGATAAGGGTTGCGCTCATATGAGCGATTGGAAGATGGCTGCACTTCTCCAAAGGGTGGCACTGGGTGCCACCCTTTGATCGTTCATCGATCGAACTCAGGCGTGGCGTGTGGCGCTCATGTGAGCATTAAACCCACTCATCCGGTGGGTTTGTCTTCAAGAAGTGAACGAATGGCCGCGTGTCGCCTTGCCAAGCTTTGACTTTCGATCCGCTGGCGGACGGGTGGTTACATGCACATGACCCGCAAGTGGACGTACCCATGTGCCTTCGATCTGGGTATGTTCCTGGCCGTCAGGGCAGCCACCGTGGCCTCAAGGAGTCGAGTCCCGTGTCGGAAAACAAAGCACCCCACGTAGCGAAGTTCGTTTACGACTTCACCGAGGGAAACAAGGACCTCAAAGACCTCCTCGGTGGCAAGGGTGCGAACCTCGCCGAGATGACCAACCTCGGTCTTCCGGTTCCTCCCGGCTTCACCATCACCACGGAGGCCTGCAAGGGCTACCTGGAGAACGGCGAGGAGCCGGCGGCACTGCGTGACGAGGTGAGTGCGCACCTCGACGCCCTTGAGGCCCGCATGGGCAAGAAGCTCGGCCAGGCGGACGACCCGCTGCTGGTGTCGGTGCGCTCGGGCGCCAAGTTCTCCATGCCCGGCATGATGGACACGGTCCTCAACATCGGTCTGTCGGACAAGTCGGTCCAGGGCCTGGCCAAGCAGGCCGGCGACGAGCGCTTCGCGTGGGACTCCTACCGCCGCCTCATCCAGATGTTCGGCAAGACCGTCCTCGGCGTCGAGGGCGACCTCTTCGAGGAGGCCCTGGAGAAGGCCAAGGACGCCAAGAAGATCAAGGTCGACACCGACCTGGAGGCCGCCGACCTCAAGAAGCTGGTCACCGCCTTCAAGAAGATCGTCAAGAAGGAGGCAGGCCGGGACTTCCCGCAGGACCCGCGGGAGCAGATGGACCTCGCCGTCAAGGCCGTCTTCGAGTCCTGGAACGGCGACCGCGCCAAGCTCTACCGCCGCCAGGAGCGCATCCCGCACGACCTCGGCACGGCCGTCAACGTCTGCTCGATGGTCTTCGGCAACCTCGGCCCCGACTCCGGCACCGGCGTCGCCTTCACCCGCGACCCCGCCTCCGGCCACCAGGGCGTCTACGGCGACTACCTCCAGAACGCCCAGGGCGAGGACGTGGTCGCGGGCATCCGCAACACCGTCCCGCTGGCGGAGCTGGAGCGGATCGACAAGAAGTCGTACGACCAGCTGATGCAGATCATGGAGACGCTGGAGAACCACTACAAGGACCTCTGCGACATCGAGTTCACGATCGAGCGCGGTCAGCTGTGGATGCTCCAGACCCGGGTCGGCAAGCGCACCGCGGGCGCCGCGTTCCGCATCGCCACCCAGCTGGTCGACCAGGGCCTGATCGACGAGACCGAGGCGCTCCAGCGCGTCACCGGCGCCCAGCTGGCCCAGCTGATGTTCCCGCGCTTCGACGAGCAGGCGAAGGTCGAACAGGTCGGGCGCGGCATCGCGGCGTCGCCGGGCGCGGCGGTCGGCAAGGCGGTCTTCGACTCGTACACCGCCGTCAAGTGGTCGCGCTCGGGCGAGAAGGTCATCCTGGTCCGCCGGGAGACCAACCCCGACGACCTCGACGGCATGATCGCGGCCGAGGGCATCCTGACCTCGCGCGGCGGCAAGACCTCCCACGCGGCCGTGGTCGCGCGCGGCATGGGCAAGACCTGTGTCTGCGGCGCGGAGGAGCTGGAGGTCGACACCAAGCGGCGCCGTATGACGGTCCCCGGCGGCCATGTGGTCGAGGAGGGCGACGTCCTCTCCATCGACGGCTCCACCGGCAAGGTCTACCTGGGCGAGGTCCCGGTGGTCCCCTCCCCGGTCGTGGAGTACTTCGAGGGCCGGATGCACCCGGGCGCGGACGACGCGGACGAGCTGGTCGAGGCCGTGCACCGGATGATGGCCTTCGCCGACCGCAAGCGCCGGCTGCGGGTGCGCGCCAACGCGGACAACGCCGAGGACGCGCTGCGCGCCCGCCGCTTCGGCGCCCAGGGCATCGGCCTGTGCCGCACCGAGCACATGTTCCTCGGTGAGCGCCGCGAGATGGTCGAGAAGCTGATCCTCGCGGACACGGGCGAGGAGCGCGAGGCGGCTCTCACCGAGCTGCTCCCGCTCCAGAAGAAGGACTTCGTCGAGCTGTTCGAGGCGATGGACGGCCTGCCCGTCACCATCCGCCTCCTCGACCCGCCGCTGCACGAGTTCCTGCCCGACATCACGGAGCTCTCGGTCCGCGTGGCCCTCGCCGAGTCCCGCCAGGAGCCGCACGAGAACGATCTGCGCCTGCTCCAGGCCGTGCACCGGCTGCACGAGCAGAACCCCATGCTGGGCCTGCGCGGTGTCCGCCTCGGCCTGGTCATCCCCGGTCTGTTCGCGATGCAGGTCCGCGCGATCGCCGAGGCGGCCGCGGAGCGCAAGGGCGCGAAGGGCGACCCGCGCGCCGAGGTCATGATCCCGCTCGTCGGCACCGTCCAGGAGCTGGAGATCGTCCGCGAGGAGGCCGACAGGGTCATCGCGGAGGTGCAGGCGGCGACGGGCACCGAGCTGAAGCTGGCGATCGGCACGATGATCGAGCTGCCGCGCGCCGCGCTGACCGCCGGTCAGATCGCGGAGGCGGCGGAGTTCTTCTCCTTCGGCACGAACGACCTCACGCAGACGGTCTGGGGCTTCAGCCGGGACGACGTGGAGGCATCCTTCTTCACGGCCTACCTGGAGAAGGGCATCTTCGGCGTCTCCCCCTTCGAGACGATCGACAAGGACGGCGTGGGCTCCCTGGTGAAGCTGGCCGCGGAGGCCGGCCGCCGCACCCGCCCCGACCTCAAGCTCGGCGTCTGCGGCGAGCACGGCGGCGACCCGGAGTCGGTCCACTTCTTCCACGAGGTCGGCCTGGACTACGTCTCCTGCTCCCCGTTCCGCATCCCGGTCGCCCGCCTCGAAGCGGGCCGCGCGGCAACCCAGTCCACGGGCAGCGACCACCGCTGACCCCTACCGGCCCCCGAACCCCGGGTCCGCCGTCGGTCCCCGACCCTCACCGATCGACACCGGCCCCGGCGCACGAAAGAGGCGGCACCCTGTGCGGGGGTGCCGCCTCTCGGGGTCTCCCGGCGCGAAGCCCGTCAAGCCACCTTGCTGACCAGGCTAGTCGGCGCTTGTCGGCGTCGGGTGCCGTTGGACCTGCGTGAAGCGGCGGCGTGGCCCGACCTATGGTCAGTGTGCCTTTGTCCTGCTTCCTAGGGTTTCCATGCCACCCGGCATGTACCGCATAGTGCAGGCATGAAATTGGTGATTACTTTCCTGACCATAGCTAGTGGCGTACTGCCTGCGCTCGGAGTCTGGTTGCTCTGGCGACGAGTTAACGGTCGACGAGATTACCTTAGGCGCAAGCTCCGCAAGCGCCAGAGGTCACTGCTCCCGCAGTTCTTGCTTCGATCGGTCTGATGTGCGGAACTTTCGCGGGTCTCCTGTCGACGTGGTTCGACTGACCTCGTCGTCTTCACCTTCTTCGTCCTGCAAGATGATCCTGAGATTCGACCGATAGTACCTGATTTTGGGCCCTGCTCTGCGGGACATCACGGTGACTACCGGGAGGAAGTCGTAGGGCTTTAATCTGTGAAACCTCATCCAGCATATTGCGGCCCTTATGTTCGCGTTCCCTCATTCGTTGGGGAGTGTGGAGCGGAACTCGGCAGCGGCTGCGCGCACCCAGGTTGGCTGGTCTGGGCCATCTGGTATCGATGATCCCAGGGTGTCATGGATCAGGATCTTGAAGAGTGCCTGCCTTTTCTTGCGACCAAGAGTGAATTTCCTTGAAATCCGCAAGTAAGTCCCCGCAATGCATTCCCATACTTCAATTTCTCCCTCTCGATGTTGCGGGGTGTCCCTCCTGAATGAAGTAACAGTCTCGTTCCAGCTCTGCGGAAATACGTCCATCAGGGCTTCGCGGATGAATCTGATTCTCCTCAGCTGAGGCTGCGTCAAGGGCGGTCCCAGGATGGGGTTGGATGCCAACTTCTCAAGGGGGACAGAAAGTTTCTCGGCAGCGTGCCTTCGATACAGTTCGGCATACGCTGTCGGTTTCGCGACCCGCAGTGCTTCGAAGGCTGTGAGTAGGGGATCCTTTCCCGTTGCATCGAATGCGTATCTGTCGGCAAGGTGCGGACTGAATCGCATGACTTCTTCTCGGTCAACGTGATACCAAACGGGTAGTATTCTCTTCCTGGCGCCTGTCTCCAGTGTGAGCAGGCTTCGAAATTCATACTCTGGCCATGGCTTACTCAAGAAGCTAGGGCTGAGTATGATGAGGCCATAGTTGGATTCTTGTAAGCCCTTGTCGATTGATGCTGACAGGCTGTCGCCTATCGTGAGGGAATGCTCGTCGTACCAGACTTTCATTCCGAGTTGCATCAAGAATGTGGCGAGAGGGCGTATGAATTCTTCTTTGTCCTCCGATGCGTGTGAGATAAACAAGTCGTATCTAGTGCTCGACATGGGATCCTCTGCGGGTGGGCGGCTAGTTATCGTCAGTATGACACGATCCGTGGTGTCAAGGCAGACATGTCAACCGAGTTGGGATCAGGGAGCTTCGTTGCCCCGGGCGGTGTTGAGACTGACGGCGTTGCGCCGTCTCCGGAGATCGTCGCCATACCAAGGGGCGTCGAAGTCCAGGGAGAGGCACCCTTCAGAGCAGCTGCTGCGGAACTCGCCGGCAGTTATACGCCGCGGCCTGGCCCGATAGAAGGCGTCGGCCCGCTCGCCGCCACATGTGGTCAGGGGCGCACCGCGTCGCACTTTCGATCGCCCAGGGGGAGTCATAGCCTTGCCGTCCATGGGGCTTACCAAGTGGGCGTACTCCCTCTCCGAAGCGATGCTGGCCGAACCCCTGCCGCGACGTTGGGCGCACTCGCTCGGGGCGGCCGAGCGGGCGTGTTCCCTGAGTCCGATCCTCGGCCGCGACTCCGAGCTGTTGGAAGCTGCCGCCGTCCTGCATGACGTCGGATACTCGCCCTCCATCGCCGTCACCGGCTTTCACCCGCTCGACGGGGCCCGCTTCCTCCGCGACCAGGAGGGTGCGGACGAGAGGGTCGTACGGCTCGTGGCGCACCACTCCTGCGCGCTCCTGGAGGCCGAGGAGAGAGGGCTCCGACATGAGCTGGAGACCGAGTTCGAGATGGAACGGCCAGAGTTGGTGGACGCGCTCATCGTGTCGGACATGACGACCACCCCGGATGGCGAGTACACGACGTCGGTGGCCCGGGTCAGCGAGATCGTGCAGCGATACGGGCCGGACACGATCGTGGGCCGCTTCATCCAGCGGGCGGCGCCGGAGATCTACGCCGCCGTGGAGCGAGTGGAAAGCAGGATGGCCGCCGTCGAGGCGGGGACTCAGCCGATGTAGGGCTCACGGCGCGTCTTGTCCAAGCCGTGCTGGATCCGCAGCCGCATGGACGGGTGGATGTCCAAGGAATCGAGGTCCGCCGGGTCGATCCAGCGAACCTCTTTGGATTCGCTGCTCGTGCGGAGGGATCCGCCCACCGGGTGGGCCCGGAAGCAGATGGAGAACTGCTGTCGCACCTCGCCGTCGTCGTAGGCGAGCACGTGCTCGGGATCGGTGTAGAGCCCGATGATGCCGTCCACCTCGACCCTGATCCCAGTTTCCTCCTCGACCTCGCGCACGACCGTGTCGCCGATGCGCTCGCCGATGTCGTGGCCACCGCCGGGCAGCGCCCACAGGTTGTTGTCGGTCTTGTGGATGATCAGGAGCCTGCCGGCGTCGTCGCACACCACGGCCGTGACCGAGGGCACGACAGAGTTGGCCATAGGAGCGTTGGGGTCGCGGAAGTAGTCGATTCGGCTCATGTGTCTGGACCTCTCAGGTCGGTGGGCGAAGAGATGGGTCGCGCGGTCTCCCAGACCCGTTCGACACTTTCGGCGTAGGCGTCGAACAGCTCACCCCCGGGGACGCGCTGGACGTGCAATACCGGCGCCATGTACGCGCCCACGCCGTACAGGTGGCCGTTGGCGAGCATCTCGTCGTCGGCCCGGTAGACCGAGTTGTAGAGCGTGGAGGAGTGCAGCCGGAACTCCACCCCCGGAAGCCCGAACAGCGGCGCGTAGTTGACCAGGGCGTTTCGAATCTTGCCGGCCATCGCGCCCCCGATTCCCTCGTCCTCGCCGCGCACGGCGACCGCTGCGCACTCGGGGTCCCCGAGCATGAACCGGATCCGAACGCCTGCGGCCGACCGCTCCTTGACGACCTGGTGGAAGGCCGCGTCCTCGGTGAGCCAGAAGCCCGAGTAGACAAGTACGTCGAAGTGTCGCGAGGCTCGGGCGTACAGCTGCCGCCAAAGGTGGTTCGGAACCACGGAGCGGTGCGGGTAGAGCCTGACCAGCTCGGCATTCCCGGCCTCGATGACCTCCGCCGACGTCCGCTCGTCCGGCCATAGATAGGACATCTCGTATTGCAGGAGCGAGGCCGCCGCGTACTTGAAGCGGCGGTACGGCTGGCGCCTCGGCTCATTGATCCAGCGTTCGACCGTCTTCGCCGACACGCCAAGAGCTTCCGCGACTTGATCGAGCGACAGTCCGCTCTTGGTGATCGCGCCGCGTAACCGCTCGTTCGCCACGTCGTACTCTCCCCCCACCGGGACGACTTGGGACGGCTTCACCGTAGCGAAGTCGTGCCTCACTCGTACGTGAGCGAAGTCCGACGTCTCGCGCACAACGGCCATGCTGAGGGCACATCGAGCCATGTGCTGAGGAAAGGGGCTCCATGCACACCATCGAGTACGAGGCGAAGGCGCTCGGGATCGATCCCGACGCCATGGCCGAGCGCATCACGGCCGCCGGTGGCATCTTCCAGGGCGAGCGCCTCATGCGGAGGTATGTGTACGACACGGTGCCGCCAGTACGTGGGCGCTGGGTGCGGCTGCGGGATTCCGGTGACGCGGTGACCCTTTGTGTGAAGACAGTCAGCTCGGACGAGATCGACGGCACCCGGGAGACCGAGACGACCGTCGGGTCGTTCGACGACGCGCATGCGCTGCTCGGGCTGATGGGGCTCACACACCGTGGCTACCAGGAGAACCGACGTTCGTCCTGGCTGCTGGACGGCGTGCGGCTGGAGATCGACGAGTGGCCGCGCATCCCGCCCTATCTGGAGATTGAGGGGGACGACGAGGACCAGGTGTGG
This sequence comes from Streptomyces sp. LaBMicrA B280, assembly GCF_049222185.1. Lineage (NCBI taxonomy): Bacteria > Bacillati > Actinomycetota > Actinomycetes > Kitasatosporales > Streptomycetaceae > Streptomyces > Streptomyces sp. LaBMicrA B280. The sequence goes on along the minus strand of NZ_JBMJCT010000005.1, from coordinate 102,337 downwards.
GCGGCCGCCGATCGCCTTGCCATTCCCCGGCCCGACCTGACCAGCGAGAACACGACGAAGGTGTTCGCGCGGTACGGGATCGACCTCGACTCGATCGATGACCTGCGCTTCGGCTAGACCTCTCGACCGCGTGCCGACGGGCTCTGCTCCGGAACCCGTCGGCCAGGAGGTGATCATGACCAACACCGGAATCGACACCGGCGCGGACACGAAGGACTTACCCGTCACGGTGGTGCCCGACCGGACCCTGCGCGTCAAGATCATTGATGCGTGTGGGCTCGCCTGCACTTTCTGTCACAACGAAGGCACCCCGGTCACCACCGACAACCTCGGCCGCGCGGCTGGGGATTTCACCGGGACTCCGGGCCGCTCCGGTCGGGTCTCGATCTACCTGGCGAACAACGGCGCGAGCTTCCTGCCGGAACGGATCAAGGCGGACGGGGACTTCGCCCTCGCCCTGGCGGCCGTACGCGGCAGCCTTCCGACGACCGAGGTGCACTTCACGGGCGGAGAGCCCACTTTGCACCCTGAGCTCCCGGCCCTCGTGCGTATCGCGCGCCGACTCGGTCTGACGGTGGGCCTCACCAGCAACGGCGAGAACGGAGCCGCCGTACTTCCCGAATGTGCGGCGGCCGGCCTCGACCGGATCAACCTGTCCGTATTCGGTACGACTCCCGAGGAACTCGCCGCGGTCCAGGCGACGCGTCTCGCCTCGCCGAAACTGGCTGCGCGCAAGCTCGACGCCCTCGCCGCCACGATCGACACCGCGGCCCGCCACGGCGTGAAGGTCTCGGCGAACATCGTGATCCCGGACCGTGATCACGTGGTGCGGGTACTGCGCGTGATGGAGGAATACGGGCGGGCCGTCACCGTACGGATGCTCGTGAACCTGGAGGACGACGGGGCGTCGCTCGCCGCTATGCGAGAGGTGGTGGAGCGGCTCGGAGCGGTCGCGGTCCGCCGTGTCATCACCGCCGGCGCCTCCGACCAGCGCATCCGTTACCGGCTCCCCGACGGCCGGACCCTCCTCGCCAAGAGCATCCGGCCCGTCCGGCTCCCGGACACCTGCGCGGGCTGCCGGTTCAACAATGAGCGGGACTGCCAGGAGGGCTACTACGGCGTGCGAATGTACCGGGCGCGGAACGGACCCTTCATGGTCGGCGTGTGCATTCAGCGCATGGATCTGTGTCTGACGCTCGGGGAGTTCGTGATGAGCAGGCGCTGCGCGGAAGTCCGCGAGTTCCGGGAAGAGGAGGCGACGCGGCTCGCCGGTCTCTACGAGGGCGCGTGGACGCCGGGCTAACCCGAGCCATTGCCGAAATCTGTGATCGGGGCTCAGCTCGGATCGCCGGCGCGTAGGGCGAGCTTCATCCGTGTGAAGGCCGTAGGCGTCCGCCGTCGTGGCAGGGCGTTCTTGATCTGTTGGGCGATCTCCTCCGGCGTGTTCTTGCTCGTGTCGCATTCGATGTCGTAGATGCCGTGCGCGTGGACCTGGCCGAACTGCCGCGCGGCAAGACCTGGGGTCCGGTCGCCGCGGATCCGTTCCCGTCGCTCCAGCTCCGGCAGCGGGCAGTGCACGCCGACGAGGACGACGTTCTCGGCAGGGAACAGGTCGAGGCAGTCGAGGAGGCGCCAGCGCTGGCTCAGCAGATAGTCCACCACGATGTGATTGCCGGCTGCGGCCATCCCGGCTATCGCGCGGTGGAAGCCCCTGGCGGTTCGGTCGATCTCGGCCTGCAGGTGTTCGTCGGGGATGTCCCGGTCAGACCGCATGGCATGGAAGGCGTCGACCGGCATGTGAAAAAATGATTCGTCCAGGATCTGGAGAAGCTCCCGGGCGATGCTCGTTTTTCCGGAACTCGATGTCCCGTTCAGGAAGATGATCAGCCCGCCTGGTCTCTGGCCAGACATCTCAAGGCCGCTGGGTTCGCTGGGGCTGGCCGGCACCTCGTTCGGCTCTGCATCGTCATGCGACATGGGCGGATGATCTCGAAGGCCGTGGCAGGCTCGCCACCGGAATTTATGCCGCTTGTCTCCCGCTCGACCAGGACGCCCGTCTCGTCGTCGATGCGGCGGTCGTTCACCCGGGGAACCCTCACCTCGACCGGTCCGGCGGCGGTGACCACGGTCCGGGCCCGATGGTGGCCGTTCCGGACGACCAGGTACCCCTCACCCACCGTCCGCGCCCAGTGACACACCGCCGAACCCCCTCTTTCGTAATCGCTTCGCATGGTTGATCGTTGGGCCGTGCGTTGAGGACCGACGTCAGGGGGAGTGCGTGACGATCAGCCGTAGGACGCTGCTGGGTGCGGGTGCGGGTGCGGGTGCCGGGATCGGTGTGGGGGTGGTGAGTGGCTGTGGGTCCAACACCGGGCGGCAAGGCGGGAGTTCCGGTGGGGTGCGGATCGCGCAGTGGTATCACCAGTACGGGGAGGCCGGGACCGAGCAGGCGGTGAAGCGGTATGCCGCGGCTTATACGAAGGCGCGGGTCACCGTGCAGTGGCGGCCCGGGAATTATGATCAGCAGACGGCCGCGGCGCTGCTCACCGATTCCGGGCCCGATGTGTTCGAGGTCAACGGGCCCTCGCTCGACCAGATCCAGGGCGGCCAGGTCGAGGATCTGACCGCGTTGCTGGACGGGGTCGAGGGCGACTTCAATCCGGCGGTGCTGGCGCCGAAGACGTATCAGGGGAAGGTCTACGGCATTCCGCAGACCGTTGACATGCAGATGCTCTACTACCGCAAGAGCATGCTGCGGGACGCGGGAGTCCAGCCGCCGGGGACGCTCGATGAACTCGTCGACGCCGCGAAGAAGTTGAGCGACAGGAAGGTCAAGGGGCTCTTCCTCGGGAATGACGGCGGTGCCGGGGTACTCGGCGGAACGCCCCTGTACGCGGCGGGGCTCCGGCTGGTCACCGAGGACGGGAAGGTCGGGTTCGACGACCCGGCGGCGGCGCGGGCGCTCGGGAAGCTGAGGGAGCTGTACGCCGGTAAGGCGCTGCTCCTCGGCGCGCCCACCGACTGGTCGGATCCCTCGGCCTTTCTCCAGGGGCTCACCGCGATGCAGTGGTCCGGGCTGTGGGCGCTGCCGCAGGTGCAGAAGGAACTCGGCGACGATTTCGGGGTGTTGCCGTTTCCGGGGGACGGGAGCCAGGGGAAGCCGACCGTTCCCGTCGGGGCGTACGGGGCCGCCGTCAGCGCGCGGAGCAAGCACAAGGAGGCGGCGAAAGAGTACGTGAAGTGGCTCTGGGTGGAACGGACCGACTACCAGGAGGACTTCGCGCTCGGGTACGGCTTCCACATCCCCGCGCGGATCTCGCTCGCGAAGAAGGCCGGCAAGCTGAGGACCGGCGCGGCCGCCGACGCCGTACGGTTCGCCACCGAGCACGGGTACGCCCAGCCGCTGCTGTGGACCCCCGCCTCCCAGACCGCCTACCAGGACGCCCTGAACCGGATCATCAAGGACGGGGCGAACCCGGAGAGCGAACTGCGGGGCGTCGTACGGAAGGTGTCCGCGGAACTCGACCGGGTCCAGCACGCGTCGTGAGGCGCCGGGGGGCTTTCTGGTTCTGGGTGTTCGTCGGGCCCTTCGCGGCCGGGCTCGCGCTGTTCACGTACGTCCCGCTGCTGTGGAGCGTCGGCCTGAGCTTCTTCGACGCGCACAACACCGTGACGCCCACGGACTTCGTCGGCCTGGACAACTACACCGCGATGCTGAAGGACGGCGCGTTCACCGGGAGCCTGCGCACCTTCCTCGTGTTCACGGCCTTCATCGTGCCCGTCACCTTCGCCCTCTCCCTGGCCCTCGCCCTGATGGTCAACCGGGTGCGGCGGGCCCGGGCGTTCTTCCGGTCGGTGTTCTTCCTCCCGGCCGCGTGCAGTTACGTCGTGGCCGCCCTGATCTGGAAGATGTCGATCTTCAACGGGGTGCGCTTCGGGCTCGCCAACACCCTGCTCGGCTGGTTCGGCACCGACCCCGTGGCCTGGCTGTCCACCACCCATCCGCCCTGGTACTGGCTGGTCATCGTGACCGTACGACTGTGGCTCCAGGCCGGGTTCTACATGATCCTGTTCCTCGCCGGGCTCCAGCGGATCGATCCGGTGCTGTACGAGGCCGCCGCCGTGGACGGGGCCCGGCCGGGCTGGACGGTGCTGCGGCACATCACCCTGCCCCAACTGCGCGCCACCTCCGTCGCGGTGGTGCTGCTGCTCGTCATCAACGCCTTCCAGGCCTTCGACGAGTTCTACAACCTGCTGTCGGACGCGCGGGGTTATCCGCCGTACGCCCGCCCGCCGCTCGTCTACCTCTACTACACCGCCCTCGGCCAGGGGCAGAACCTGGGGCTCGGCAGCGCGGGCGCCGTGATCCTCGCGCTGATCATCGCGATCGTCACGGTGGGGCAGGCGCGCTGGCTCAAGCTCGGGAAAAGCGGGGAGGAATGAGGAGGAGTGGGACGATGGATGATGCTCTGGTGAGGGCCGGGCGGGCGCTGCGGGCCGTGGTGCTCGTCGTGCTCGCGCTGCTCTTCCTCATCCCCTTCTATCTGCTGGTGCGCAACGGGCTGTCCAGCGAGCAGGACATCACCTCGCCCGAATGGACCTTCTTTCCCGGCGAGTTGAGGTGGGGGAACGTACGGGAGCTGTTCGAGGACCCCGCCGTGCCGTTCGCCCGCTCGCTGCTCAACTCCGCCCTGATCGCCGTCGTCACCACCCTCGGCACCCTGCTGCTCGCCTCCCTCGCGGGGTACGGTCTCGCCCGCATCCCCTACCGGCACGCGAACAAGGTGTTCTACGGCATCCTCGGCACCCTGCTGGTCCCGGCCGCCGTCACCTTCGTACCGACTTTCGTGCTGGTGTCCTCCCTCGGCTGGGTCTCCACGCTGCGCGGGCTGATCGTGCCGACCCTGTTCTCGGCGTTCGCCTGCTTCGTCTTCCGGCAGTACTTCCTGGGATTCCCGCGGGAGTTGGAGGACGCGGCCCAGGTCGACGGGCTCGGCCCCTGGCGGACGTACTGGCTGGTGGTCGTGCCCAACGCGCGGCCGGTGTTCGCGGCGGTCGGCACCATCGTCTTCCTCGGCGCCTGGAACTCCTTCCTGTGGCCGCTGGTGATCGGGCAGGACCAGAGCGCCTGGACGGTCCAGGTGGCGCTGTCCTCCTTCACCACCGCCCAAGTCGTGCGCCTGCACGAGCTGTTCATCGCCGCGGCCGTCTCGGTCCTGCCGCTGCTGGCGGTGTTCCTGTGCTTCCAGCGGTGGATCGTGGCGGGAGTGGAGCGCTCCGGCATCGACTGAGGCCGGGGCCGGGGCCGGGGCGGCGGCTCAGCGGCTGCCGGTCAGATGGGCGAAGACGACCACGTTGCCCTGGTAGCCGGTGGTCTTCGAGTAGCCGCCACCGCAGGTGATCACGCGCAACTCCGGGCGGGCGGCGGCGCCGTAGACCTTCTGGTCGGGGAAGCCGCTGGCGGCGTAGACCTCGACGGCGTCCACGGTGAACTCGGCCACCGTGCCGTCCCGGCGGTCCACCTCGATCCGGGCGCCCCGCTTGAGCGCGCCCAGGTCGTAGAAGACGGCCGGTCCCTCCGTGTTGTCCACGTGCCCGGCGACGATCGCGGTCCCCCGCTCGCCGGGCGTGGTCCCCGCCTCGTACCAGCCGGCCAGGTTCTTGTTCTGCGCGGGCGGCACGTCCAGGCTGCCGGAGGAGGTGAGGGCGAGGCCCATCAGCGGGGCGTTCACGCGGATGGCCGGGATGCGGATGCGCAGCGGCGGGGACGGCGGCAGCGAGGGCGCGGACAGGCGCTCCTCGCCGGGGTCGGGGCGGCCCTCGGCGGCCGCCGGCTGCGGGGGAGTGTGCGACTGGCCGCCCAGCAGCCAGACCCCCGAGGCGAGGGCCACGACGGTGACCGCGGCTATCGCGGTGTCCCCGAGCCGCCGCGAGCGGCGCCCGCGGACCCCGCGGATGCCACGGGTACGGCTCCCGGTCGGACGTGCGCTGCGCATACGAACCCCTCTCCCGGGAGCGGACCCCCGAACTGGACCTGGGGCGGACCCCCGAACTGGGCCCGGGGCGGATCCCCGAACCGGACCCGGGGCGGACCCCCTCCCCCTCCGGGCCGCGAGGGGCATCGGACCCGGAGGGGGTGGGACGTGCGGTACCGGCGGACGGACAGCGGAGGGTGTCCGTCAGATCCCGTCGCCTCTCGCCCGGCGATGCAGGAGCCAGGTACCGCCCGCGGCGGCGACGGCCAGCGCCGTCACGCCCGCCGCGGTCTGCACGGGGTCGGGACCGAGCGCGCCGCCGACCCCCGTCTTCAGGCTGCCCCGCGGCTGCACCTGCTCGCGCGCCGCGCCGAGGGCCACCACCAGGTCGCCCGTCACCTGTCCGCTGCCCTCCGCGCACTTCGCGACGATCTCGTACGTCCCCGGCTGCGCGCTGGGCGGCACCTGGAACTGACCGATCGCCTCGCCCTGGTGCGTGGTGGGCGCCAGGGTGAAGACGCCGGCGCCGACCGCGCCCGCGTCCCCCGTCGCGCCGCCCTTGTCCCCGCAGGCGGCGGTGTTCACCGTGACCTGTCCGCCGGGAATGGCGGTGGACGGGTACACCTCCAGGCTGCCCGTGGGGGCGCGCATGGGGCGCGTGGCCGCGGCGCCGCCGTAGGCGGGCGCGGCGGCGAGCGCCGCCGTTCCCACGGCGAGCGCGGTACCGGTCAGCAGACGGGCGGTGCGGCGCATGGTGCTCCCCAGAGCTTGTCGAGCTTGTCCGACTGGTGTGTCCCCTGCCCTTCCGAGGTAAAGGGCTCGCGCCGGGATCCGCTTGCCGAGAGATCGGCCGGACTGCGGTGAACGGGTGGCGGGCGCGGCGGCCATACGGCTGAGCCATGGCGGAGTCGGGGCAGGTCAGGGGTGGTGGGCCGGACAGCGCGAGAAGAAAGTACGAAGAACACACGAATGGAGCGACGGGGGCCGTTGAACGGGTGACCGGGAGGCCGGGAGACCCGGAGGCCCGGGACCCGGAGACCGGGAGATTTGGCGGGTGACGGGACGTCAGTCGGGCCCGGGGGATGCGTCCCCGGGCCCGTACCGCCGATCCTGTTCGGTCAGTTCACGTTGACCGCGCTCCAGGCCGCCGCCACCGCGTTATACTCCGCGCCGCCCGCGCCGTAGAGGTCCTTGGCCGCGTTGAGGGTGGCCGTGCGGGCGCCCGCGTAGTTGGTGGAGGACGTCATGTAGACCGTCAGCGCCCGGTACCAGATCTTGCCGACCTTGTCGTGGCCGATCCCGGTGACCGTGGAGCCGTTGTACGTGGGCGAGTTGTAGCTGACGCCGTTGATGACCTTGGCGCCGCTGCCCTCCGCGAGGAGGTAGGCGAAGTGGTTGGCGACGCCGGAGGAGTAGTGGACGTCGAGGTTGCCGACCGAGCCGCTCCAGTAGTCGGCCGAACTGCCGTCCCTGGAGGGCTTGTCCATGTAGCGCAGGGCGGTCCCCCCGAAGCCGGGGCGGACGATCTGCTCACCGATGAGGTAATCACCGGGATCCGACGGGTTGTTCGCGTACCACTCCACCATCGTGCCGAGGATGTCGGAGGTGGCCTCGTTCAGGCCGCCGGACTCGCCCGAGTAGGTCAGGCCGGCCGTCTTGGAGGTGACGCCGTGCGACATCTCGTGCCCGGCGACGTCCAGCGCGACCAGCGGTCCGAAGGTGGTCCCGTCGCCGTCGCCGTACGTCATGCAGAAGCAACTGTCGTCCCAGAAGGCGTTGTTGTAGTTGCTGCCGTAGTGGACGCGGTTGTACGAGCCCTTGCCGTCGCCCGCGATGCCGTTGCGGCCGTGGACGTTCTTGTAGTAGTCCCAGGTCTCGTCGGTGCCGTACTGGGCGTCGACCGCGGCCGAGGAGCGGTCGGCGGTGGCGCCCGTGCCCCAGTGGTTGTCGGTGTCCGTGAACACGGTCGAGGGCGCCCGGCTGATGCAGATGCCGAAGATGCACAGATCGGTCTTGTTCGCGGCGTCCCCGGTGTAGGTGTTGCCCCGGGTCGGGTCCTTGAGCTGGTACGACGATCCGGACTGGGTCGTCTCCAGCGGCACCGTGCCGCTGTACAGCGACTGGCCGTCGCCGGTGGCGGTCTCGATGCTGTCCCAGCTGTCGATCCGGGCGCCGGTGCGGGCGTCGGTCAGCACGGTGCGCGCGACCGGGTTGCCGAGCGGGTCCAGGGCGACCGCGTCGGTCCGCCAGGCCAGCCTGGGGGTGCCGTGCAGCGCGTCCACGACCAGCCGCGGCTTGGCCTTCACCTGCCGCAGCCGGTGCCCGGGGTCGGCCGCGCGCAGCGCGTTCGTCGCGAGGTCGGCGGCCTCGGGTGCGGACACCTCGGGCGTGGTCGAGGGCAGCGCGAGCGCGGCGCGGCTCGCCCGGTCGGCGCCCCGGTAGCCGCCGTCCGGGCCGATGTGGACGACGAAGTCGCCGCCCAGCACGGGGAGTCGGTGATAGGTGCGGTCGTAACGGACGTGCTGGCTGCCGTCCTTGTCCACGATCACGTCCCGGACGCTCGTGGCCTGCGCGGAGTTCAGCCCCAGGCTCGACGCGTGCGCGAGGAGCGCCGACGCCGCGTGCCGCACGGCGGTGGCCCGGGTGGGTCTGGGGGCGGCATGGGCGGCGGGGGAGAGGGTGGCGGCCAGCAGGGTCGCGCTGCTGACGGCGACACCGGCGGTGGCGAGACGACGGGATCCTCGGACGTGCTGCCGTATTCGGCTCATCTGTCTCCTCGGAAAGGGCGCCATCCAGGCGTGGGGGGATGGCGCTGGATGCCCCTGAGATTTAAGGGGGCATGACAACCCATGTCCATAGGGAGTTCACAGGAAGGGGAGAAGAGGGCCCTGTTCGACCTGTTCCGACCCCGTTGCCGCTACTGCCGGTTGAGGGAGCGGGTGATGCCCGCCGCGATCGTCGTCGCCAGGACCCAGCCCAGCGCGATCAGCAGGTACGACAGCCACTGGAAGCCGCCGCGCGGGGCGTACGCGCTCTCCTGGCCGAAGTCGATGATCGGCAGCAGCAGGTCCAGGGTGTAGAAGAGCGCGTTGAAGGCGGGGGCCTCGGACGGCTTGAGGGCGGGCGGGTGGTGCAGGGCGAAGACGAGGGTGCCCGTGCACAGCAGCAGGAGCAGCCAGAGCGCGGCGCGCATCGGACGGAAGCCGTAGCCGACGGCGGCGTCCTGGAGGTAGCCCCACAGCCGGGCGTACGCCGGCAGGGTGCCGCGATGGCGGCGGAGCTTGGCGAGCTGGACGGTGCGGGCGGCGCCGTCGTCGCCCACCGCCCGATAGGCGGTGGTCAACTGCTCGTAGGGGTACGGGAGATAGCCGTCCGGTTCGCGTTCCAGCAGCGGCAGCCGTTGCGCGGCGGGCAGATGCGGGGTCAGCACCCGGTAGGCGAGACCGTCGAGTTGGACCCGCTCGGGCCATACCTCGGGCGGCACATGCAGCAGGTCGAGCTGGGCGCGGCGCAGATTGACCGTGCCCTCGATCGGCGCGGCCTCCCGCAGCCACAGCTCGCCGATGACCGCGCTGCTGGCGCGCAGGGCGTGCCCGGCGGGGTTCGACAACCGGGCGTAGGCCAGGTTCAGTTGGCGGGGGACGCGGGCGCCGCTCAGATTGACCCGGCCCCGCGCGCGCAGCCGCATCGCGTGCAGATCGGTGCCGACCGCGAGCACCTCGGCGTGCAGCGCGGTGCCGCCGGGGGCGTCGAGCACCGCGTCGTTGAGATTCACCTGCCCGCCGACGACGGCCCCGTTCAGCTGCACCGTGCCGTGCGCGACCAGCCCCGGCGCCCACACGTCCGTGGCCACCTCGGCGTGGTTGAGCTGGAGCACGGCCTCCTGCGGGTCCGCCCCGGGCGTCCCGAGCCGCGCCCCGTTGGCGAAGAACGCCCCGGTCAGCCTGGCGCCCTGGAGCCGGACCGGGCCCGTGAGACGGCAGCAGGTGATCCGTACGACCCCGTCGGCGCGCAGCGTCCCGGCCGTCAGCCCCGGCAGCACCGAGTCGGTGAGGACCAGGGCGCCGATCCGGGCCCCGTACAGGTCGGGCGCCTGCTCGAAGTGGCAGGCGCGCAGCCGGACGGCGCAGCTGACGGTGCCGTACTTCAGGTCGAGCCGCCCGGTGACGCGCGCGCCCGCCACCTTCAGGCCCGCCGTACGGCCCTCCGTCACCGGGCCCGTCAGCAGCAACTCCCGCAGGAATTCCGCCCGTAGGGTCCGCTCCGGCCCCCAGTCCGCGCCCCGCCCCGGATCGTCGTCGTCGCCCTCCCGGAAGTCGACCCCCTCGCCGAGCGGAAAGGCGTCACGAACACGGCGCTCGGCGGGCGTCAGCTCGGTGAGGTCCATGGGCTCAGCCCTTCGCACGCCGGGTCGGACTCGCACTGCCCGCCCCGGCCAGCGCGTCGGCGATACCCTGGTCCCGGGGGCCGAGGAACGTCGGGTCCGGGCGGAAGACGGTGTCCAGCAACGCCTTGTCCGCCGCGAACACCTCGCGGGTGCCGCCGTAGTACCAGGTGGCGTCGTGCGGCTCGTCGACCCCGACGCCGTACGAGTCGATGCCCGCCGCCTCGCACAGCGCGACCGCCCGCCGGATGTGGAAGCCCTGGCTGACCAGGACGGCACGGTCCACGCCGAAGATCTTCTTCGCGCGTACGCAGGAGTCCCAGGTGTCGAAACCGGCATAGTCGCGCACGATCTTGCCGCCCGGCACGCCGTGCCGGGTGAGGTAGGTGCGCATGGCGTCCGGCTCGTCGTAGTCCTTGCGGCTGTTGTCGCCGGTGACCAGGACGACCTTGACTCGGCCCGCGCGGTACAGCGCCGCCGTCGCGTCCAGGCGGTGCGCGAGGTAGGGCGACGGCTCCCCGTTCCACAGCCCGGCCCCGAACACCACCGCGACCGGCGCGGGCGGCGCGTCCGCGACCGTGCGCAGCCGGTCCGCCGTGGACGTGCACAGCCAGGCCCCCGGCAGCAGCGCCAGCGCGCAGACGGCCACCACGGCCCGCACCAGCCGCCGCTGCCCGGTGCGGGTGCGCGGCAGCCGCGGTCTTCGGATCCTCATGTGCTGCTCCCCCTCGGTACGGAATCCGGTACCCGGACCCGGACCCGGACCCGGTGCCGGTGCCGGTGCCGGTTCCGGTTCCGACCATGGAGGACGCCATCGGGGGCCCTCCGGTTCGCCGCGCTGTGCGAATCCGCCCCGCTGATACGGCCGGATTCCCGCTCCGGCCGTACGACTGGGCCACCCGGCACCCCTCATTCGGCACCCCGTGCGGCTACTGTCGAATCATGGAAGGCAGCGCACCCGGCCCCTGCGGCCCCGACCCTTACGGCCCCGCGGACCTGGAGCGCTTCGCGCCCGAGCCCGACAAACGCCCCGGCCGCACCGCCTTCCAGCGCGACCGCGCCCGCATCCTGCACTCCGCCGCGCTGCGCCGCCTCGCGGGCAAGACGCAGGTCGTCACGCCGGGCAGCCACAGCCAGGTCTGGGACGCCAGCCCCCGCACCCGGCTCACCCACTCCCTGGAGTGCGCCCAGGTCGGCCGGGAACTGGGCGCGGCCCTCGGCTGCGACCCCGACCTCGTGGAGGCCGCCTGCCTCTCCCACGACCTGGGCCATCCGCCCTTCGGCCACAACGGCGAACAGGCGCTCAACGCGTTCGCGGACGACTGCGGCGGCTTCGAGGGCAACGCCCAGTCGCTGCGGCTGCTCACCCGGATCGAGCCCAAGCGGTTCACCGAGGAGGGCTCCGTCGGCCTCAACCTCACCCGCGCCGCGCTCGACGCCGCCACCAAGTACCCCTGGCCGCGCGGCGCCCACCCCACCGACCCCGCCTCGGTGAAGTTCGGTGTGTACGAGGACGACCGCCCGGTGTTCGACTGGGTCAGGGCCGCCGCCCCCGGCACCCGTACCTGCTTCGAGGCCCAGGTCATGGACTGGTCCGACGACGTGGCCTACTCGGTGCACGACGTCGAGGACGGCCTGCACGCCGGCCACATCGACCCCAACTGCCTGCACGCCGAGCCCGAACGGGGGGCCGTGTTCGAGGTGGCCGTCGGCCGCTACGTCCCCGCCGACACCGATCCGGCCGAACTCGCGGACGCCCTCGACCGCCTCCAGGACGCCGAGTGGTGGCCGCACGGCTACGACGGCACCGCGGTCGCCCAGGCCCGCCTGAAGGACGCCACCAGTCAGCTCATCGGACGGTTCTGTCTGGCCGCCGAGGGCGCCACCCGCGCCGCCTACGGAAACGGCCGGCTCACCCGCTACGACGCGCGTCTCGTCGTACCGCGGGAGACCCGGCTGGAGTGCGCGGTGCTCAAGGCGGTCGCCGACCGGTATGTGATGCAGCGCGCCGAGCAGGAGCGGCTGCGGGCCGATCAGCGGGTGATCGTGGCGGAGCTGGCCGAGGCGCTCACCGCCCGTGCGCCGGACGGCCTGGATCCGCAGTTTCGGGCCCTGTTCGACGGGGCATCCGACGACCACGCGCGCAAGCGGGTGATCGTCGACCAGATCGCATCCCTCACCGACGCCTCCGCGCTCTCGCTGCACGCGAGACTGACCGGGCATATGTGAGAGGAACGTGCACCGGGTGGCCTGATCGGGTCACTCCCCCTTCCCGCGGCACGCCGTGTGCGGGACGCTCGCGGGTGGCGGCACCCTTACGAGGAGGCATACAAGTGGTCGACGCGGATCAGACATTCGTCATCGTCGGAGGCGGCCTCGCCGGCGCGAAGGCGGCGGAGACGCTCCGCGCGGAGGGCTTCACCGGCAGGGTGATACTGATCTGCGACGAACGCGACCACCCGTACGAGCGACCGCCGCTGTCCAAGGGCTTCCTGCTCGGCAAGGAGGAGCGCGACAGCGTCTTCGTGCACGAACCCGCCTGGTACGCGCGCAACGACATCGAGCTGCACCTCGGCCAGAGCGTCGACCGCATCGACCGCAGGGCCAAGACCGTGCGCTACGGCGACGACGGCACCCTCGTCCGGTACGACAAGCTGCTGCTGTGCACCGGCGCCGAGCCGCGCCGCCTGGACATCCCCGGCACCGATCTCGCGGGCGTCCACCATCTGCGCCGGCTCGCGCACGCCGAGCGGCTCAAGGGCGTGCTGGCCTCCCTCGGCCGGGACAACGGGCATCTCGTGATCGCCGGTGCCGGGTGGATCGGCCTGGAGGTCGCGGCGGCGGCGCGCGAGTACGGCGCGGAGGTCACCGTGATCGAGCCGGAGCCGACCCCGCTGCACGGCGTGCTCGGCCCCGAGCTGGGCAATGTCTTCGCCCAGCTGCACAGCGGGCACGGGGTGCGCTTCCAGTTCGGGCGGCGGCTCACCGAGATCATCGGCCAGGACGGCATGGTCCTCGCGGTGCGCACCGACGACGGCGAGGAGCACCCGGCGCACGACGTCCTCGCGGCGATCGGCGCGGTCCCGCGGGTCGCGCTCGCGGAGGCGGCGGGCCTGGAGATCGCCGACCGGGCGCACGGCGGCGGGATCGTGGTGGACGAGCGGCTGCGGACGTCCGACCCCGACATCTGCGCCGCCGGAGACGTGGCCGCGTTCCCGCTGGAGCTGTTCGGCACCCGGATCCGGGTCGAGCACTGGGCCAACGCGCTCAACGGGGGACCGGCGGCGGCGCGCTCGATGCTCGGGCAGGACGCCGTGTACGACCGGGTGCCGTACTTCTTCACCGACCAGTACGACCTGGGGATGGAGTACAGCGGCTGGGCGCCGCCGGGGTCGTACGACCAGGTGGTCATCCGGGGCGACATGGGCAAGCGGGAGTTCATCGCGTTCTGGGTGAGCGAGGGGAGGGTGCTCGCGGGCATGAACGTGAATGTGTGGAACGTCACGGAACAGATCCAGCGGCTCATCCGCTCCCGTGCGCGGGTGGACACGGACGCGCTGGCGGATCCGCATGTGCCACTGGAGCGGCTGGCCGTCTGAACCCCCGGAGCCCCGGAGCGCTCCTTTCGCCACCGTAGAATTCATCCGTGGCAGGACGGATCAACGACGAGGACGTGAAGGCGGTACGGGACGCGGTCCCGATCGACGCCGTGGTCTCCGAGTACCTCCAGCTGCGCAACGCGGGCGGCGGCAACCTCAAGGGGCTGTGCCCGTTCCATGACGAGAAGTCGCCGTCCTTCCAGGTCAGCCCCGCCAAGGGGCTCTTCCACTGCTTCGGGTGCCAGGAGGGCGGCGACACCATCACCTTCGTGATGAAGGTGGACCACCTCTCCTTCTCGGAGGCGGTGGAGCGGCTCGCCGCCCAGGCCGGGATCACGCTGCGGTACGAGGAGGGCGGGTACAACCCGGCCTCCCAGCGCGGCGAACGCATCCGGCTGGTCGAGGCGCACAAGATCGCCGCGCAGTGGTACGCCGAGCAGCTGGCGGACAGCGCGGAGGCGGAGACCGGCCGGATCTTCCTCGCCGAGCGCGGCTTCGACCAGGGCGCGGCGGTGCACTTCGGTGTCGGCTACAGCCCCCAGGGCTGGGACCACCTCACCCGCTATCTGCGCGGCAAGGGCTTCAGCGACAAGGAACTGATCCTCTCCGGCCTCTCCCAGGAAGGCCGGCGCGGACCGATCGACCGCTTCCGGGGCCGGCTGATGTGGCCGATCCGGGACATCGGCGGCGAGGTCGTCGGCTTCGGCGCGCGCAAGCTGTACGAGTCCGACAACGGGCCCAAGTACCTCAACACCCCCGAGACCGCGATCTACAAGAAGTCGCAGGTCCTCTACGGCATCGACCTGGCCAAGAAGGAGATCGCGAAGTCCAGCCGGGCGGTCGTGGTCGAGGGCTACACCGACGTCATGGCCTGCCATCTGGCCGGGGTGCGGACGGCCATCGCGACCTGCGGTACGGCCTTCGGCGGCGAGCACATCAAGATCCTGCGCCGGTTGCTGATGGACAACGGCTCGGCCCGGGTGATCTTCACCTTCGACGGCGACGCGGCGGGCCAGAAGGCGGCGCTGCGGGCGTTCGAGGACGATCAGAAGTTCGCCGCCGAGACGTACATCGCGATCGCGCCGGACGGCATGGACCCGTGCGAGCTGCGGCTCGCCAAGGGCGACGAGGCGGTGGCCGATCTGGCCGAACCCCGCACCCCGCTCTTCGAGTTCGCGCTGCGGCAGGTCGTCAGCCGGTACGACCTGGACACCTCGGGGGGCCGCGCCGCCGCCCTGGACGAGGCCGCGCCGATCGTGGCCCGGATCAAGAACAGCGGCGCGCAGCACGAGGTCGCGGTCGAACTGGCCGGGCTGCTCGGCATCCTGGACACCCAGTTCGTGGTGCGCAGGGTGGCTCAGCTGGCCCGCTGGGCGCGCGACCGGGGCGGCCGGGGCCCGGCGCAGGACCGGCCGCGCGGCGGCGACCAGCAGTGGGCGCAGACCCCGCGCACCGCGAACTCAGGACCCGCCCTCACGCTGCGCAATCCGGTGTACGCCGCCGAACGCGAACTCCTCAAACTCGCCCTCCAGCGTCCCGAGTTGGTCTCGCCCGCCTTCGACGCGTACGGGGTGGACGAGTTCACCGCCCCGCCGTACGCCGCCGTACGGCAGACCATCGCGGAGGCGGGCGGCGCGGAGTTCGGGGTGTCCGACCCGCAGGAGTACCTGATCCGGGTCCGCGAGGCGGCGCCGGACGACGCCGCGCGCGCCATGGTCACCGAACTCGCCGTCGAACCGATCCTGCGCCGCACGGTCGACGAGACGTACGCCGGTACCGTCCTGGTCCAGATCCGCCGCCGCGCCGTCGAACGCCGCATCCGCGACATCGAGTTCCAGATGACCCGCCTCTCCTCCGGCGGCGACCCGGGCCAACTGGCCGCCGTCCAGAACGAGATGTGGATCCTCCAGCAGTACGACCAGTCCCTGCGGGAGCGGGGCGCGACGGCGCTGTGAGCGTCAGGCCTCGTCGCCGAGCAGCTTGCCGTGCTCCTGCAACGTCTTGGTGTGCGCTTCGAGTACATGCCGGTGCGGATCATCCTCCGCATATGCCATTCGCATAACCCGACGAGCTGAGTAACCAACGGGTGACGGATCGGACGCAAAAAGTCACCGCACACCCCTCGTGGCGGCGATGTGTCGTACTCCACACTGTTGGGGATGCCGAGTCCGGCGAACACTTCTGGAGGTCGCCCTCGTGCAGACCCAGACCCTCACCCCTACCGCCCAGAGCACCGGTGCCGGCATGGACGAGACGGACGCGGAGTCCGACGGCGTCGCGGCCGTGCCGCCGCAGGGGCGTGCCCCCCTGCACCCGGAGGCGGCCGCCGACGAGGCACCACCGGCGGCGCGGGCCGAGAGCGGCGGGCCGTCCGCCGATCTGTTCCGGCAGTACCTGCGCGAGATCGGCCGCATCCCGCTGCTCACCGCCGCCGAGGAGGTCGAGCTGGCCCGCCGGGTCGAGGCCGGGCTGTTCGCGGAGGAGAAGCTGAGCAACACCCCCGACCTGGACAGCCGGTTGGCGCACGAGCTGGACCAGCTGGTGGTCATGGGAAGGCTGGCCAAGAGAAGGCTGATCGAGGCCAATCTGCGGCTCGTCGTCTCCGTCGCCAAGCGGTACATCGGGCGCGGGCTCACCATGCTCGACCTCGTGCAGGAGGGCAACCTCGGGCTGATCCGCGCCGTGGAGAAGTTCGACTACGCGCGCGGCTACAAGTTCTCCACGTACGCCACCTGGTGGATCCGCCAGGCCATGTCCCGGGCCCTGGCCGACCAGGCCCGCACCATCCGCGTCCCGGTCCATGTCGTGGAGCTGATCAACCGGGTCGTACGGGTGCAGCGCCGGATGCTCCAGGAGCGCGGGTACGAGCCGACGCCCGAGGAGGTCGCCGCCCATCTCGACCTTCCGCCCGAGCGGGTCGGCGAGGTGCTGCGGCTCGCCCAGGAGCCCATCTCGCTGCACGCCCCCGTCGGCGAGGAGGACGATGTGGCGCTCGGCGACCTCATCGAGGACGGCGACGCCGCGAGCCCCATGGAGTCCGCCGCGTTCCTGCTGCTCAAACAGCACCTGGAGGCCGTCCTGTCCACGCTGGGCGAGCGCGAGCGCAAGGTCGTACAGCTGCGCTACGGCCTCCTCGACGGCCGCCCCCGCACCCTGGAGGAGATCGGCCGCCTCTTCGGCGTCACCCGCGAACGGATACGGCAGATCGAGTCCAAGACGCTGAACAAGCTCAGGGACCACGCGTACGCGGACCAGTTGCGGGGCTACCTCGACTGAGGCCGGAGAAGGAAAAAGGGGCCGCCCGGAGACACTCCGGAAGCGGCCCCCTTTCCCTCCCGCCTAGTCCACCTCGGCCACCGCCTGCGCGAACTGCGCCTTGTACAGCCGGGCATACGCCCCGTCCGCCGCCAACAGCTCGGCGTGCGCGCCCTGTTCGACGATGGAGCCGTTCTCCATGACGAGGATCGTGTCGGCGTCCCGGATGGTCGACAACCGGTGCGCGATCACGAACGACGTACGTCCGGCGGCGAGTTTGGCCATGGCCTTCTGGATCAGCACCTCGGTCCGCGTGTCCACGGAACTCGTCGCCTCGTCCAGCACCAGGATCACCGGGTCGGACAGGAACGCCCGCGCGATGGTGATGAGCTGCTTCTCACCGGCGCTCACCCCCGTGCCCTCGTCGTCGATCACGGTGTCGTAGCCCTCGGGCAGCGTCCGGACGAACCGGTCGGCGTGCGCGGCCCGCGCGGCCTCCTCGATCTCGCCCCGGGTGACCTCCCGCGAGGCGCCGTACGCGATGTTCTCCGCGATGGTGCCGCCGAACAGCCAGGTGTCCTGGAGCACCATGCCGATCCCGGACCGCAGCTCGTCCCGGGTCATCTTCCGTACGTCCACCCCGTCCAGGGTGATCCGGCCGCCCGAGACGTCGTAGAACCGCATGAGCAGATTGACCAGCGTGGTCTTGCCCGCGCCCGTGGGGCCGACGATGGCCACCGTATGGCCGGGCTCCACCGTGAGCGAGAGGTCCTCGATCAGCGGCTTCTCCGGGTCGTACCGGAAGGACACATGCTCGAGCCGCACCCGCCCGCGCAGCTCCGCGGGCCGCTCGCCCGGCACCGGGTCCGCCTCCTGCTCCTCCGCGTCCAGGAGTTCGAAGACCCGCTCCGCCGAGGCCACACCGGACTGCACCAGGTTCGCCATCGAGGCCACCTGCGTCAGCGGCATGGAGAACTGCCGCGAGTACTGGATGAACGCCTGCACATCACCGATGGACAGCGCGCCGGACGCGACCCGCAGGCCACCGACGACCGCCACCAGCACATAGTTCAGGTTCGACACGAACATCATCAGCGGCTGCATCACACCGCTGTTGAACTGCGCCTTGAACGCGGCCTCGTACAGCGCCTCGTTCTGCTCCGCGAACTGCTTCGCCGACTCCTCCTGCCGCCCGAACACCTTCACCAGCGTGTGCCCGGTGTACATCTCCTCCACATGGGCGTTGAGCTTGCCCGTGGAGCGCCACTGCTGCACGAAGTGCGGCTGCGAACGCTTGCCGACCCGGGTGGCGACGAAGAACGACAGCGGCACCGTGACCAGCGCGACCAGCGCGAGGATCCAGGACACCCAGAACATCATCGCCAGCACACCGACGATGGTCAGCACCGAGTTGATCAGCTGGCCCATCGACTGCTGGAGCGTCTGCCCGATGTTGTCGATGTCATTGGTCGCCCGCGAGAGCACCTCGCCGCGCTGGCGCTTGTCGAAGTACGACAGCGGCAGCCGGGACAGCTTCGTCTGCACGGACTCGCGCAGTCGGTACATCGTGCGGTTCACCGACCGGTTGACCAGCCGCGTCGCCACGGCCATCAGCAGACCGGCGACCGTGAAGGTGATGAGCGCGAGCAGCAGGACGTCACCGACCCCGCCGAAGTCGATGCCCTTGCCCGGGGTGAAGTCGGTGCTCTGGAGCATGTCCGCGACGGCGCCCTTGCCGTGCGCCCGCATCTGCTCAAGCACCTGCGCCTTGGTGGCCCCGGCGGGCAGCTGCCGGCCGATGATGCCGGAGAAGACCAGGTCGGTGGCGCGGCCGAGGATCTTCGGGCCGATCACGCTGAGGGCCACGCTGACCACCACGCAGACCAGCAGGCCGTACACGGTGAGCCGTTCGGGCTTGAACTGGGCGAGCAGCCGTTTGCCCGACCCCTTGAAGTCCATCGACCGCTGGTCGGGGCCGCCCCCGGCCATCATGCGTCCCATGGGCCCGGACATCAGGCGGCCTCCGCTTCCGTCAGCTGGGAGAGCACGATCTCCCGGTAGGTGTCGTTGCCCGCCATCAGCTCCTGGTGCCGGCCGGAGCCGACCACCCGGCCCTCGTCGAGGACGATGATCCGGTCGGCGTCCCGGATGGTCGCCACCCGCTGGGCGACGATGACGACGGTCGCCTCGGCGGTCTCCCGCGACAGCGCGGCGCGCAGGGCCGCGTCGGTGGCGTAGTCGAGCGCGGAGAAGGAGTCGTCGAACAGATAGATCTCCGGGCGCTGCACGAGCGTGCGGGCGATCGCGAGCCGCTGGCGCTGACCGCCCGACACATTGGTGCCGCCCTGGGCGATCGGCGCGTCCAGCCCGGCCTCCAGCTCGGTCACGAACTCCTTGGCCTGCGCCACCTCCAGCGCGTGCCACAGCTCCTCGTCGGTGGCGTCCGGATTGCCGTAACGCAGATTGGTGGCGACGGTGCCCGCGAAGAGGTACGGCTTCTGCGGCACGAGTCCGACCGTCCGTGCCAGCAGCGCCGGGTCGACCTCGCGGACGTCCACGCCGTTCACCAGGACCTCGCCCTCGGTGGCGTCGAACAGCCGCGGGACCAGCCCGAGCAGCGTCGATTTGCCGCTGCCGGTGGACCCGATCACGGCCGTGGTCTCGCCGGGCCGTGCCTCCAGGGCGACGGCGCGCAGCACCGGCTCCTCGGCGCCCGGATAGCGGAAGCCGGCCTCACGGATCTCCAGATGCCCGTGCCGGCGCAGCTCGGTGACCGGCGCGAGCGGCGGCAGCACGCTGGAACCGGTGTCCATGACCTCCTGGACCCGCTCGGCGCACACCTCCGCGCGCGGCACCATCATGAACATGAAGGTGGCCATCATCACAGACATCACGATCTGCATCAGATAGGCGAGGAACGCCGTCAGATCGCCGATCTGCATCCCGCCGCTGTCGATGCGGTGCGCGCCGAACCACACCACCGCGATGGAGGACACGTTCACCACGGTCATCACCATCGGGAACATCAGCGACAGCAGCCGCCCGGTGGCCAGCTGCATCTCGGTCAGCTCGCCGTTGACCCGGCCGAAGCGGGCCTGCTCGTACTCGTCGCGGACGAAGGCGCGGATCACCCGGTTGCCGGTGATCTGCTCGCGCAGCACCTGGTTCACCTTGTCCAGGCGGGTCTGCATGGTGCGGAACAGCGGGCGCAGCCTGCGCACGATCAGCGTCACGCAGACGGCCAGCACCGGGACGACCGCGATCAGCACCCCGGACAGCGGCACGTCCAGGCCGAGCGCCAGCACGATGCCGCCGACGCACATGATGGGCGCCGAGACCATCAGCGTGAACGTCATCAGGACCAGCATCTGGATCTGCTGGACGTCGTTCGTGGTGCGCGTGATGAGCGAGGGCGCGCCGAAGTGACCCACCTCACGCGAGGAGAAGGACTGCACCCGGTCGAAGACGGCGGCACGCATGTCCCGGCCGAGCGCGGAGGCGGTGCGGGCACCCAGGTAGACGGCGCCGATGTTGCACACGACCTGCACCAGTGAGATGCCGATCATCAGGGCGCCGAAGGACAGGATGTAGCCCGTGTCCCCCTTCACCACGCCGTTGTCGATGATGTGGGCGTTCAGGGTGGGCAGGTACAGGGTGGCGCAGGTCTGCAGGAACTGGAGCAGGACCTGCACGGTTATGGGTTTCTTGTAGGGCCTGAGATAGGTCCGTAGAAGTCGTATGAGCACGCTACGTCTCTCGGAGTGGGCGGCAGGGGCCGGTCGGTGTGCCCTTGGCCCCTATCGTCGGACACTCCACCCGCGTTACCTCAACTGATTAACCCAACAGCGGATTTTTGTACGGCCTTCCGGGTGCCGTCAGTGGAACGCGCCCGGGTGGGTCTGCTCCCGCACCGCCGTGAACTGCTGCCGTACCGCCTGCCCCGCGGCCAGCTCCTCGCCCGGCTCCAGGACCTGTGCCGCGGCCCCCTGCCAGGCCGGGGGAGTGCGCGGGTCCAGCGTGCCCCCCGAGACCCCCAGCGCCCAGGCCGCCTGCCGGGCCGCGCCGATCGCCGTGTAGTCCGCGGGCTGCGGTACGACGACCTGCGCGCCGAACAGCGAGGGCGCCGCGGCCTGCACGGCGGGCAGCTCGGCGGCCGGGCCCAGCAGGAAGATCCGCCGCACCTCCACGCCCCGCCCGCGCAGCACGTCCAGCGCGTCGGCGAGCCCGCACAGCATGCCCTCGAACGCGGCCCGCGCCAGGTGCTCCGGCTTCATCGACTCGCGCCGCAGCCCGGTCAGGGTGCCCGCGGCGTGCGGCAGATTCGGGGTGCGCTCGCCCTCCAGGTAGGGGAGCAGGACGAGGCCGTGCGCGCCGGGAGTCGACTTCATCGCCAGCTCGGACAGGCCCTCCAGATCGGGCAGCCCGAGGAGTTCGGCGGTGCCGCGCAGGGTGCGTACGGCGTTCAGGGTGGTGACGACCGGCAGATGCATGCCGGTGGCGTCGGCGAGCGAGGTGATCATCCCGGACTGGTCGGCCAGCGGCTCGGGGTGCACCGCCATCACCGAGCCGGAGGCGCCGAGGGACACCACCGCGTCCCCGAGCCCGATCCCGAGCCCGAACGCGGCGGCCATGGTCTCCCCGGTGCCGGCCGAGATCAGCAGCCCCTCCGGGGTGGTACCGGCCGCCTCGGAGGGGCCGATCACCTCCGGCAGCATCGCCTGGTGGCCCAGCGCCAGCTCGACCAGATCGGGGCGGTAGACACCGGTGGTCGCCGACCAGTAGCCGGTGCCGGAGGCCCCGCCGCGGTCGGTGGTGCGGCGGGCCGGGCGGCCCAGCAACTGCCAGACCAGCCAGTCGTGGGCCTGGAGCAGGGCGGCGGTGCGCCGGGCGTTCTCGGGCTCGTTCTTGGCGAGCCAGCGCAGCTTGGTGACCGGCTGCGCCGCCCCCGGCACACAGCCGACGGCGTGCGCCCAGGCCTCCCGGGAGCCCAGGGCGTCCACGAGGTCGGCGGCGGCGACCTGCGCGCGCCGGTCCCCGCCGACGAGGGCCGGGCGCACCGTGTTGCCGTGGGCGTCCAGGGGGATCAGCGCGTGCTGCTGGGCGGAGACGCCGATGGCCTGGACGCCCTCCAGCAGGCCACCGCCCGCGGCCTCGCCGAGGGAGAGCAGCCAGGCCTGGGGATCGATGTCGCTCGGGCGGCCGCCCTCGGGGGGATCGACCGGATGCGGGGCGTACCCCTGCCTGAGTACGGCACCGGTGTCTGTGTCGCAGACCACGATGCGGGTGAAATCAGGTGAGCTGTCCAAACCGGCGACTATCCCCATGCGGAGAATCTTGCCGCATGCGCGAGGGGCTAGGTGTTGCTGGTGCCCCAGTCGTCGCCCGCCGAGCCGCCCGCGGTGCGGTCCCGCAGGGAGCGGACCCGCTGGGCCACGGAGGAGGGCACATGGTCGCCCACCTTGTCCGTGACCGTGTGCATGGCCTTGCCCGCGTAGGTGCGGCCCTGTTGGGCGGCGGTCTCGGCGGTGTTGCGGACGGCCGGGTTCTGGGCGAACTGACGAGCGGACTTCTTCAGCTGCTCGTAGCGCTCGCGTCCGGCCCGTGTGCCGAGTACGTAACCGAGGGCCAGTCCGGCGATGAACGTGAGCCGGTAGCGCATGGCTGTCACCCTTCCCGTGTGGAGGTGTCTGGTGCGGCGCAGGATCCGGAGGGTACCGATTGGCGGAGCACCCCCCTGCTTGCGCTAATGTATGTGTCGCAGCGAGCAACCGCCCCCCGGCGAATACCCCGGGAGGCACGTTCGATGCAATCGAAGCGATCCTCCGTAGCTCAATTGGCAGAGCAGCCGGCTGTTAACCGGCAGGTTACTGGTTCGAGTCCAGTCGGGGGAGCTTCGGTCCTCCGTAGCTCAATTGGCAGAGCAGCCGGCTGTTAACCGGCAGGTTACTGGTTCGAGTCCAGTCGGGGGAGCACGCTGAACGAGGGCCCCTCAGGGGTCCTTTTTCATGTCCGCGGGAACCGCTGAGCCTGCACGGATGTCCTCAACGTCGTGGGCAGAGCGGAAGCCGACCATCCGAAGCAGGAGATCGTATGAGCGGCTATGCTGCGGCAGACGGCGCGCACACTTGTACGCGACACGCCGCTATGGGGCGGTAGCTCAGCCGGTTAGAGCAGCGGACTCATAATCCGTCGGCCGTGGGTTCGAGTCCCACCCGCCCCACCACCGCACGTCACCGCAGGACCGTTTCTATCCGCGGAAGCGTGGGAACGGGGGCCGCCACTCGACCGTGGCGGCCCCCGTTCAGTCGTTCGGAGCAAGATCCCGCGAGCCGGGCGCGCTCCCCTCCGATCGGCCCGCGCGGACGATGATCTTCCGGATGTCGCGGTCCCGGAGCCGGGACCGGACTCCACCGCGTTCGTGCCCTCGCGCACATCGGCAGTGCTCAACTCCCGGCGAGTGACACGGGGGTTGGCGCGGCCCGGCGTGGCACCCCGCCGTTCGCGATCAAATCTTTCTGATGGTGTTATCAGATTTCGATCACGAGCGTTCAGGAGTGGAGTGGTAATCACTCGATCAGGGAGTGGTGTTGTTCGATTTCCAAGGTGAATGATTCAACTCGCCCGCTCTGAGAATTCCCGCACGGGATTTCCTGGACGTACAACCAGGGAGTTTCCCTATAAGTATGACAATCAGGAGAGCGGGCATGGGAATCGGACAACGGAGGTAGGCGATCATGAGCCAGTACGTCAATGGAATGCGGTCGGACGTGATTCAGGCGGCAGGGCACTGGCAGAAGGCCAGCGTCAGTCAGGGTGCCGGTGCCTGCGTCGAGCTGAGGAAGCTGAACGACGGCCAGGTGGCCGTGCGGAACAGTCGTTTCCCGGACGGGCCGGCCCTGATCTTCACCGTGCCGGAGGTCGAGGCGCTCCTGTCCGGGGTCAAGGGCGGTGAATTCGACCACATGGCGAATTGAGACGTAGATTAAACGCCCTTCTCCAGCGGCGTGGCGTGACCGCGGCGCCCCCTTTGTGTGATGCTTGACCCGACCATTCGGGTGATTCGAGTTTTGCCCAGGGGGGCCTTGTGGCCATGGAAGATCGTGTAGTTCAGTTCGGGCGCCCGGCGGCCGACCCTCCGGGCTCCTGGGGTGTGCCCGCTCTGCTGCTGGGCGCGGAGATGAAGATCGAACGCGGCAGCCTGACGCAACGCCAGGTATTGCAGAAGGCCAGGGTCAAGGTATCCGCATCGGTCTACAGCCGGATCGAGAACGGCGAGACGCGGATCGACAAACCCGCTGTGGTCGAGGTCCTGCTGGACGCTCTCGGGGTTCGCCCCGGACCGCGACGGCAGGACCTTCTCCGACTCGCCCACGACGCCTCCTCGGAGGGCTGGGCCAGCACTGTCCGCTCCCGCGCCGGTGCCGCGTACCGCGAGGCCGTGTCGGACTCGATGCTCCGCCTCACGAGCCTGGAGGAATGGGCGGAGCGGCAGATGGTCATCGACACCAACGTGATCTCGGGAGTGCTCCAGACCGCGAGGTACCGCGAGGTGGTCACGGCCAAGACGCTGCTGGCCGGCCAGCGGAGGCTGGCCGATCGGATCATCGATGTCCGACGCCGGCGTGCCGAGCAGTTCGTGGTCAGCAGGCCGAGGTCCACCTTCTTCATTCGCTGCGGCGCCCTTTACGCCGACTTCGGCCAGACCGAGATGATGGTCGAGCAGTTGAAGCTCTTGCTGCGCTATGTGGACGACAAGGAGTCTCCGGTCGCCATCCGTGTCATCGAGGCGGTGAATCCGCTCGCGATCCAGGTCACGGCCTTGATTCGGCTCAGCTTCGCGAAGGGTTCGTTCGCCGCGCCGGATGTCATCTATACCGAGGCCGGTGCGCGTGCCGAGTTTCACCGGGGTCCGCTCGCCGGTGAAGAAGCCGACTCCGACTATCTCGACTACCAGGACCTCAGTGACACGGTCATCAAACAGGCCCCCGGACCGGCGAAGAGCCGCCAGCTGATCGCCGATGCGCTCGATTGGCACCTCGACCGTCTCTGATTTCGTTCAAGCGTATACCGGTACCGATGCCCCTCCCCGGAAACGGACAGGAGGGGCATCCGTCTTCGCGGATTCAGTCGACCGTGGCCAAACCGCCGTACTCGATCCATTCCTGGGTCTCCTGGCGGCGGACCAGGTCGGTGTCCGGCCGCCAGTCGGTGACGTCGCGCAAGCCGAATTCTTCCTCGATACGCAGGCGGGGCACGGTGAAGAAGTCGTTCACCTCGGCCCTCGTCCGTACGCGACCCCAGCGGTCGCCCGTCTGTTCCCGCATCAATTCCGTCACCTCGTCGCGGATTCGGGCGTCCTCGCTGACGAGCTGGCAGATCACCACGACGCTGCCGGGGGCGAGGAGACTTACCGTGTCCTCGATCATCCTGCGTGGATTACCCAGGTTGTCGTCGGGGACGCAGTGCAGCACGGAGACGAACAGGGCTGCTACCGGTTGGCTGAAATCGATGATCTGTGCGGCGTCGGCCGCGATCTTCTTGGTCTTCCGCATGTCCGAGGGCAGGATGAGGACGTTCTGGTTCTCCTCCAGGAATGCGCGGCCGTAGCCGAGGACCATCGGGTCGTTGTCGACGTAGACCACTCGGCAGCTCGGGTCGACGCCCTGCGCGACCTGGTGCACGTTGCTCTGGGTGGGGAGGCCGGACCCGTGGTCGATGAACTGCCTGATGCCGTAGTGACTGGCGATGTGCCTCACCACGCGCACGAGGAAGGCCCTGTTGTTGACCGCCAGCTCCCGGGTGCTGGGCGCGGTCGTCAGCAGTTGGTCACAGGCGCTCCTGTCGGACGGGTAGTTATAGTGTCCGCCCAGGAGATAGTCGTACATCCGCGCCGCACTAGGCGTGTGCATGTCAACTTGATCTTGTGAATCGGCTGTTCCGTCGTTCACGTCGTCCCCTACGTTCGCCGAAAGCTCCTACCAGCACGCAATTGTGATGGTCGGGGATGCGCTGGGTTGCAGGATTCTCGGTTGAAACTACCCTCACGGGTGAACCTGTAACACGGCATGCCGAAACCGTGGCGCACCTGCGCCGGGGGCGCGTGGGTGCGCCACGCTGAAGGTGGCGTTCGAGGGGTGGGGGTGTCAGGCGGCTCCTTGCCGGCCGTGGCCGCGACCGGCCAGCAGCCTGCGGGCGGCCTGGAACTGCATGTGCAGCTCGGGTTCCCCCATGCCCATGAGGGCCGCCGCGGATTTGGTGTCCATGCCGAGCCCCTCGCGCAGGAGCACGGCGTCGGCGGGCTGGCCGGGGAGCGTGCGGTGCAGGACGTCGGCTTGGGGGTCGTGCGTATGGGTTCGGGCCGTCGTGACCGAGTCGCGGAGCGCTCGCCAGGTGAGGGCGAGCGGGTTCTCGCGGAGCATCAGCGTGTTCCAGCTCAGTTCGGCCCTGCGCAGGACCTCCGCCACGACCGAGGCGGCGAGCTTGCTGTCGGCCAGGCGGGCGCTGGCGTACATCTCGTAGTCACGGCGGTGGAGTTGGACGAACGCCGTGTAGCCGACGGGGGCCGTCGAGGGCCTGGGTGAACTGGGCATCGTGCCTCCCGGTCATTTCCCCGGTGCGGTGGCCCGGCGCCGAGCGCCTGGGCGAGGAGGGAATCGGTCCGCCCGCAGGGGGCGGATCCGGAGCGCGTGCACGGCTCAGCGGAGTGCGAACTGCGCCTGCGGGAGCCCGAGTTGCGTCAGAACGGGGGTGGCGCGCGGGTGGCGAAATCCCGTGAAGGTGCTGCCGCCCCTGCTAGCGTGGGAATCCACCTGGGGGAGGCCTGCCTGCTTCAGGGAGGGTCGGTCATGCATGGATGCGCCTCATCTTCCGTGATCGACCCGCTCGCCCCGCCCGATGTCCTACCACCGGGTGGGGCAACTCCGTTATGGAGAAGAGCCGTTGACGAGCACCGTACAACGTCCTGGGTCCCGCATAGGGCCATCGAACGCCTGCGCAATCCCCCGGTTAATAGTGGTCCGATACGGTCAATTTTGCACCGGCGTTTGCGCAGGGGCCCATCACCGGTGATCGGTGAGCGGCTATGGGTCGAGGCGACCGCGTTGCGGTGAGCGGTTGAGCACTCGGCGCGGCCCGGGACGAAAGCGTGGCGTCCCAAGGGGCTTGAAGTATCCCTCTCGTGGGCACGGACCTCCTACCGAAGTCGGCAGGAGGAGGCGTCATGGACCGTCGGATCCGGGTACGTGTCAGCCGGCGGCCCGTCGCGCCGCGGGAGCAGGAGATCGATCGCAGGACGCCGTCGGGGCGCGTGCTGCCGTACTGAAGTCGCCCGCGCCTCAGGGGGCGTGATGTGCCGCCGCCGTGCGCAGCGCCCGGCGCAGGGGCTCCGGCGGGGGCGGGCCGTCGGGGGTCGCGCTCGCGGTGACGGCCGCGGCGATGCGGTGGAGTTTGATGTTGGAGTGCTGGGATGCCTCGCGCAGGATCTCCCAGGCCTGGTCCGGGGTGCAGCCGTGGGCGGCCATCAGGACGCCGCGGGCCTGGTCGATCACCGGACGGGAGTCCAGCGCCTGCCGCAGCTGCGCTATCTCCAGGCGCAGCATGTCCAGTTGCTCGGCGCGTTCCCGCGCGACCGCGGACGAGGTGCGGACCGGGTGGTCGGCGGATCCGGCGGCCCCGTCGGTGCGCAGGGGGTCCGTCGCGTCCAGGCCCACCAGTTCAAGGACGCGGCGCGGCTGGCCCCGCCACCCGTGCGTGGTGACCCGTACGTCGTGCTGCCCGACGTACTCGCTCAGCAGATCCAGGCAGGTCAGGCCCGTCGTGTCCAGGAAGGACACCCCGGCCAGGTCCAGTTCGATCGCGGTGATGCCCGGCGGCAGCGCGGCCAGGGCGTCGCCCAGGGTGTCCGTGCCGCCGTGGACCAGTTCGCCACGGGCCGTCAGAAGAGCGCGCCGGCCCTTTCGCCGGGCGTCGATCACCAGGGCGTTCAGTCGCATGGTGTGGGCTGCGAGTCCCGCTGAGGTCATGTCTCCCCTCCCGCTCGGTCCTTGGGCACCATGCGGTCGCCTGCCCTGAGTACGGGTGCCTACACCCCCCGTGGTCGAAAGGATGGCCGAATCGCGCGCGGGGAAAGGTGCCGCATGGTTCGTGCGGCCGAGGGAAGGTGCGGGCGTGGTGCACGCTGCCGGGAAGCGAGGTGTCTCATGAGCGGCGAGCCCTTCGCGCATCCCGCGCTCTTCTACGGCGACCCGCGCGCCTACCTCGACGGCACCGTCCCCTTCGTCCGCGCCGCGCTGGCCGCGGGGGAGCCGGTCGCCGTCGCCGTGCCCGGGGAGAAGCTGGCGCTGATCCGGGACGCGCTGGGCGCCGAGCGGGACAGGGTGCGGTTTCTCGACATGCGGGAGGCCGGGCGCAACCCCGGCCGGATCATCCCCGGTGTGCTGTGCGCCTTCGCCGACGCCCAGCCGCCCGGACGGCGCACCCGGATCATCGGCGAGCCGGTCTGGGCGAGCCGGGGCCCGGCCGAGTACCCCGCCTGCGTCCAGCACGAGGCGCTGATCAACGCCGCGTTCCGGGGGCGGGAGGTCACCATCCTGTGCCCGTACGACACCGCCGCGCTGGACCCGCGGGCGCTGGCCGACGCCCGGACCACCCATCCCGTCGTCATCGAGGGCGCCGAGGAGCGGGTCTGCGCGGCCTACGACCCGGAGGGTGCCGTTGCCCGCCACAACCGCCCGCTGCCGCCCGCCCCCGCCGCCGGTCCCGGTGTGCTCCATGTCGCGTTCGACGCCGAACGGCTTTCCGTCGTACGGCACTTGGCCGCGGACCACGGCGCGGGGCTCGGGCTCGCCGGTGAGGCGCTGGAGAACCTCACGCTGATCACCGCCGAGCTGACCACCAACAGCGTGGTGCACGGCGGCGGCCGCGGCACGCTGACCGTGTGGGGGCGGGGCGGCCAGGTGCGGTGCGAGGTGCGCGACCGGGGCCGGCTGACCGACCCCCTGGCCGGACGCCGCCCCGCCGCCCCGGGCCGGCCCGGCGGCCGGGGCCTGCTCCTGGTCAACCTGCTGGCCGACCTGGTGCGCACGCACACGAGCCCGGCCGGTACGACGATCCGCTGCCACCTCAGCGCATGAGCCCGATCCCCGTCAGGACCACCGCCCCCGCCACCAGCCGCAGCCGTCCGAACGGCTCCCGGAACAGCAGCGTCGCGATGATCGCGGCGACCAGGATGCCCGTCTCCCGCAGCGCCGCGACCGCCGCGACCTCACCGTGCGCCTGGGCCCAGACGACCAGGCCGTACGCCGTCATGGACAGCACCCCGCCCAGCAGCCCGGTGCCGAGGACCGGGCGTACCTGCGCGAGCAGCTTCCCGCGGCGCCCGGCCAGCGCGATCAGCGGCATGAGCGGGCCCTGGAGCAGGAAGAGCCAGGCGGTGTAGGCGAGGGCGTCGGGTGAGTGCCGTACGCCCAGGCTGTCGACCAGGGTGTACGACGCGATGATCGTGCCCGAGCCGAGCGCGGCGCCGAGGGCCGGCAGCTGGGCGCGGCGGATGCGACCGGAGGCGAGGGCCAGGGTGGCGAGGCCCCCGGAGACCAGCAGTACGCCCGCCGCCTGGAGCGTGGTGAGCGCGCCGCCGAGCAGGGTCACCGAGGCGACGGCCACGAGCAGCGGGGCGACGCCCCGGGCCAGCGGGTACATCTGCCCGAAGTCGCCCAGCTGGTAGGCGCGCAGCAGGAACAGCTGCGAGGTGACCTGGAGCGCGGCCGAGGCCGCGAGGAACGGCCAGGCGCCCGCGGGGGGCAGCGGGGTGAAAAGGACCAGGACGGCCGCGCAGCCGGTGCACGCGACGCTGATCAGCGTGAATCCGATGAGCTTGTCCGGTATCCGGTGGGCGATCGAGTTCCAGACGGCGTGCAGCACCGCGGCCGTCAGGACGGCGGTGAGCACGGGGGCGGACATGGTTCCTGGCATGGCGAAGCGACTCCTGGCGGGGAGGTGCGAGCGGGAGGGGAGAGGGCCGGGGGGAGAGGTCGGGGGAGCGGGAGGGGTCGGGGATGCGGTTGTGGAATTGCATTCCACGGTACGCTATGTCCATGGAACAGCATTCCGCCAGTGGTCCCAGTGGTCCCAGTGGTCCCAGTGGTCCCAGTGGTCCCAGTGGTCCCAGTGGCTCTCCTGGCTCCCTCTCCGCCCGGATCCGGGCCCGCCTGCCCGAGCTGCGTGAGACCGAGGCCCGGGTGGCGCGGGTGGTGCTCGATCAGGGCGCCGCGCTGGTCCACCTCAGCGTCAGCGACGTGGCCGCGCTGGCCGGCACCGCGGCCTCGACCGTCGTACGCACCTGTCAGCGGCTCGGCTTCCGGGGGTTCCAGGAGCTGAAGCTGGAGGCCGCCCGGCAGGCGCCCGAGCCGCCCCCGCCGCCGGTGGACGAGCCCGCCGCGCACGCGCTCGCCGCCACCCTGCACGCCTCCCGCGACGCCCTGGACGGCGTCGCCGCGACCCTCGACCCCGGCGCGCTCACCGCCGCGGCCGAGGCCCTGCACGCGGCGTCGCGTGTCGTCGTCGTGGGCGCGGGGCTCTCCGGCGCGGTCGCCCTCGACGTGGCCTACCGGCTGCGCGCCCTCGGCTGCCAGGTCGACGCCCCGCCCGACCCCCTCACCGCGCAGCTCGCGGCCGCCCAGCTCCCGCCGGACGGCGTCTGCTTCGCGATCAGCCACACCGGGGCCACCCGCACCACGGTCGACACCGCCCGGCGCGCCCGGGAGGCCGGGGCCACCGTCGTCACGCTCACCAGCTACGCCCGTTCACCGCTGAGCGAGACCAGTGGTCAGGTGCTCGTCGCCGGTGGCCAGGACCTCGTGTTCGGCCTGGAGACCTCCGCCAGCCGGATCGCCCACCTCGCCGCGGTGGACGCCCTGACCCACCTCCTGATGGGCCTGCGCCCCGAGGTCGCGCGCCGCCATCTCGATCTGTCGGCGGACATCACGGCCGACCACGCCTACTGAACGGCATTGACGGGCAAGGAAGTTCAGGCGGCCAGCGGATCCAGGATCAGCGGTTCGATCCGGCCCTCCAGCATCTCGCCGAGCCCCCGGGCCGCGCACACGTCCGGGCGCTCGGCGATGAGCACCGGCATCCCGGTGGCCTCGCGCACCATCTGGTCGAAGCCGGGCAGCAGCGCCGAACCGCCGACCATGATGATCCCGCGGTCGGCGAGATCGGCCACCAGGTCCGGGGGACACTCGCGCAGCACCTTGCCGATGCCGTCCAGGACGGCCGTCAGCGGGGTCTGGATCGCCTCCCGCACGGCCGAGGTGTCCACCCGTACGGTGCGCGGCAGCCCGGTGGCCACGTCCCGGCCGTTGATCTCGGTCTGGGGCGGGCCCTGCGGGGTGAGCCCGTTGCCGGACAGGGCCAGTTGCAGCGGCCGTACCGACTGGCTCGGCAGCAGCAGTTCATGGGCGTGCCGCAGATACTGCACGATCGCCTGGTCCACGGCCTCCCCGCCCACCGGGATCCGCTCGGCCGTGACGATCGAGCCCAGCGACAGCACCGCGACCTGCGTGGCCGCCGCCCCGCACACCATGATCATGGTGGCCTCGGGCCGCTCCACCGGCAGCCCGCAGCCCACCGCCGCCGCGATCAGCGTGTCCACCAGCTCCACCCGGCGCGCACCGAGCCCGAGCAGCGTCTCGACCGTCGCCCGCTGGGCCAGCGGATCGGCGTCGTGCGGGGTGCACGCGGCGGCGCGCAGCCGGGCCTTGCGGCGCAGCGCCCGGCGCAATTTGTCGCCCATCAGGTGCCGCAGCATCCGCTGGGCCATGTCGATGTCGACCACCGTGCCGCCGGAGATCGGCCGTACGACCCTGATGTAGTCGGGGGTGCGGCCGGTCATCTGCTCCGCGAAGTCGCCCACCGCGATCAGCGAGCCGGAGCGGACGTTCACGGCCGCGACCGAGGGCTGGTCCACGACGAGCCCCGCGCCCTTCACATACACCCGGGTGCGGGCCGCGCCCAGGTCGACGGCGAAGTGACAGCGGCGCAACTGCTCCAGGCTGACGGACACGGCAGCTCCTTCCGGGGGCGGGATTCGGCTCTTCCTGCTCTCCGTATCCTGCGCGCCGCGCGGCCGGGGCCGCCTTTTCTGGGGGGCCGGGCGGGGCGCCGCCGAACGGGGGTAATCAGCACGGTCCGCGGAGTGTCGCCGGGTCAAATGGCCTGGCGGGCCTCCGGGTCAGGCGGCGCGGCGCGGTCCCGGGTCAGCCGGTCCGCACCGCCTCCAGCAGCGGCTCCAGCGAGGAGAGCACCGCCTTCGCGCCGCCCTCGCGCAGCAGCCGGCGCCCGGCGGCCGTGCCGGAGAACCCGACGAAGGGCAGCCCGAGGCGCTGGGCCGCGGTCAGCTCGGCGACCGTGGAACCGAGCAGCACCCCGCGCCCGGCCGGTGCGCCGAGGTGCTCAAGGGCCCGCAGCAGGCAGTGCGGATCCGGCGTCAGCAGCCTGAGGTCCTCGCGCCGTCCGTGCACCCCCGCGAGCGGCAGCCGGTACGGCTCCACGCCCCGCTGCACCGCCCGGGAACTCACGTCCGACACCACGCTCACCCGCCGCCCGGACTTGTGCAGCGCCCGCACCAGCGCGAGCGAACGGTGCGTCATGGGCGCGTCCGGTACGGCCGCCAGCTCCAGTTCCTCAAGGCGGTCCCGCAGCCGCGGCCCGAGCCGGTCGTGGGAGAAGGCGCGCAGCAGGTCCAGCGGGTGCGGGAACGCCTCCCGGCCCGCCGCCCCGGTGACCGGCGGTCGCCCCGCCAACGCGTCCACGGGATGGCGGTGTTCGGCCACGACGGCCAGCAGATCGAGGACGGCCGCGCGCGCGCCGTGCGCCGTGAACAGCCGGGCGAGCGGGCCGTCGTAGCCGATCAGGACGCAGTCGGCCGCGGTGAGCACGGTCGCCGGAGCCGGGTCGCGGCGGCCCCGGGCCCGGGCGCGCCGCCCTGCCCCAGCCGCACGGTGTACGACACGGTGAGCCCCGGCACGGGCCACTCGCGCACCCCCTCCTCGACCGCGCGTTTGGCGGCGGTCGCCCGGCGCGCCGGGTGCCGGGAGGTGATGCGGGCGGCTGCGTCGCGCAGATGCGCCGACAGCAGCGCGGAGACCTCGGCCGCGCCGGACCGTACGAGGGCCACCGGATCGGTGACCTGCCAGGTCAGCTCCGCGACAGCGGGGAACCCGGCCTTCCCGGCACTGGGCAGGGACAGCTCGTGCCGCGCCCGCTGCACGGTGAGGTCGACCAGGTAGTACGTCTCGGCGCGCGGGGCCCGGCCGCCGTAGGGCCGGATCGGGTCGAGCACGGTGAGCGGTCCGTCGGGACGGGTGTGCACGACGGCCGTACGGCCCGGGGCGGGCAGGCCCAGCTCGCGCAGGTCCCGGGTGAGGAACGGGCCCTGGACCAGCTGGCGTTCGGGGCGCGTGACGGTGAGCGGGCAGTACCAGGCCACGGGCGGCGCGTCCGGGACGGCGGCCGGGTAGACCGGTTCGAAGGGCGGGGCGTCCCTGGCGGCGGAGCTGGCGGCGAACTCCTCGTACAGCGCGGGCGGCACGGTGACGTCGACGCCGGTGGCGGCCCCCGGCGGCCGGCCGTACGACGCCCTGAACGCCACCCGCAGCCGGATCGGCTCGGGCGACCCGGCCAGTTTGACGGGGAGTTCCCGCAGTACGGCCACGAGGACGGGCAGCAGATAGGCGTCGGAAGCGGTGCGCACCCGGTAGCCGTCCGGGCGGGCCTCCACCCGGAACCGGCCGGGGGGCAGCGAGCGCGAGAAGACCTCGTGGACGGCGGCTTCGAGGGTGATGCGGGTCTCCGGGCGGCCGGTGAGGTCGCCGGTGACGAAGAGGACGTCCGGGCGGCCCACCAGGGTGTCCAGGAGGTCCGCGAGCACCGTCCTGGCCTCGGCGCGGTCGCCCCGGACGACCGGCGCGGTGTCCAGGCAGGTCAGGACCGGCCCGTCCGGGGAGAGGACCACGGAACGGGTGGTCAGCTCGCCGCGCGGCCCCTCCTGCGCGTGCAGGGCGAAGACCGCGTCGCCGACCTTCCGCACCAGGGCTTCCGCCTCGTCCAGGGGCGTCATCTCCCGCGCCCCGGCCAGATGCTGGAACAGCGTGGGGCCCTCGATGAACTCCCGCACCAGATAAGCGGTTTCGCCATCGACCCCATGGGCGAGTAGCCGCGCGATCCCCGGCCCGGTCACCGCCATGAGGTCCCGGCAGAGCGGCTCGAAGGGCGCCGAGAGCTCACCCGGCGCGTACCGGCACACCACGACCGGCGCGCCCCCGTCCCGGGTGTCCTCGGCGACCCAGCCCCGGTCCCCCGCCTCGGACTTCCGCACCAGCCGGTACCGCCCCGCGAACAGCCCCTCCGCACCGGCCGGCGCCAGCCTGCGCACGCTCTCCGCGCTGAGCATGGCGACCGGCTCCTGCTCCACGGGTGTGGGCAGACCCCGTTCGGCCGGCACCACCGCCCGGAACCCACCCGGCGCCCGCCCCACCAGCTCGTCGATGAACTCACCCATGCGGTCCAGGAGTTCGACCGTGCGGTTGCGCTCGGTGCGGGGCAGGCCGAGGAGCAGGAGTTCCCGCACGCCCTCCCGGAACGCGTACGACCCGGCCGGTGCCCCCGGCAGCGCGGTGAGCATGCCGCTGAGCACGACCTCGGCCAGGTGCCGGGGCCGGGGATCCGGTTCCACCGCGGCCTGCACCAGCCGCATCACCGGCAGATCGGGCCGTCCCACCGCGAGATGCCCGGCCAGCCGGAACGCCTCCGGGGACGCCGTAGCCCGGAACCGCAGCACCAACTCCTCGGCGGACAACCGGCCGACGTCCGTACGGTCCTCCGCGTCGATGGGCAGCGGACGCGTCAACCGGGCCGCGGCGGCCGGGAACCGGGTGCCGCCGGGCGTGCTGATCAGCCCGGCCCAGTTCGCCAGCCAGCGCGGCTCGGGCTCCAGCACCGGGAGGACCACCGCGCCCGGCCCCTCGTCGAACTCCGGTGCCTCGTACGGCGTGAAGGCGAGCGCGGCCGAGGGCGCCGCGGGGTGCGGGGCCGAGAGGCGGCCGGGGGAGGCGGGCAACGCCGTTTCCCGCCACAGGTGTTCGGGCAGCGGCTGGACGACGGCCAGCGGCATCCGGCGCGCCCAGCGGTGCAGGGTGGCGTACCACAGGGTGCCCGCGGGGCCCTGTCGCCACTGCGGGCCCATGCAGTCGCTGATCAGCAGGGTGACGGTGCGGCCGTCGGCGGGGAGCTGCCCGTCGGGGCCGCGCACCGTGCCGTCTGCGTCGGCGCGGTACAGGGTGACCGTGCGGAAGGCGCCCGACTGGGCCAGCGCGGTGTGCAGTTCATGGATCAGGGGCCGCCAGACCGGCATCGTGGGACCGGCGTCGTACACCAGGTTGAGGCTCAGCCAGCGTTCCCGGGCGGGCCGCAGCACCGGGAGCCAGCGGTCGGGGTCGGCGCCGAGGCGGGCGATGCGGTCGGCGGTCGCCCGCTCGTCCAGCTCCCGGCCCACGGGCGCGTCGACCCGGCGGCGCAGCGGGCGCAGCGCGCGCTGGAGGGCGAGCGGATGGCGCAGCATCGGGGGCGCGGGGGCCGTCAGGGTGGTGTGGGGCGCGCGGTCCGGGGACGGGGTGGGGGAGGGGAGGTGCAGCGGGACCCGGGAGGGGGCGTCGACGGTCTCCCTCGTGGGCGGCCGGGGGTCATGGGCGGGGCCGGGCGGCGGATCCGGCTCCGCGGCCCCGCCGTCAGCCGAGCCCCCGGTGTCCTCGGTGTCCTCAAAGTCCCCGCCTTTCCTGTCCGGACCCCCGGTGTCCCCGGTGCCCGCCGCGCTCCCGGCGTCCATGTGCCCGGCCAGCCACAGCAGTTCGGCCAGTTCACGCGGTGTCGGGGGCGCGCCCTGGGCCGCCTCGGCCAGTACGGCGGCGAGGCGGGCCAGGGGGTCCGGGGAGTCCGGGGTGTCAGAAGACATCGGTCCCCGCGCTCTGTCCCAGGTGGGGCATCAACTGCTCGGCCAGCCGGTCCAGGGACCCGGTGTCCAGATCGCTGGTGCGGGCCAGGTAGATCGCGTTGAGGAGCTGGTCGGTGGCCAGGTCGCCGGCGCTGGTGCGGTCCAGGAAGCGGCCGATCAACTCCTGCGCGTAGGAGTCCGGTTCGCCCAGGTGGGCGCGGACGATGTCGGCAAGGTGCCCGTCGTCCGGCCGGCGCAGCCGCAGCGTGACGCAGCGGCGCAGGAAGGCGGGCGGGAACTCGCGCTCGCCGTTGCTGGTGAGGACGACGAACGGGAAGGCGCGGCAGCGGACCTGGCCGCGCACCACCGGGACCGCCTCGCCGGTGCCGTCGGCCGGGACCCGGGCGGTGCCGTCCGGGGTGAGCCGGGCCGCGCGCACCAGCTCCGGGATCTGGTACTGGCCCTCCTCCAGCACGTTCAGCAGATCGTTGGGCAGGTCCAGGTCGCTCTTGTCGATCTCGTCGATGAGCAGCGCGCGGGGGCGGGCGTAGGGCAGCAGGGCGGTGCCGAGCGGGCCGAGCCGCAGATGGTGCTCGATGCCCGTCTCGTCCGGCGTCTTCGGCCCGGCCTCCTGATGCGCGGCCTGCTGCCGGGCCGCGTACAGCCGGGACAGGGGGTCGTAGCTGTAGAGCCCGTCATGGAGCGTGCTGCGGCTGGTGATGTTCCAGCGCAGCACCGGGCCGAGCCGCAGCTCCCGCGCGACAGCGTAGACCAGGGAGGACTTGCCGGTGCCGGGCGGGCCGGTGACCAGCAGCGGGCGGCGCAGATACAGGGCCGCGTTGACCAGTTGCACCGTGTCCTCGGTGGCCCGGTACGTCTCGGCGCGGTGCACCCGGTCGGGGGAGACGGCCGAGCGGTCGGCGGTCGCGTCCGGCGGATCCAGTAGGGGGCCGCCGTCGAAGGCGCGCCAGGGCGGCGGCGGGGGCAGCCGCTCGATGCCGTCGTGCGGCGCGTTCGTACCGGTGTAGACGGGCCACAGGGGCATGGCTTCTTCTTCTCCGTGGTGGGGTGCGGGCGGTCAGTCGACGGGGGAGCGCAGGCTGGCGGCGGGCTCGGGGAAGCAGCGGGGGTCGTCCCAGAGCAGCTGGAGGTCCCGGGCCCAGTGCCGGTCGGGTTCGTCGGCGGCGTCCGCGGTCACCCGTAACGACAGGATGTGGCGCGGGAGTTCGGCGGGCGGCACCTCGGCGACGGCGGCGGCGAGCTGGTCCAGGAACGCGCTCCCGGGGCAGGGCGCCCCGGCCCCGGCGCGGGGCCGGGCGGCGGTCGCGGTACCCGGTCGCGGTACCGGCGGCGGCCGTGTCCCGGGGGCCGCTCCGGGCCCGGCGCGGATCCTCGTCGTACCCGCCCCGGCCGTGCCCCGCCGTCCCCGCGCAGCGCGGCTCGCCGTGTTCCCCGGCGGGGCAGCCCGTACGGGACCACAGCAGGACCGGGACCGGGACGGTGAGGCCGATCTCGAAGTACTCCCGGGCGGCCGTCGGCGGGGCCGCGAACCCGGCGAGCCCCGCGTCGCCGTCCCACAGCCGCTTGCGCAGGCTCGGCGGCCGCTCCTGGCTGCCGCACTCCACGCGGTGCACCGGTGCCGGGCGCCCGGCGTCCAGCTTCTGCCACTTCTTGCGCAGCTGGTGCCGCAGCCGGTTGCTGCGGTGCCGGGCGCGGTCGGTCACCACGAGGGGGTAGGCGCAGCCGAGCGGTGTGCTGTCGTCCGCGCCGCACTCCCAGTGCGCCACCGCCTCGTTGAGCCACTCGCGGGGCAGCACGAAGGTCACCAGTTCCTCGGCGTCCGGGTCGAGATGGGCGACGGCCTCGTCGATGCGGTGCTGGACGTAGGACCGTACGCCCGAGCGCGGCAGCCGACGGGTGCCCACCGGGCGGCGCTGGCCGTCGCGGTACGCCGACACCTCCACGGTCACCTGGTCGGGACCGGCGCCGCTGTGGTCGATCTCCACGACGACCGGCGCCCAGGGCGGGGACATCCGCGCCACCGGCGTGACCACCGGCGTGACCTGCACGATCTTCGCGGCCTTCGTGCTCTTCGCGAGCGGCGGGGTGGGCGCGAGTGCCGGTCCCGCGCCCACCAGTTCCCGCAGCCGCCCCGCGAGCCGGTCCACCGCCGCCGGGTCGGGCACCTCCCACTGCACATACGCGACGGCCGCCCCGAGCGTCGGGAACCCGCCCTCGGGCAGCGGCGGCCCGAAGGCGCCCACCGCGTCCACGTACAGCCGGTCGGGATCGCAGTCCAGGACGCCCGGGGCGCTCCGCAGTAGCTCGTACAACTCCCGCAGGACGTCGGCGCGATGGCCCGGGGTGGGCACCAGCTCGCCCAACTCCGGCCAGTGGCGGGCCAGTACGTCCAGCGGCAGCATCCGGCCCTTGCGCACGTCCGGCACCTGTGAGGCGGAGGTGACCATGCCGACCACCCGGCCGTCCGGCAGGGTCGCCGCCGCCCCGCTGAAACCGGCCACGATCGGCTGCCCGTGCCCCTGCCAGGCCACCAGCTCCAGCCACTCGCCCGCGATCAACTGCCCGGACACGGCCTGGTACTCGGCGAGCGTGCCCTCGTCGTAGCCCGCCGGGAAGCCGTAGGCGACCAGCCGGGGGCGCGGCTCGGTGTAGGCGGCCTCCGGTGGCGCGAAGCCGGCCGGTGTGAGGGGGACGTCCCGGTCGAGTTCGAGCACGGCCACGTCACCGGGGTCGGTGAGGCCGCCCGCCCAGCCGCCGTGCGCGACGACCGACGCGGACACCTCGCCCAGCTCCCTGGCGTGCGGGAACACCACGGTCACCGCGTCCAGGTCACCGGACCGCACGACATGGGCGCAGGTGAGCACCCGGCGGGCGGTGATCAGGAATCCCGCGCCCACCTCATGGCCGCAGTGGATCCGGGCATGCCAGGCGGCACTGTTCATGGGCGCTCGGCGGACTCCGGCCCGGCGGCGGCCTGACCCGGCACGGCGGGCAGCGCGTCACCCGCCGAACTCCCCGGTGTCCAGTGGAGCTTGACGACCAGCTGGCCCTCCGCGGAACCCTTGGCGATGATCGCGCCGGCCTCCGCGGACATCTTCACGCCGAACTCGATCTCCACCGCGTCGGGCCGCAGGGCGCCGTCCCGGAAGACCCGCAGCGCGGCCTCCGCCGCCGCCCGCACCCCGTCCAGCGCGCCCTCGAAGGTGCGGGCCGCCCGCACCACTTCGTCGCCGCGCGAGACCAGCCGGGTGCCGGGCCGGGGGGTGACACCGGCGCCCTCCACCACGACGAGCGCGCCGTCCTCGGTCGTGAACTCCACCAGCTGGTCCATGCCGCCGCTCGCTCCCCCTCGTAGAAGACCTGTCCCGTAGCAGATCCGTGAGCAACCCCCATGGTACGGACGGCGCTTCGCCCGGCCCACTCATTACGCCCCGGCGGGTCAATCGCTCCGGCGTGGCGAGAACCCGCCACGGTGACAACCCGCCATGCCCGGCCCCCTGTGCGCTCCCGGCGCGCGCACCACACTCTTCCCTGACCCGAAAGGCATGTACACGACAGTCGTGAACGGCCGTTCCGGGCGCGCGATCCGGACCCGAACGCGCACCTGAACGAGCAACTGAACGAGCACGTGGAAGAGGGCGTGGATGACCAGAGGACCAGTCGGACGCCGGGCGGCGCTGCTGTCGGCAGGGCTCGTGCTGGCCGCGGTGCCGGTACCCGGGGCGGTCGCCGCGCCGGGGGTGACACCGGTGGTGAAGGCCGCGCCGGGGAAGCGGACCGGACCCGCCCCGAAGACCGTCACCCTGGTCACCGGCGACAAGGTGACCGTCACCGACCTCGGACACGGCAAGCGGACCGCCACCGTCGAGCGGCCGCCCGGCGCCACCGGGGCCGTACGGACGCAGACGAGCGACGGCGAGCTGACCGTCGTACCGGACGAGGCGCTGCCGTACCTGCGCTCCGGGAAGCTGGACCGGCGGCTGTTCGATGTGAGCGCGCTGATCCGGCAGGGCCTCACCGACACCCGGGCCGCCTCCCTTCCGCTGATCGTCGGCTACGGCAAGGACACCCGCGTCCCCGCCGCCGCCCCGGCCGGCACCACCCGCACCCGGAGCCTGCCCAGCCTGCGCGGCGCGGCCGTCGAGGCGGGCAAGGGGCGGGCGTTCTGGCGGTCGTTCACGCGCGGTGACGGCATCGACAAGGTGTGGCTCGACGGGCGCGTGAAGGCCGACATGGCCGAGAGCAACGCCCAGATCGGCACACAGGCCGCGTGGGACGCGGGGCTGACCGGCAAGGGCGTCACCGTCGCCGTGCTCGACTCCGGCGCCGACCTGACCCACCCCGACCTGGTCGACCGGATCAGCGTGTCCAAGAGTTTCATCGACGGCGAGGAGGTCGCCGACCGCGACGGCCACGGCACCCATGTCACCTCCACCGTCGGCGGCAGCGGCGCCGCCTCCGACGGCAAGGAGAAGGGCGTGGCGCCGGGCGCCACCCTCGCGGTCGGCAAGGTGCTCAGCGACGCGGGCTCGGGCAGCGAGTCGCAGATCATCGCCGGGATGGAGTGGGCGGCGCGGGACGTGCGCGCCCGGATCGTCTCGATGAGCCTCGGCTCCAGCGACCCGAGCGACGGCACCGACCCGATGTCCCAGGCCCTCGACAGCCTCTCCGAGGAGACCGGCGCGCTCTTCGTCGTGGCCGCCGGGAACACCGGCGCGCCCTCCTCCATCAGCTCGCCCGGCGCCGCCGACGCGGCCCTGACCGTCGGCGCGGTCGACTCCACCGACCAGCCCGCCTACTTCACCAGCGCGGGCCCCCGCGCGGGCGACGACGCCCTCAAGCCCGACCTGTCCGCCCCCGGCGTCGACATCCTCGCCGCCCGCTCCCAACTCACCGACGGCAGCGGCTACTACACGACCATGAGCGGTACGTCGATGGCGACCCCGCATGTCGCCGGGGTGGCCGCGCTGCTCGCGCAGGAGCATCCCGACTGGACCGGCGCGCAGTTGAAGGACGCACTGATGTCGACGTCCGAGCAACTCGGCGTCTCCGCCTACACGGTGGGCGCCGGACGGGTGAGCGTCCCGGACGCCGTGGGGGCCACGGTGACCGCAACCGGCGGCGCGGACCTCGGCTTCTACCGCTGGCCCTACCCCGCGGACAAGCCGGTCACCCGAACCCTGACCTACACCAACTCGGCCGACCGGCCGGTCCACTTGACCCTGTCGGCGCGGGGCGCCCCGGACGGCGTCGCCACCCTCGCCGACTCCTCCCTCACCGTCCCCGCGCACGGCACCGCGACCACCACCGTCACCGGCGACGGCTCCACGGCGCGGGTCGGCACCACCAGCGGGCAGATCGTGGCCACCGACGACACCGGCGCGGTGCGCGCGCACACCGTGTTCGGGCTGGTCAAGGAGGACGAGCGGTACACCCTCACGGTCCACGTCAAGGACCGGGCGGGCGCTCCTACGGCGGCCGACCTCACCGTGCAGCGGCTCGCCCGGAACGCGGACCCCGAGGCGGACCACGTCGGCGACTCCGGCACCCTCCAGCTCCGCCTGAAGCCGGGCACCTACGCCCTCACCTCCTTCCTCGATGTGCACGGCAGCCACGGCGCCGACTCGCTCGGCCTCGGCTTCCTCTCCGCGCCCGAGGTCACCCTCGACCACGACAGCGACGTCACCCTCGACGGCACCAGGTTGCGCGAGATCAGGGCGGCGGTCCCGCGCCGCACCGAGACCCACCAGCTGCTGATGGAGTACGACCGCGCCGCGAACGGCGCCGACCTGTCCGGCGCGGTCCAGGTGCCCCTCACCTACGACAGCGTCTTCGCCGCACCCACGCCCCCCGTCACCCAGGGCAGCTTCGAGTACCGCACGGTGTGGCGGCTGGCGAAGCCGCAGCTGGAGGTCGAGGGGATCGGCGAGGCGACGGTCCAGCCGGGCGGCACGCTGACCTCCGGGCGACGGAAACTGCCCCTGGTGGACGTCGGCGACGGTCCCGTGCCCGCCTCCGCCGCGGGCAAGGCGGTGCTGGCCCGCCTCGCCGACGGCGCGGACCCGTCGGCGCTCGCGCGGGCCGCGCAGGACGCGGGCGCCAAGGCGCTGTTCGTCACGGACGACGCGCCGGGGCGGCTGATGGACTGGTGGGGCAACGACGACAACACCGACCGCCCGCTGCTGATCGCCACGGTGGACCAGGCGGACGCGGCCCGGCTGCGGGCGTCCTCGACGGTCGACATGACCGGCACCCCCGACTCCCCTTACGTGTACGACCTGTCCGAGGGCCACCCGGGGTCGATCCCCGACCACGACCTCACCTACCGCCCCTCGCCGGGCCAACTCGCCGCCCTGCGCGTCTCGTTCCACGCGGCACGGCCGACGAGCGGCGGTGAGTTCCGCTACTCCGTCACCGACACCTTCCCCATCGGTATCGGCTTCCAGGAGAACATCGACCTGCCCGCCGAGCGCACGGACTACGTCTCCACCGGCCCCGGCCAGCTGTGGACCGAGTCCGTCACGATCGGCATGGGCACCCTGGAGGAGCGCGGCGGCCTGGTCCGCTACCGGGGCGGCAGCCGGGTCCCACTGCACTGGTTCCAGCCGGTCTGGCACCCCTGGCTCGGCACCGGGCTCGGCTGGGGCGAGCAGCGCACCGGGGACCAGATCCAGCTGAACACGCCCGGCTGGGGCGACTCGGGACCCGACCACACCGGGTTCGGCGATGTGTGGGGCGACAGCGGCATGACCCAGACCACCTCCGTCTACCAGGACGGCACCCTCGCCGACAGCGAGTCCGGCTCGACCGCGTTCGTCCGGGACGCCCCGGCCGACGAGCACACCTACCAGGTGGTGACCGACACCGCCCTCGACGCGGACCACTGGAAGCTCACGACGCGGGGGCACACCCGGTGGACGTTCCGGTCGGCCCGGACGCCGGACGACCGTCCGACGACGCTGCCGCTGATCAACCTCTCCTACGGCCTGGACACCGACCTCGCGGGCACGGTGCCCGGCGGGCGGCGGCTGCCGGTGACGCTGGGCGCGCGCTATATGGCGGGCGCCACGGGGACGGGCACCCTCGGCGGGGGGCGGCTGGAGGTGTCGTACGACGAGGGCGCGACATGGAAGGCGGTGACTCTTCGCGGGGCCGGGACGTCGTGGCACGGGACGCTGGAGGTGCCGGGCGCGGCCACCTCCGTCTCGCTGCGCGCGTCGGCGCGGGACGACAGGGGTGGATCGGTCTCGGAGACGATCGTCAGGGCGGTGGGGGTGAGGTAGCGGGGGCGCTCTCCGGCCCGGAGTTTCGGACGATGCCCCGGATGACCCCCAGCTCCACCAGATCCTGAGGGCGGACA
This sequence comes from Streptomyces sp. LaBMicrA B280, assembly GCF_049222185.1. Taxonomy (NCBI): domain Bacteria; kingdom Bacillati; phylum Actinomycetota; class Actinomycetes; order Kitasatosporales; family Streptomycetaceae; genus Streptomyces; species Streptomyces sp. LaBMicrA B280. Next base: position 58,758 of record NZ_JBMJCT010000005.1, on the reverse strand, counting down.
CGGAGCTGGTCGGCGGTGTGCTCGATCTCCTCCTTCGGGCGTTTGAGGATGGCCGCCGCCAGCTCCGGGGCGATCACCGAGAAGTAACTGTCCGGCGTGGCCCAGGTGTTGTCCGGTGCGGCCAGGGCGAGGGCGCCGCCGGAGCCGCCCTCGCCGATCACCAGGGTGGTCACCGGCACCCGCGCCCCGGCCACCGCCCCGAACACCTCGGCGATGGCCGCACCGGCCCCCTGCCGCTCGGCCTCCGCGTCGTTGGCCGCGCCGGGGGTGTCCACCAGTGTCAGCACCGGCACCCCGAGCCGGTCCGCCAGCCGGATCAGCCGCGCGGCCGTCCGGTACCCGGCGGGCCGCGTCCCGGCACCGGTCTGCGCGGCGAACGCGACGGTACGACCGTGATGTTCCCCGAACCCGCAGAGGATGCCGTCGGGATCGGTACCGCCGCACCGGTCGCCGCTGAGGTGGACGCGGGTGGTGAAGTAGGCGTCCAAGTAGGCGTGGGCGCGGGGGCGTTCGGGGGAGCGGGCGCGTTGGACGGCGGCCCAGCCGGTGGCGGCCAGGCCGGTGGCGGTCAGAGCCGCGGGGACGGGCGCGGGCGGGGTCCGGCCGTCCGCCCCGGACAGCAGCCGCAGCCACCGCCCAAGGAGCCCCTTCAGGTCCTCCGGCTGTACGACCGCGTCCGCCGCTCCCGCCGCGAGCTGGGCCTCGGCCGTGTACGCGGCCGGGTCGGCGTCGGGCGGACGGACGCGGGAGCCGGCGAAGCCCACTTGGGCGCCGGGGAGGGCCAGGACGACGTCCGCGCCGGCCCCCAGGGTGGCCCAGCCGCCGCCCGTGGTGGGGTCGCGCAGCACGGCGATCTGGGGCAGGCCCGCCGCCCGGGTGAGCGCCGACTGGCGGGCCACCCGCTGGAGTTGGGTCAGCGCGACCATGCCCTCCTGCATCCGGCTGCCCCCGGTCGCGATCAACGGCACGACGGGCAGCCGGTGTTCACGGGCGTGCGCGTACGCCCCCTCCAGCCGGTCCCCGGTGCGCTCGCCCAGGGAGCCGCCGAGGAAGCCGAACTCGAAGGCGATCAGCACGGCACGGGTGCCCCCGACGGTCGCGGTGCCGCAGACGACGGACTCCTCCTCGCCGGTGCGTTCGGCGGCGCGGGCGCGCGAGGCGTCGTACCCCTGCCAGCCGAGCGGGCCGTCGGGCCTGGACTCCCGTCCGGGGACCGGGAGTTCGGTGAAGCCGCCGTCGTCCGTGACGAGGGCCAGCACCTCGCGCGCGGTGCGCCGCTGATCAGGCATCGGTATCGGTATCGGGGCCGGTAGCGGTGAGGGCCCGCTTCATGATCTTCCCCATGTCGTTGCGGGGCAGGATGTCCAGGTGGCGCACGACGCGGGGCCGCTTGTGCGGGGCGAGCCGACGGGCCACATGGTCGGCCAACTCCGCCACCCCCGGCGGGGTTTCCGGATCGGCCGGGACGATCCAGGCGACGATCCGCTCGCCCAGGTCCGCGTCCGGCTCGCCGGTGACCGCCGCTTCCCGGACGCCCGGGTGTTCCAGGAGCGCGTTCTCGATCTCGCCCGCGCCGATCTTGTAACCGCCGCTCTTGATGAGGTCGGTGGCCTTGCGCCCGACGATCCGCACATAGCCGTCCGGCTCGCGCACGGCCATGTCGCCGGTGCGGAACCAGCCGTCGGCGGTGAACGCGGCGGCGGTGGCGTCCGGCCGGTTCAGGTACTCGGTGAACAGGTTGGGCCCGCGGACCTGGATCTCCCCGACGGTCTCCCCGTCGCGGTCGCCGATCTCGCTGCCGTCCTCCTCCACGAGCCGCAGTCCGACGCCGGGCAAGGGCACCCCGACCGTCCCCGCGCGGGCCTCCCCGTCCGCGCGGACGCTGGTGTTCATCAGGGTCTCGGTCATGCCGTACCGCTCGATGACCCGGCGTCCGGTGGCCGCCGCGATCCGCTCGTGGTCGTGGACCGGCAGCGCGGCCGAGCCGGAGACCAGCAGCCGGGCCCCGCCGAGCGCCTTGGCCAGCCCGGGGTCGCCGGGGAGGGTCTCGGCGATGCGGTGGTACATCGTCGGCACCCCGAACAGCATGGTCGCGCCGTCGGTCAGGGCGCGGGCCACGCCCTGGGTGGAGAACCTCCCCAGGTGCCGCACGGAGCCGCCGCGGCGCAGCGGGCCGAGGACGCCGAGCACGAGTCCGTGCACATGGAAGAGCGGCAGCCCGTGCACCAGCACATCGGCCTCGGTCCACTGCCAGGCGTCGGCGAGCGCGTCCAGGGTGGAGGTGAGGGCCCGGCGGGGGAGCACGGCACCCTTGGGCGGGCCGGTGGTGCCGGAGGTGTAGACGACGAGGGCGGGGGAGTCGTCCGGGAGTTCGGGGTGCGGGAAGTCCGCGCGGGCGTCGACGTCGACATCGACCCGTGCCAAGTCGCCCAGTGATGAGGGGAGTTGGGTGCCCGGAGCGGTGAGGACGAGGGACGGCGCGCTGTCGGAGACGATATGGGCCAGCTCCTTCTCCCCGGACTTGGGGTTGAGCGGCACGGCGGCGGCACCGGCGAGCAGTACGCCGACGACGGCGACCACGGTCGCCATCTCGGGCGTCGCCCACACGGCCACGCGGTCGCCCCGCCGGACCCGCCGCGCCACCGCCCCGGCGGCGTCCGCGAGATCGCCGTACGTCAACGACCGCCCGCCGAACTCCACCGCGGCCCGCTCCCGCGACCCACCGACAAGCCCAGGAAAAAGTGACGACACCCCACGCACCCCTTCACGCTCGCGACCATTCAGCCCCTTCCTACACCAGGATCGACCGGCGGACGACCGTGCCGCCCCCGCGGGCAGCTCCTCAGCGACTGCTTCTGGCGGGCGGGCGGAAGGGGGGGGCTGGCGGGGATGTGGTGGTGGGTGCTGCGGTCCCTGGGGCGCGCCTCCCAGCGGATTGTTTCGGGCGGCGGGGCGGCAAAGAGGGGTGGGCGCCGGGGCCGATGAGGGGGTGTGCAGTCCCTCGTGTCCGGCTTCTCAGCCGACCGAGTCGGGCGGCGGGGTGGCAAAAAGGGGGGGCGGGCGCCGGGTGCCGATGCGGGGGTGCGCGGTTCCCGTGTCCGGCTTCTCAGCCGACCGAGTCGGGCGGCGGGGTGGCAAAAAAGGGGGGCGGGCGCCGGGTGCCGATGCGGGGGGTGCGCGGTTCCCGTGTCCGGCCTCTCAGCCGACCGAGTCGGGCGGGTGGGTGGGCGAAGGGGGCCAGGGGCAGCGCCGAGCGCCGAGCGCCGAGCGCCGAGCGCCGAGCGCCGAGCGCCGAGCGCCGAGCGTCGACGCCGTGACGGCGCCGGCCCCGCGGCCCCTACCCCCTCACCCCGCCGCGACAGACACGTCGGCGACGACGCACGTCACATTGTCCGGCGCGCCCGCCGCCAACGCCGCCGCCACCAGTTCCTCCGGCCCCGACGCCGACGCCAGCAGCTCCCTGATCCGCGCGTCGGACACCGCCTCCGTGAGGCCGTCGGAGCACAACAGGTACCGGTCCCCCGCCAGCGGCTCCTGAAGGCGCAGGTCCGGCACCGGATCCGCGCCACCGGCCAGCGCCTTGGACAGCAGCAGATCCTGGGGCGAGACCCGGTGGTCCTGCGTGATCCGGCACAGCTCCCCGCCCCGCAGCAGATACGCCCGCGAGTCCCCGATGTGCGCGAGCGCCAGCCGGGACCCGGTCCACAGCAGCGCCGTGAGCGTGCTGCCGACCTCGTCCGTACCGCCCCCGAGCTCCGCCACCGCCAGCCCCGCGGCCCGTACCGCGTCCTCCAGCGCCCCGAGCACGCCCAGTTCCCCCAGTTCCCCGTCCACGGGCAGCGTCTCCGCCTCGTCCAGGTACCGCAGCGCCTCCACCGCCGCCGCGCTCGCCGCGAGACCCGCGGGCCCGAACCCGTCGGCGACGGCGAGCAGCCTGCGGCCCGCGTAGAGGGTGTCCTGGTTGGCGGGGCGGACGAGTCCGCGGTCGGTGCGCGCGGAGTGCCTCAGTTCCAGCATCATCATGGGTTCCCTTCCCGATGTGTCGAGCGTGCCGGTCAGCTGGTCGACGAGAAACGCCGCGAGGTCCCGCCGCATCGCGGTCTCCGCCTCGACCCGCGCCCAGTACGCGCCGATCTCCCGCGCGGCCTCGCCCGGTGACAGCGCGCACACGGCGCGTATCTCGGCGAGCGGCATCCCGAGCCGCCGCAGCCAGGCCACGAGCCGTGCCCGCCCCAACTGCCCGACGGCGTAGTACCGGTAGCCGGTCCCGGGGTCGACCCGGGCGGGCCGCAGCAGGTCCAGCTCGTCGTACAGCCGGAGCGCCTTCGGTGACAGCCGGCTCACCCTGGCGAACGCCCCGATCGTCAGCAGTTCCATCGCGTCCCCGTCTCTCGTCGTCCACCACCGATGCTGGGGCTTCACCGAAGGTGAAGGTCAAACCCCCTGTCCCGGTTCCGCGCCGCTTGTTAGCCTCGCGGGTGTTCGAACGCCGTACGACAGGGAGGCACACCGTGCCCCGCATAGCCCTCGCCACCTACGACCCCGGCACCGCCCCGAGCAAGGACGCGGACCTGCCGGTGCTGGTGCGGGCGCTGAACGACGCCGGCGCTCAGGCCGACGCCCCCTACTGGGACGACCCCGGGATCGACTGGGCGGCGTACGACCTCGTCGTCGTCCGCTCCACCTGGGACTACAGCTGGCGCGCCGCGCAGTTCACGGCCTGGCTGGAGCGGGTGGCCCGGGTGACCCGGATCGCCAACCCCGTCGAGGTCATCCGCTGGAACCTCGACAAGCGCTACCTGGGCGAGCTGGCCGCCGCCGGTGTCCCCACCGTCCAGACGAGCTATGTCGCCCCGGGCGAGGACGGCGCCCCGGCCCTGCCCGCGGACCACGACTACGTCATCAAGCCGACCTCCGGCGCGGGCGCCCGCTTCGCCGCCCGCTACACGCCCGCCGAGCACGAGACGGCCGTACGACACCTCGCGCGGATGCACGCCGAGGGCTTCACCGCGATGGTGCAGCCCTACCTGAAGGGCATCGACGTCACCGGCGAACGCGCCCTCCAGTTCTTCGACGGCCGTCTGCTGCACGCGAGCCGCAAGGGCGCCGTCCTTTCCCCCGGCACCCCCTACGACGCCGACAAGGTCGCCCACCCCGATCTGACTGCCTGGCAGCCGACCGACGCCGAACTCGCCGTCGCGGAAAAGGCGTTGGCGGCCGTGCCCGGCTCCGCCGCGCCCCTCCTCTACGCCCGCGTGGACCTCGCCGACGGCCCGGACGGCGCGCCCCGCCTGATGGAACTCGAACTGGTCGAACCGAACCTCTTCCTCTTCCTGCACCCGGACTCCCTGCCCCGGACGGCAGCCGCGATCCTCGCCGAGGCGACGGTCTAGCGCACCGACAGAACGCCGGTACTCAAACACCTCACAACGTGGCCGATCTCCGGGCCCGGCGCCTCATCCGACCCGTGCGGTGCGCTGGAGCAGGCCCCAGGTGAACTCGGCGACCATGTCGCGGGGTACGCCGTCCCGGTCGGGCGCGGTGAAGGCGAGGCCCCAGCGGGTGGGGGCGGTGCCCTCCAGGGGGCGGGCAGGGGGGAAGGCGCGGGCGACCTCGTCCACGGTGCAGGACCAGGGGGTGAGGTCGTCCAGGGTGCGCGGGGTGGCGGGCGCGGCGCCGGGTGCCCGTACGAGCCATTCGTTCCATACGGCGCCGTCGGGCCCGACCAGTACCTCGAAGAGCAGGTCGGGCCAGAGCGGGAGCGCCCAGCGGCGGGCCTCGCACTCCACGTCGCCGAGCCTTCGGGGCACGACGCTCTCCGGTTCCCCGAGGACCGACCGGTACCGCGCCGCCGCGCCCCGCCCCCTCGGCGACCGCACCATCGCCTGCCAGCGCTTGTTGGCCTCCCGCATCTCCCCGAGCGAGACGCCCAGCGTTCTGCGGGCGTCATCGACCAGCCCGGGTTGGTGATCGGCCATACGACGCAGCAGCACCAGCTGAAAATCGAGAGTCACGGATCCATGGTGCCCGGGGGCGGGGACACGCACCGGCGCCGGCCGGGTGCGTCACTCCGGAACGGTGATGCTCGGCGGAGCCGGGGCCGCCGCCGACAGCGCGCGGACCGCCGCCAGGTCCTTCGGGTGCCGCAGCGCCGAGGAGATCGCCGCGATGTCCCGCAGGAGCGCCGTGGGCTCGGCGTCCCCGCGCACCGCCCCGCCGCCGTTCTCGATCGCGTCCAGGACGCCCACCGCCGCCGACACCGCGCGGGCCCGCGACGCCGGATGCCCCACCGCGAGCGCCGCCGCGTACGCCCGCTCCGTCAGGTCCGTGTCCACATGGCGGGCGAGCGGCAGCAGGGCGTCACGGATGTACGTCTCCCGGCGGATCAGCCGGAGCTCTCCCGTGGCCCGCAGCGAGAACGGCGGCCGTGAACCCGTCGCCGACCGCAGCACCCGGTACAGCGGCCCCAGCCGGTGGTACGCCCGCCGGATCCGGCACCGGTCGTGCAGGGCCTGCCCGGCATGCGGAAGGATGAAGCCCGCCGCCAGCAGGATCGCGGAGAGCGAGGCCACCGGCGGCGCCAGATTCGTGCTGAGCCAGTCCGGGTCCCGGCCGGACCACCGCGCGACCACCGCCGTCACCTTGGCCGCGTCGTACAGCAGGCTCAGCGCGTACCCGCCGCCCAGCAGCCGCAGCCCCCAGCGCAGCCACGCGTCCAGCTCCCGGTCCCGTACCCAGTCCCAGATCACCCGGGAACTCAGCGCACAGGCGACGGTGTGGGCCAGCAGATAGAGCAGGATCTCCTCGCGCATGAAGGGCGTACGGGCGTAGTACGTGTCCAGGTCCCGCACCCGCTCCACCGGCACGTCGGCCAGCAGGAACAGCACCCACAGCGCGAGGACCACCAGGGTGTAGCCCGAGACGATCCACCAGATCGCCCGCCGGATGCGCGCCGACCGTCCGGCACGTCCGTTATGTCCGTCGCGCCAGGTGACGATGAACAGCAGCCCCGCCCCGGAGTTCGCGGTGATCAGCGAATAGCACCAGGGCGCCGAGAAGTTGGGCACCCCGGTGAGCACGTTCATCCGGTGGATCACCGACGGCACGCAGAACACGAACACCGTGCAGGCGAACAGGAGCACCCCGCCGACCGCGCGCAGCAGCGGGTCCCGCCACAGCCGGATGATCGTGGGCAGCTTCAGCAGCAGCGCGAGGGTCAGCAGCGCCGCCGGGATCCAGAAGGAGATGTACAGGCGGCCGAGCAGCACCGAGGGATCCAGTGCCAGCGTGCTCACCGCGCCGCTCCGCCCCGCCCGCGATAGCCGAGGGCACGCTGCAAGGGGTCCTGCGGGGTGTCCCCGGACCCGCTGAGCCGGGACCGGAACAGCGTGGCGAGCCGATGGCCGAAGTCGTCCGCCTCGGCCTCGTCCGTCTCCCGGGAGCCGTTGCGCGCGGCCACCGTGAGCGCCGTCTCCGGCCAGCCTGGCGCCTCCGCGAAGGCGCGGGCCGCCGCGTCACCGGCGAGGTGATGGTGCCGGTGCCCGGCGTGCAGATGCCACAACTCATGGCCGAGAATGACCAGTTGCTGCACGTCCTCGGCCCGGTCCTCCACGATGACCAGGTCGAAGTCGGCGAACTCCACCCACAGCCCGGTCACTTCGATCTCGTCCGGGAAGCGCTCGAAGCGCAGCTTCAGCGGCCGTCCGCCGCGCAGCGCGCTCATCTCCTCGCACAGCGCCCGGCACAACCCCCGTACATCGGCGGGTGCTTCGGGCCGGGCGCGGACCGCCGCGGCCAGTTCTCCGGCGAGGGAACGCATGGCGGTGCCGGAGCCGCCGGGGCGTCGCAGTCGTGCGGTCAGCTGTGCCGCCCGCCGGCGCGCGCCCGCGATGCCCATCCGTTCCCTTTCCCGCCGTCCGCCGCTTCCCGCGATCCGCCACGACTGCCTCGCGACTCCTCGCGGTGCCTCGTCGCCGAAGCCCCATCGAGCGTACGCGCCGGGATATGCCCGCGTCACGCGATCCCGGGGGCGTGGTTCAAGACACAACCAACCCTCCGGCGGCCTTCCCCAGCAGCGTCAGACGGACCTCGCCCGGACCCGCCAGCGTGGTGAACTCGGACAGCACCGCCAGCGCGAGCGTGTTCTCGCCGCGCGTCCGCAGCACCCCGTTGGGCAGCGCGAACGTGTGCTGCGGGCCCACGTCGTTGATGTACTGGCCCATGTTCCAGCCGTTGAGGAAGATCTGCGCCCGGTAGGCCCGGTACGGATCGTCCTGGAGCGTCAGCCCGACCGAGGCGTCCACATCGCCGGGCACGGCCAGCCGGAACGTCGTGCGGTACCAGGTCACTCCCTGATACCGCTCGGCGCGCGGGAAGCCCACGGACTCCCAGTCGCCGTCCTCGAACCCCGGCAGATGCCAGCCCGAACGCTCCCCGTGCAGACCGCCGTTGTTCAGCGGCCCGCGCACCGGGTCGGGGCGGCCCTCGCCCTGGATGCGCCAACTCACCTTCGGCGAGGCCCCCTTGAAGACCGCCGCCGTCAGGCCCCGGGCGGCCTTGTGGGTGTCGTCCGACTTTCCGTCCTGGTCGTGCTGCATCCGCCGGACGAGGACGGACAGCACATGCCGGCCGGGGGAGCGCAGCGCGTCGCGCACCGGGAAGGCGGCCGTGTCCGACCAGGTCCCCTTGCGGATCGTGGCGGCGTCCGGCACCGGCATCCGGTGCGTGCCCAGCGGCTCCCCGTCCAGCCATGCCATCAACAGGCCCTGGGTGCCGGTGCTGTAGCCGAGCGCGACCTCGTCGATGCCGCTGGAGTCGTCGAAGACACCCCGGTACCAGACGTCCCCGTAGTGGAACCCGTAGTCGTCGGCGAACAGCACCGGCTGACCCGCCGGGACGGCCGAAGTGCTGTACGAGGTCTTCCTGTCCGCCGCCTTCCACGTCGAGTCGTCGTAGCTCGGGCCCACTTCGGGGTTCTCCCGGCACATCCGCCACTTGCCGAGCGCGGGCAGCCGGACGTCCGGCACGGCGGGCAGCATCTCGGTGGTCATCAGGCTGCCGGACATCGTCACCCGGGTGGCCAGTTCGCGCCCGTTCCACACCAGGGCGGAGATGCCGCGCGGCCCCCACACCTCCACGCTCGTCGGGTCGGTGATGTCACCGGTCAGGTGGACCTCGGAGCCGCGCAGTTCGACATGGCGCAGCAGCTGGGGGCCGTAGACCAGCAGGGACCCGGACGGGGTGTCGTAGGGGAACAGCCGTACGGAGGTGGCGTCGTCGGCGAAGAGGAGGAGCAGCGGGGTGTCGGTGTCGCCCTTCTCCACCAGCACCCGGATCAGTCCGCTCTGCCCGAGGGGCGCGTTCACATGCAGGCCCGAGTCGTCCACGCCCCAGGCGGCCTCCGGGTCCAGCCGCATGACGTCCGGGTCGGTGTCGCACTCCAGCACCAGCTCGGCCATCTCGCCCTTGCGCCCGGTGAACACGGCGACGTCCTGCCGCCCGGCGGTCAGGCACATGGTCGGCTGCACGGTCGCGTACTTCAGCTTCCGCCTGCCCAGCGACAGACCGGTGGTCAGCAGCTTGGCGTCCTTGCCCGGCACGGTGATCCGCAGGTGGCCCTCGGCGGTGGGCAGATCGGCCGCCACCGGCTCGGCGGTGTCGTTGCGCGCGATGTACACATGGGCGCCGGTGTCCGGGTTGGTCAGGTGGTAGACCTTCAGCCCCTTGGCGCGCACCTCCGCCGCGCGGTCCAGCTTGGCGAAGTCGGGGACACGTTGCAGCAGATGCCCGAGCTGGTGCATCGGGGCGATCTTCGCGGTGACGTTGCGGGCCTCGTCGATCGCGGCGCCGTAGTCGTACGACGTGTAGACGACCGGCGCGGGCAGCCAGCCCCACGAGGTGCCGCCGAAGGTCATGTAGACGTTGTGCAGCGTGATGCCGTTGGCGAGGTTGGTCAGGTAGAAGCGGCGCTCGTAGGCGGAGTCCCGGGTGCGGCGGGCCTCGGCGTACCCCTTGCCGTCGTAGAAGGAACCACCCCACGGGTCGAACCAGCCGCCGCCGAACTCGGGCACGAACCCGGGCGTGGCGGGCGAGGCGCTGGCGCCGCCCTTCGCCCCGCCGGGCCCGAACGTCCCCCAGTCCGGCGGGGTCTGGGACGGCGAGGGGTACCCGTCGAAGCCGTACAGCCAACCGCCGCGCTCCCCACCGGTGTCGAAGGAGCCGGGGGTCCAGTACCCGTTGCGCCCCTTGTCGTTGTGGAACAGCGGTACGTCGATGCCGTCGGCGCGCACCTTCTTGTACAGGTGGGACATGTAGGCGCGGCTGTCCGCCGAGTCCACGCGCGCGTCGAACTCGTTCTCGATCTGGTAGAGCAGCACGGTGCCCCTGCCCTGGGTGAACAGGTGCTCGCGGGCGATCCGGTTCACCCGCGTCAGCCACTCGTCCACGTGCCCGAGGTACGTCGGGTCGGCCGAGCGGGCCCGGCCCTTCGTCGCGGTCAGCCAGCCGGGGAAACCGCCGCCGTCCACCTCGGCGTTGATGTACGGGCCCGGGCGCAGGATGACGTAGAGCCCGGTCTCGGCGGCCGTGCGCAGGAACAGGTCCAGGTCGCGGACGCCGGAGAAGTCGTAGCTGCCCGGTGCGGGGGAGTGGTAGTTCCAGGCGACGTAGACGCTCACCGCGTTGTAGCCGTGCGCCCGCATCTTCTGCAGCACGTCCCGCCACAGGGCGGGGCTCGGCAGCCGGAAGGGATGCAGTTCGCCCGACCACACGACCAGCCGTCTGCCGTCCACCAGCAGGGAGTAGCGGTCGTACCCGATGGTGTGGTGCTCGCCGTCCGCGCGCGGCGGGGCGGGCACCGGACCGGTCGGCACGCTGCGGGCCGCGTACGCCGAGGGCGCGCCGGTGCCGCCGCTGCCGCCCAGGGCGAGGCCGAGCGCGGCCGAGCCGGTCAGGGCACTGAAGGTACGTCTGCTGAGCGCCAAGGTGGATCCTCCCGGCGATCTTACGGGGCGCGGGTTCCGGCCATTCTCCACGCGAGGACGTCCCACAATGGATCCATGAGGATCTCGGCACGGGCGGATTACGCGGTACGGGCGGTACTGGAGCTGGCCGTACGGCAGGGTAACGGCCCGGTGAAGGCAGAGGAAATCGCGGCCGAGCAGGGGATCCCGCACAAGTTCCTGGAGGGGATCCTCGGCGATCTGCGGCGCGCCGGGGTCGTGGACAGCCGGCGTGGCGGGGGCGGCGGCTACCGGCTCGCCCGCGAGGCCGCGGCGATCACCGTGGCCGACGTCATCCGGGGCGTGGACGGCCCGATCGTCTCCGTGCGCGGCGAACGCCCGACGGGCCTGACCTACACCGGCACCGCCGAACCCCTGCTCCCGCTGTGGATCGCCCTGCGCGCGGGCGTCCGCCGCATCCTGGAGGGCGTGACGATCGGGGACCTGGCGTCGGGCGAGTTGCCGGACCCGGTCCGGGCGCTGGCGGCGGAACCGGCGGCGTGGGAGAACCCGTAGACCGCCGATCGGTGTACGGAGCCCGGCCGGTCATGTTCCCTTCGAGCCGCGGGACCGCTCACCGCGGCCCGTGCCCTTCGGGCGGGCGTAGGGCCCCGGGGCCGGGGTGAGCCGCCCCCCGGTGATGAGGGAACCGGCCTGTTTCAACCCGCGGACGCGGATGCTCACTTCATAGCCGCCGATGTCCGGGATCGACGCGATCTGCCGGGTCAGGAAGCGGTACAGGTCGTCGGTGTCCCGGCAGATGGCGATGGCCATGATGTTGTGCGGCCCGCTGATGGCACCGGCGAAGGCGATCTGGTCGTGCCCGGCGATCTCCTCGCCGACCGCCTCCAGGCGGTGCGGCGGGACGCGGAGCCAGAGCGTGGCGTGGAGACGCTGCCCGAGCAGTTCGGGGAGCAGGTCCACGTCGTAGGCGAGGGTGCCGGACTCCTCAAGCGCCGCCAGCCTGCGCAGGACCCGGCCCTTGCTCCAGCCCGTCTCGGCGGCAAGCCGGGCATGGGTGGCACGGCCGTCCTCGGCGAGCGCGGCGAGCAGCGGCCGGTCCTCGTCCGTGATCTCCCGGTACGGCCCCGACGGGGGTGCGGCGCCGGCGGTCAGCAGGGCCTGCTGCGCCGCCGTCAGACGGCCGCCGTAGCCGTTCCATTCGGCGGCCAGACCGGTGCCGAAGTCGTGCAGGATCATGTCGATGTGCAGGTTCAGCACGGCCGAGGTGCGGGGCAGCTCCTTCAGGAGAACGGTGTCCCCGGAGTCGCCCGCCGAGGAGCGCAGCAGACAGATGATCTCCGAGCCGCCCGAGGCGAGCCGTACGAACGACACCTCGGGGCGGCGCACCAGGGCCTCGGCCAGCGCGCCCACCCGGTCGGGCCGGCAGGCGATCCGGGCGACCCACTCGACCTGCCCGTACGAGGCGGGCGCGACCCGGCCGTGGACGCGGACCACACCGCTGCGCACCAGCGCCTGGTAGCGCCGGGCGACGGTCTGCTCGGAGGCGCCCACCGCCTCGGCGATCCGGGCGAAGGGGGCGCGCGCCGAGCACTGCAGGGCGCGGATGATCTGTCGGTCCATGGCGTCGGGCATGAGCGGATCGTTCCATGAGCGGGTCGAGTATGGAGGTTTTGGACCGAGGCGTCAGGGTGGTTTGGAGCACGGTCCGGTGGTCGCCGAGGGTGGTGGGCGTACCAATGGAAAGGACGCGTGTTCCCATGCGTAAATGGCTGCCCCTCCTGGCGGTCTGTCTCGGCTCGTTCATGCTGCTGATCGACGTCACCATCGTGAATGTCGCCCTCCCCGACATGTCCCTCGCCCTGCACAGCACGTTCGCCTCGCTGCAATGGGTGATCGACGCCTACGCCCTGGCCCTCGCCGTGGTGCTGCTCGGGGTGGGAGCGCTCGCCGACCTGACCGGGCACCGGCGCGTCTACCTGGGCGGCCTCGTGGCCTTCGCGCTCGCCTCCGCGGTGTGCGGCGCGGCGCCGAACCCGGGCCTGCTGATCGCGGCCCGTGCCGTGCAGGGGCTGGGCGGCGCCGCGATGTTCGCGACCGCGTTCCCGCTCCTGAACGCCTCCTACCAGGGGCGCGACCGGGGCACCGCGTACGGCGTGTGGGGCGCGGTCTCCGGCGCCGCCGCCGCGGTCGGCCCCGTCCTCGGCGGTCTGCTCACCGAGGCCGTCGACTGGCGGTGGATCTTCTACGTCAACATCCCGATCAGCGTGGTCGCGGTCCTGCTGGCGGTGAAGGCCCTGTCCGCGGACCGGCCCACCTCCGGGCGCCGGCCCGACTGGACGGGAACCGCGCTGTTCACCGTGGCCGCCGCGGCCCTCGTCCTCGGGGTGATCCGCGCCCAGGAGCACGGCTGGACCTCCGGCGCGGTCCTGGGCCTGTTCGCCCTCGCCGTCGTCGCCTTCGTGGTGTTCCTGGCCGTCCAGGTCCGCTCGCCGCACGCGATGCTCGACCTGTCCCTGTTCCGCAGCCGCTCGTTCACCGGGATCATGATCGCGTCGCTGACGGTGAACGTCGCGGCGTTCGCGATGCTCGCCTACACGTCGATCTGGCTGCAGTCCCTGCTCGGCCTGACTCCGCTGGAGGCGGGGCTGACCGGACTGCCGCTGTCCGTCGCCTCGTTCTTCACCTCGCTGGTCGTCGGCCGCTTCCTGCACGGCGCCCGCCCGCAGCTGCTGATAGGCGGCGGAATGGTGCTGATCGGCGCCGGTGCCCTGGCCGAGACCCTGCTGATCGGCGCGGGCTCCGACTGGACGGCGCTGATCGTCGGCTACGCGGTGATCGGCGTCGGGGTCGGCGCCACGCTGCCCACGCTGGGCTCCTCGGCGACCGCGGCGGTGGGCTTCCAGCGCGCCGGGATGGCCGCGGGCGCCACCAACAGCGCACGCCAGCTGGGCCACGCCATCGGCATCGCCGTCCTCGGCAGCGTCTTCGCGTCCTCGTCGGCCGCGTGGCTCACCGACCACCATGTGCAGGGCGGCTCCGCCCTCGGCCGGGCCCTCTCCGGGGGCGGCGCGGGACACGTCCTGGCCGCCACCCCGGCCGCCGGCCGCGCCGAGCTGGCCGAGGCCCTGCACGGCGCCGCGGCGCACGCCCTGCGGGCCGGTTTCACCGTCGCCGGAGTCGTGGGCCTGGTCGCCGGGCTCCTGGCCCTGTTCCTGATGCGCCCCCAGCGGGTCGCCCCGGCGGTGGAGCAGCCGCCGGTCCCCGCCCACGCCTGACCGGGCGGCAGCACGCCCTTCGCCCCGCCCCGGACAGGTGAGCCCGGCTCCGCCGCTCACCGGGTCCAGGCGCGGGGCGGCGCCTTTCGAGAATGTTTTCGATCCCGCACCAAACATTCACAGCGGTGCCTAGGAACGTGACGCGCGTCGACCCTAGTCTTCCGGGCGTCATGGACTACTGCCTCCCGTGCCGACGGCACCTCAACGGCGCCCTGGTCTGCCCGGGGTGCGGCACACCGGCCGAGCGAACACCCGCTCCGGCGGCGGTGGGGCCGGAGTCAGGGGAGCCCGAGCCCGGGGAGCCCGCGCAGGGGCCAGGGGACGGGCGCCCGGAAGGGGTGCCCGTAGGGGGCCGGGCGGCACGGCGCAGCCGTCAGGCCGCCACCCACCGGCGGCGGCGTCGCCGTACCGTCCTCCTCGCCGCCGGTTTCCTGCTCGCCGCCGCCTGCCTCGGCTTCGCCGAACTCGGCACCGACGCGCCGCTGCCCTTCACCGGCGGCGGCACGGCCACCGTCAAGGACACCTCGGCCGACGACGGCGACAGCTCCGGCCCCTCGGCTCCCGCGACCGCTCCGCCCCGGGTCACCGACGTCTCGGCGACCTCCGGCGCGACGGCCTCCGCGAGCGGGTCCCCGGCCGCGGGGGCCACCGGCTCCGGTTCCCCCGCCGCCGCCTCCGCCGGCGGTACGACGACGTCGCCACCCCCCGCCACCACCGGCCCCGGCTCTCCCGTCACCGCCCCCACCGCGCCGCCCACGGCGCGGCCGACCGACGCACCCCCCAGCACCGCCCCCGCGACCTCCGCACCGCCCCCGGCGCCGTCCCCGACCCGCACCTGCGACCGCTTCCTGTGGTGGTGCACCTGATCAGGGCCGCCGGAATTGCGCCTCTCCCATGCCATCGGCCGTTCGGGGCATCGATGACACCGAAGGGCCTTCGCGGCGGTTGTGTCGTTACAGGGACAGGTTCTGAAGGAGAACGGATGACACAGGACATCGCCGTGCACGGCACGGTCGCCGAGGGATTCGAGGCGGTACACGAGGAATTCGCCGCGTTAGTCGCGGGCGAACGGGACGACTACGAGGGCCAGGTGTGCGTCTACGCGCACGGGCGATGCGTGGTGGACCTGTGGGCGGGCGGGACCGGGGCCGGTGACGCGCTGTACGGCGTGTTCTCGGCCACCAAGGGCGCGGCCCACCTGGTCACGGCGCTGCTGGTGCAGGACGGCACGCTGGAGCTGGACCGCAAAGTCACGTACTACTGGCCGGAGTTCGGGGCCGAGGGCAAGGGCGAGCTGACCCTGCGGGACCTGCTCGCGCACCGCGCCGGACTGGTCGGCACGGACGCCGGGTTCACCCGCGCGGAGCTGGCGGACGACCGCGCGATCGCCGAACACCTCGCCGACCAGCGGCCGTTCTGGCGCCCGGGCGCCGCGTTCGGCTACCACCCGCTGGTCATCGGCGCGTTGACGGGCGAGGTGGTGCGCCGCGCGACGGGCCGTACGATCCAGGACCTCTATGAGGACCGGGTCCGCGCCCCCTACGGGATCGACTTCCACCTGGGCCTCCCGGCCACCGCCGACCCCCGCTTCCGCGCCGCCCTGCCACCGCTCCCCACCCCCGCGCGGCGGGCCCTCCTCGACGCCTCACCGCGCGGCCCGCACACCCTGGAGGCGATCGCCTTCAACCGGCACGGCGCCGAACCGACCGAGCTGGAGCGGCTGTACGAGGATCCGCTGATCCGCGCCAAGGGCCCCGCCTCGTCGGGCGGGATCGCCTCGGCGCGGGGCCTCGCGCGGATGTACGCGGCGATGATCGGGGAGGTCGACGGCAAGGCGCCGCTGCTGAAGGCGGACACCGTCGCCGAGTTCGGCCGGATCCACTCCGTCGGCTACGACCTGGTGACCCGCGACCACCGGTCCTTCGGCCTCGGCTTCCAGGCCACCGCCGACCTCTGGTACCCCTTCCTGGGCGCCGGTTCCGTGGGCCACAGCGGCGCCAACGGCACCCAGGCGTTCGCCGACCCGCACGCCGGGCTCGCGTACGGGTACGTCCGGCGGCGGTTCACCTTCCCGCACGGGGCGGCGCCGGAGAACGAACGGCTGGTACGGGCGGCGCACCGGGCGGCGACGGCCGTCGGGTGACGGCGCCCGCGGGTGGGGACGCGCCTCCCCACCCAGCGGCCCGGCGCGCGGGGGGCTACGCCTTGACGACCATCTTCCCCGTGTTGTCGCCGCGCAGCAGGCCCAGGAACGCCGCCACGGTGTTCTCGATGCCGTCCACCACGGTCTCGCGGTACTTCAGCCGCCCCGAGGCCACCCACGGCCCGACCTCCCGCACGAACTGCGGCTGGAGATCGCGGTGGTCGTTGACGAGGAAGCCCTCGATCCGGCCCCGGGTCTGGATCAGCCGCGCCAGGTTGCGCGGGCCCGGCGCGGGCTCGGTGTCGTTGTAGACCGAGATCATGCCGCAGACGGCGATCCGGCCGTCCCGGCGCAGGGAGCCGATCGCCGCCTCCAGGTGGTCCCCGCCGACGTTGTCGAAGTACACGTCGATGCCGTCGGGCGCGGCCTCGCGCAGCTGCTTCGACACCGGGCCGTTCTTGTAGTTGAAGGCCGCGTCGAAGCCGTACTCCTCCACCAGCAGCCGCACCTTGTCGTCCGAACCGGCCGAGCCGATCACCCGCGAGGCCCCCTTGAGCTTCGCGATCTGCCCCACCTGGCTGCCGACGGCGCCCGCGGCGCCGGACACGAACACGATGTCGCCCTCCTTGAAGGAGGCGGTGCGCAGCAGGCCCGCGTACGCGGTCAGACCGGTCATGCCGAGCGCGCCGAGGTACGCCGACAGGGGCGCCGCCTCAGGGTCCACCCGCACGGCGTGCCGCGCGTCCATCACGGCGTACTCGCGCCAGCCGAGGAAGTGCAGCACATGGTCGCCGACGGCGATCCCCTCGGCGCGGGACTCGATCACCTCGCCGACCGCGCCGCCCTCCATGACCTCGCCCAGCTCGAACGGGGCGACGTACGACTTCGCGGCACTCATCCGGCCCCGCATGTAGGGGTCCACGGAGAGGTACGTGTTCCGTACCAGGATCTGGCCCTCGCCCGGGGTCGGGACGGGCGTCTCCACGAGCGCGAAGTCCTCGGGCTTCGGCCAGCCGACGGGGCGGCTGAGCAGGTGCCATTCGCGGTTGGTGTGCGTCGTCATCGCGGGGGTGCCTTTCATTTACTTCATTACCTGAAACAATGGTTAGGCTGAATATTTCATGTTGTCAAGTAACGGGGTAGGCTGGGGGGCATGGCACCACCGCATCCCCGCCGTCCGGACCAGCTGACCCTGGACGTCGTCGAACTGATCGCCGAGGTCGTGGCGCGCTATCACGCGGACTACGACGAGGCGGCGGCCGAGCACGCCCTGACCGGCGCGCAGGCCAAGCTCCTCAGCCTGCTGTCCCTCGGGCCGCTGCCCATGCGCAAACTCGCGCAGAAGCTGAAGTGCGAGCCGTCGAACGTGACGGGGATCGTGGACCGCCTGGAGGCCCGGGGCCTGGCCGAGCGCCGCCCGGACCCCGCCGACCGCCGCATCAAGATGGCCGCGGCCACGGAGGAGGGGCTGCGGGTGGCCCGCGATCTGCGGGAGGGGCTGCACTTCGCCCGGGAGCCGCTGGCGGGGCTCTCGGCGGACGAGCGGGGGACCCTGCGGGACCTGCTGCGGCGCATGCTCGACGCGTAAGGTTTCCGCCATGCGTGATCTAGGGGCGGGATTCAAGTACCTGGTCGAGGGCCAGCGGTGGGTGGCCCGGCACGGTCGGCAGTACGGCTTCGCCCTGCTGCCGGGCCTGATAGCCCTGGTCCTCTACGTGGCCGCGCTGGTCGCCCTCGCGATATGGGGCGAGGGCGTGGTGACCTGGGCCACGCCCTTCGCGGACCACTGGTCGAGCCCCTGGGGCACGCTGTTCCGCGGCTTCCTCACGGCGGTAACGTTCGCGCTCGGGCTGCTGCTCGCGGTGCTCACCTTCACCGCGGTGACGCTGGTGATCGGGCAGCCGTTCTACGACAACCTCTCGGAGCGGGTCGACGCCGCCGAGTCGCCCGACGGTACGGCACCCCGCTCCGCGCTCCCCTTCTGGCGGGAGCTGTGGCTGTCGGCCCGCGACAGCGTCCGCGTCCTGATCCGGGCGACGGCGTGGGGCGTCCTGCTCTTCGCGCTCGGCCTGCTGCCGTTCGTCGGCCAGACGGTGATACCGGTGCTGGGCTTCTTCGTGACGGGCTTCTTCCTCGCGGAGGAGCTGACCGCCATCCCCTTGCAGCGCCGTGGCCTCGACCTGCGCACCCGGCTCACCCTGCTGCGCTCGCGCCGCCTGCTGGTCTGGGGCTACGGCACCCCGCTCGGCCTCGCCTTCCTGGTCCCGTTCGTCGCCGTCTTCCTGATGCCGGGAGCGGTGGCCGGCGCGACCCTGCTGGCGCGGGACCTGCTGGGCGAGGAATCCGGCCCGGCGGAACAACCCGAGCCCGCCCCCCGGGAACAGACGACGGACCGCTGATCGCCCCCTCACCCGGCCCGAACCGGCCTGTCCCGTGAGGGACTTCAGGCGGGTGTCGTCCGGAACCGGCGGCGGTATTCCGTCGGGGTGGTGTCGAGCCTGCGGCGGAAGGACCGGACGAGGGTGTCGAGGGTGCCGAACCCGCAGGCGGCGGCGACGCGTTCGAGCGTGGCGTCGGTGGACTCCAGCTGATTGCGGGCGCGTTCGACACGGACCGACTCGATATAGGCGTGCGGGGTCGTGCCCAGCTCGTTCTTGAAGATCCGGGTCAACTGCCGGTCGCTGATGTGGGCATGCTCGGCGAGCTGGGCGACCGTCAGCGGCTCGGCGATATGGCGCAAAATGTAGTGGCGCAGATCCTCGATCCGCCGGGTCGGGGACGCCTGCTCCAGCGGCACGCTGAACTGGCTCTGCCCACTGGGCCGTTTCAGATACATCACCAGCTGCCGGGCGACCCGCAGCGCGACGGCCTCGCCGAGGTCGTCGGCGATCAGCGCGAGCGACAGGTCCAGACAGGCGCTGATACCGGCGCCGGTCCACACATCGCCCTGGCGGATGAAGATCGGGTCGGCGTCGACCTCCACGGCCGGATGGTCGGCGGCGAGCTGCCGCGCGGTCGACCAGTGCGTGGTGGCCCGCTTGCCGTCGAGGAGCCCGGCGGCCGCGAGGATGTGCGCCCCGACGCAGACCGAGGTCGTCCGCCGGGCGCGCGCCGAGAGCTCCCGTACCCGCCGTACGACCAGCGGGTCCACCGTCGGCCGCAGCCGGCCGTCGGCGTCGGCCTCGACCGCCCCCGGCACGATCACGGTGTCGATGCCCCGGGACGCCAGCGCGTCGAAGGTGACATCGGGCAGCACCCGGACCCCGGTGGCCGTGACGACCGGGTCCAGGGTCTCGGCCGCGAGCACGACGTCGTACGCCGCGGCCTCCTCCGTCTCCCGGCGGGCGAGGTGGAAGACCTCCGGCGGCCCCGTGACATCGAGCAGGTCCACCTGGTCGAAGAGGACGATCACGATCAGCTGGTCGACGGTGTGCACAGGCCCCCCGGGCAACGGAATACGACGATGTCGGTTTCTGCATGCTAGACGTCATTGCCGACGTATGGGAACGGGCCATAGCGTCTGGAGCACAGGCCGCCGCACCGGCGCGCCGCCTCCCAACTCCCGACCCCCCCAGGTGGTTTGCCATGCCCAGAACGACTCTGCGTCAGCTCAACGGCTTCGACGAGACGCCCCCGAAGCTCGCCGACTCCACGCTGGTCCTGATCGACTACCAGAACACCTACACCACCGGTGTGATGGAGCTGGACGGCTGGCAGCCCGCCCTGGACGCGGCCGCCCGGCTGCTGGAGCGCGCCCGCCGGGAGGGCACCCGGGTCATCCACGTCGTCAACGACGGCGGCGAGGGCACCCCCTACGACATCCGCGCCGAGATCGGGCAGATCCACCCGAGCGTCGCCCCGGCCGACGGCGAGTCCGTCGTCGTCAAGCAGGCCCCCGACGCCTTCCACGGCACCGGCCTGGGGCGGCTGGTGGACGAGGCCGGCCGCGGTGACCTGGTCATCGCCGGCTTCATGACCCATATGTGCGTCGCCTTCACCGCCCAGGGCGCCTTCCTGCGCGGCAACCGCCCCACCGTGGTCGCCGACGCCTGCGCCACCCGCGCGCTGCCGGTCGCCGGGAAGGAGGTGGACGCCCACGGCGTGCACCTCAGCGCCCTGGCCACCATCGCCGACCTGTACGGGGTCGTCGTAGCCGGTCAGGAGGACATCGGCTGATGAACGCGACACGCCGTACCGCCGCACTCGGCATCGCCGCCCTCCTCACGGCCACGCTCGCCGCCTGCGGCTCCGACTCGGACTCCGCCTCCCCCAAGAAGGAGTCCGCCGCGCCCGCCGCCCGGACGAACGTGGCCAAGGACACCACGACGCTGCGCACGCTCAACGGCCTCGGTGAGACCCCGGCCACGCTCTCCGACGCGACGCTCATCCTCGTCGACTACCAGAACACCTACACCGACGGTGTGATGGAACTCGACGGCTGGAAGCCGGCCCTGGCCAACGCCAAGGCCCTGCTGAACCGGGCCCGCGCGGCGGGCACCCCGGTCATCCACATCGTGGACAAGGGCTACGACCTGAAGTCCAAGGCCGGGCAGATCGTCCCGGAGCTCAAGCCCGCCAAGGGTGAGCCGGTGGTCGAGAAGTCCGTCCCCGACGGCTTCCACGGCACCGACCTCGCCCAGAAGGTGAAGCAGGCCGGGCGCAAGAACGTCATCGTCGCCGGCTTCATGACCAACATGTGCGTCCTGTTCACCACCCAGGGCGCGTTCCTCGCCGGATACCACCCGACCGTCGTCGCCGACGCCTCGGCCACCCGGCCGCTGCCGCTGAAGGGCGACCCGGAGGGCATCCCCGCGCGACAGGTCCACGAAGCCGCCCTCGCCACGGTCCAGGACCTCTACGGGGTCGTCGTACCCACCCAGAAGTCCCTGACCTGACCTGGCCTGAGCTGACCTGACCCGACCCGGGCCGATCCGGCCGACACCCGGCCCGATCCGGTCCGACCCGGTGAGACGTCCGCCGCCGGGGCCGTGGAGACCCCCATGGCCCCGGCGACTCCCCCCTCGCCGGTGCACCACCCCCCGAGAACTCCCCCCACATCTTTCCCCCCACCCCACAGGAGCACGACCACTCATCACGGAAAGACGGGGCATGACCACTCGCAGAGGATTTCTGGGGACCGTTTCCGCAGTAGGCGCAGCCACCCTCCTCATGGAGACCCAGGCGGCCACCGGCGCGTCGGCGGCGACCGGCGCCGCCGGCGCGACCGACGAGAAGGCCGCACGGGACGCGATACGCAATGTCAACGCCGGGATGCGCGCCAACTACGCGTCCCTCAAGTCCGAACTGACCAAGCACCTCAGCCCGGTCGTCGTCGTGCAGAACAACGCCGTCGGCGGGCGCTTCACCCTGATCGACAAGGGGGCGCAGGTCGAGACGGTGGACCCGGTGCCGGAGTACTTCGAACTGGCCAAGTCCATCGCCCATGTCCCCCTCGGCGTCTACTCGGTCATCGCCGCCTACCTCAGCGACAAGGTGCCGAACATCGCCAACTCCGAGCGCATCGACCCGCACGACCTGGACATGGTCGCCTTCAAGCCCGCGGGCGACACCGGCTGGATCACCCCGCTGACCGCCTTCCGGAGCACCCTCGCCACGGCCCGCACCAAGCTGCCGACCGCCAACCTCCCCACCGATCTGGCGGCCTCCAGCAACAAGATCCTCACCGAGGCCATCAAGTTCATCGACACCGCCGTCGGTGCCAAGTCCTTCGACATGGTGGCCTTCAACCAGTTCGCCGCCACCGTGTACCCGTCCATCCGCGTCAACATGACCGCCGCGGCCACCGCCCAGATCACCGGGATCGAAGCGCTGATGAAGCGGTGGCGGGCGCGGATCGGCGAGCAGGCGTGGAGCGACCTGTACGTCATGGTGCTGTCGATCTGGACCACCGCCGAACTCAACCAGGCGTCCATCATCATCCGGCGCACCATGAACCAGGCCAAGGTGAACACCCACCTCATCGACCTGCCGACCGCGGAGACCCCCGCCGACCCGATCGGCGTGGCCCTGGAGAACCTGGCCCGCATCGTCCAGGACAACGTGGCCGCCGAGATGGTCTTCAACGCCGCCCTCGACGTCGCGGACGCGCTCAAGGGCAGGGAGGACCTGCTCTCGAAGGAGATCCTCCAGCAGATCGGCGGCACGGCACCCGCGCACACCGCCGCCTTCGGCGCCGCCGCGGCCGGCACCTGCCCGATCACCGGGCGGACCGCCACGGCGTGAGCACCGGTGTCCCCCGGCCGGCGCCGGCCGGGGGACACCCGCGGGGCGCCGTCAGCGCGCGGAGAAGCCGTACACCGTCTCCGACCGGTACACCTCGCCCGGGCGCAGCACCGTGGACGGGAAGCCCGGCTGGTTCGGGGAGTCCGGGAAGTGCTGGGTCTCCAGGGCGATCCCGGCGCAGGGGGCGAAGGGCGCCGGGAGATGGTCGCCGGTGTAGAGCTGGAGGCCGGGCTCGGTCGTCGAGACGGTGAGGGTGCGGCCGGAGGACGGGTCGTGCAGCTCGGCGACCTGCTCGGGTACCCGGCTCACCCCCTTGTCCAGCACGAAGTTGTGGTCGTACCCCGTGCCCACCTCGCGGGCAACGCGGAAGTCGAAGCGCGATCCGGCCACCTCGCGCAGCTCGCCCGTGGGGATCAGATCCTCGCCGACCGGCGTCAACCGGGAGGCGGCCAGCCGCAGTTCGTGCCCGGCCGCCGAACCCGCCCCGGAACCCGCCAGGTTGAAGTAGCCGTGGCTGGTGAGCGCGACCACCGTCGGCGCGTCCGTCGTCGCCTCGTACGCGATCCGCAGCGCGCCGTCGGCGTCCAGCGTGTACGTCACCGCCACGTCGAGCCGGCCGGGGAAGCCCTCCTCGCCGTGCGGACTCACCCGGGCGAGCCGCACCCCGTGCTCGGTGCCCGTCGCCTCCCACACCCGCTTGTCGAACCCGCGCGCACCTCCGTGCAGCACATGGGGCCCCTCGTTCGGCTCCAGGGCGTACACCACGTCGTCCAGCGGGAACCGCGCCCCCGCGAGCCGGTTGGCGTACCGCCCGATCAACGCGCCCAGATACGGCTCCGGATGCGCGAGATAGCCGTCGAGACCGGCGAACCCGAGCACCACGCCCGCCGTCCGGCCCTCCCGGTCCGGCACCTCGATGGAGCGCACGATCCCGCCGTACGTCAGGACCTCCACCCGCGTCCCGCCCCGCTCCAGCGTCCAGCGGTGGACCTCGGTGCCGTCGGGAAGTGTGCCGAAGAGTTCGCTCATGTCGAAACCCTAGGTGACCGGCGCGGTCCTCTGTAGCGTGCCGTTCATGCGACCCGTCACCGTGTCGACCGAGGTTCCGTACCCGCCCGCGCGGGTCCATGACTTCCTCGAAGTGATGGCCCACCACCAGCGGTTCACCGACCACTATCTGACCGACTGGCGCTACAGCGGCCCGAGCCGCGGCTTCGGCGCCCGTGCCACCGTCACCGCCGCCCTGGGCGGCACCCGGACCGAGGTCGGCATCGAGGTCATCAACTCCGAGCCACCGCACCGCATCGTCGAGCACAACGTCAGCGCCGGCGGCCGCCGCCAGGCCCACGGCATATACACCATCGCCCCGCTCCCGGACGGCGGCAGCCGGGTCTCCTTCACCTACACCTGGCTGTGCGCACCGCTGCCCGAACGCCTGCTGGCCCCCGTCGTGCGCGCCACGATGCGCCGCGCCAACCGCACGGTCATGCGCCGCCTGGCCGCCGAACTGGCCCGGTACGAGGGCGAGAGCGACGGCGAGGCCGACGGCGTCGGGTCGGGCGCTACGCCACCGGACCGGCGGCCGTGACCGTCCGGTAGGCGATCGACGCCAGCCGGGCCTGGCCGTCCCTGCTGGGGTGGAACCAGTCCCAGTGGCTGAGCTGGTCGGTGTCGAAGCGGTAGTCGTACACCGCGTTGCCGTCGAAGCGGCAGCGGCGGTCGGTGGCGCAGACCTCCTTCAGCACCTTGTTGTACGCCACCACCCGGTCCTCGACCTGATCGCGCCGGTGCCCGGCCGCCTCGCCCAGGTCGTCGGCGTCACCCAGCATCGAGGGGCAGATGCCGAGCTTCCAGACCTCCTTGCCCAGCGGATTGCCCCGGCCCTGCTCCCAGAGCCGTTTCAGATTCGGCACGCTCGCGACGTACACCTGCGTCTTCGGGGCGGCCGCGCGCAGGGTGCGCAGGGCCTCCTCGAAGTCCGCGCGGAAGCCGGCCACCGAGGTCATCGCCCGGGTGGAGGAGCGGCAGGCGTCGTTCGCGCCGACCAGCACGGTGACCAGTTCCGGGTCGCGACTCGCCGCGTCGGCCATCTGCTGCGAAAGATCCGCCATTCGGGCGCCCGTCATCGCGTAGTTCCAGCTGTGCGTGGCCGCGCCCGCCGCGCCGAGGAGCCGCATCGCCAGGCTCTCCACCTGGGCGTCGCTGCCCGTCGCCCAGGACACCTCGGGGCAGTCGGACAGCACCGTGCACGCGTCGAAGCCCCGGGTGATGGAGTCGCCGACCGCGGCGATCGAGGCCGGACTGCGGTTCCACACCGGCGCCTTGGCGGCCCGCGCCCCGGTGGCCCGGGCCGTGGGCGAGCCCTGGGCGTCGCACCCGGCGACGCCCAGCACGGTGGCCGCCGCCACGGCCAGGGCGAGCCGCGCCCGGTGGCTTCGCTTCCGCATTCCTGGTGCTCTCCTCGTTCGAAGTCGGGTGCTTTCCCCCATAACAACGTGCGAGGGTTCCCGGCGCCGGGTCCGCTGGAACGAACGGGGCCCGTACAAGCGTCCCCCTGGGTGAATGGTGAAGGATTCCTGGCACCGGGACCGACGGTACGTCACACTCCTTGCCCCGCCGCAAGGTAGCCTCGCCATCAGCGCGGTCGTGGTGCCACAGCCGCCGGCAAGCCAGCAAGATGTCCCGCTCTGCCCGGAGGTTCCGGTGACGACACGTGGAGTTCTGTACGTGCACTCCGCGCCGCGCGCGCTGTGCCCGCACGTCGAGTGGGCCGTCGCCGGGGTGCTCGGCACGCGCGTCAACCTCGACTGGATCCGGCAGCCCGCGGCCCCCGGCACCTGGCGCTCGGAGTTCTCCTGGCAGGGCCGGCCCGGCACCGCCTCCAAGCTGGCCTCCGCGCTGCGCGGCTGGCACCTGCTGCGCTTCGAGGTCACCGCGGAGCCCTGCGCCACCGCCGAGGGCGAGCGCTACAGCTGCACCCCCGACCTGGGCATCTTCCACGCCGTCACCGGTATCCACGGCGACATCCTCATCCCCGAGGACCGGCTGCGCGCGGCGCTCACCCGCTCCCAGCGCGAGGAGACCGACCTGGCGGCCGAGATCGCCAAACTGCTCGGCAAGCCGTGGGACGACGAACTGGAGCCGTTCCGGTACGCCGGGGAGGGCGCGCCGGTGCGGTGGCTGCATCAGGTGGTCTGAGCACGGTCGCGTTCGGTCGCGCGCATTCGTGTGCATCCCGCGTGTGTTCCGCGTACACGAGAAGGGCCCCCACCAGCCGGTGGGGGCCCTTCTCGTCGCGTACTCAGATGGTGCGGAACGCCAGCACCACGTTGTGGCCGCCGAACCCGAACGAGTCGTTCAGCGCGGCGATCCGGCCCTCCGGCAGCTGCCGGGCCTCGCCGACCACGACGTCCGCGTTGACCTCGGGGTCGAGGTCCTTCACGTTGATCGTCGGGGGCGCCGTACGGTTCACCAGCGCCAGGATCGATGCCACCGTCTCGATGCCACCGGCGCCACCGAGCAGGTGACCGGTCATCGACTTGGTGGCGGAGATCGCCATGTGCTCGACGTCGTCGCCGAACACCTTCCACAGCGCCTTGATCTCGGCGACATCACCCTGTGGGGTGGAGGTGGCGTGCGCGTTGACGTGGACGACCTCGGCCGGCTTCAGATCCGTGCTGTCCAGCAGGTTCTGGAGCGCCTGCGCGATGCCGTTGCCCGAGGGCTCCGGCTGCGTGATGTGGTGGCTGTCGGCGGAGATGCCCTGGCCGACCGCCTCCACGTAGATCCGGGCGCCGCGGGCCTTCGCGTGCTCCTCGGACTCCAGGATGACCACACCGGCGCCCTCGCCGAGCACGAAGCCGTCGCGGCCCGTGTCGAAGGGCCGGGACGCGCCCGAGGGGTCGTCGTTGTTCTTGGACATCGCCATCATGTTGCCGAACGCGGCGATGGGCAGCGGGTGGATCGCGGCCTCGGTGCCACCGGCGATGACCACGTCCGCACGCCCGGTGCGGATCATCTCGATCGCGTACCCGATGGCCTCGGCGCCGGAGGCGCAGGCCGACACGGGGGTGTGCACGCCGGCGCGGGCGCCCAGGTCGATACCGACGTTGGCCGCCGGGGAGTTGGGCATGAGCATCGGCACGGTGTGCGGGGAGACGCGGCGTACGCCCTTCTCCCGCAACACGTCGTACTGGTCCAGCAGCGTCGTCACACCGCCGATGCCGGAGGCGATCACCGTGCCGAGGCGGTCGGGGTTGACGGACGTGCCCGACGCGTCAGCGTCTGATGTCACAGCGCCGGCCCGCGCGGTGAAGCCGGCGTCCTGCCACGCCTCACGCGCGGCGATCAGCGCGAACTGCGCGGAGCGGTCGAGCTTGCGGGCCTGCGGCCGGGGGATGATCTCACCCGGCTCGACGGCGATACGAGCGGCGATGCGGACCGGCAGGTCCGCCGCCCACTCCTCTTCCAGAAGACGGACACCGGACTCACCGGCGACCAGGGCCTCCCAGAACGAAGCTACGTCGCCACCCAGCGGTGTGGTTGCGCCGATACCGGTGACGACCACGGTGCGATTGGTCGGGCTCACGGGAATTCTTTCTCCAACGGATGCGGGAATCTACGGCGCCACCGCCGGGTGGCGGGGCCTTGCCGGCCCGACGGCCTCGCGGCCTGACGGGCCGTGGGGCCTCAACGAGTGGCTCAGGCCTGGTGCTTGAGGATGTAGTCGGTCGCGTCGCCGACGGTCTTGAGGTTCTTGACGTCCTCGTCCGGGATCTTCACGTCGAAGCGCTCTTCGGCGGCGACGACGACCTCGACCATGGACAGCGAGTCGACGTCCAGGTCGTCGGTGAAGGACTTGTCCACCTGGACGTCCTCAACCGGGATGCCGGCGATCTCGTTGACGATTTCGGCGAGACCTTCGACGATCTCTTCCTGAGTGGCGGCCATGTCAGGCGCTCCTTCTTCGATATCCAGACGGTTTGTGGCATTTGTCCCCCCGCCGGATCGCATGATCCGGCACGGAGTGCCTAGGGGAGGGTAACGACCGTGGCGGCGTAGACGAGACCCGCCCCGAATCCGATGACGAGCGCGGTGTCACCGCTCTTCGCCTCCCCGGTCGCCAGGAGCCGCTCCATGGCGAGCGGGATCGAGGCGGCCGAGGTGTTGCCGGTGGTGCGGATGTCACGGGCGACCGTGACGTGCTCCGGCAGTTTGAGAGTCTTCACCATCGAGTCGATGATGCGCACATTGGCCTGGTGCGGGATGAAGACGTCCAGGTCGTCCGAGGTGATCCCGGCCGCGTCCAGCGCCTGCTGGGCGACCTTCGCCATCTCGAACACGGCCCAGCGGAACACCGCCTGGCCCTCCTGCGTGATCGCGGGGAACTTGATGTTTCCCTCGCGGTCCAGCGGAAGCTCGTTGACGTCGCCGACGTGGAAGCGGTCCCACGAGACGGTCTGCTTGATGATCGCGGACTTGTCGCCCTCGGAGCCCCACACGGTCGGGCCGATGGCCGGCTCCTTGGAGGGGCCGACGACGACCGCGCCGGCGCCGTCGCCGAACAGGAAGGCCGTGGCCCGGTCCTCCAGGTCGGTCAGGTCGCTGAGCCGCTCCACGCCGATCACCACGACGTACTCGGCGGAGCCCTCCACGACCATGCCCTTGGCCAGGGTGAGGCCGTAGCCGAAGCCCGCGCAGCCGGCCGAGATGTCGAAGGCGGCCGCCTTCTCGGTGCCGAGCTGGTCGGCGATCGAGGTGGCGATGGCCGGGGTCTGGGCGAAGTGCGACACCGTCGACACGACGACCGCGCCGACCTGCGAGGCGTCGATACCGGCGTCGGCGATCGCCTTGCCGGCCGCCTCGACCGACATCGCGGCCACCGTCTCCTCGGGGCCCGCCCAGTGCCGGGTCTCGATGCCGGAACGGGAGCGGATCCACTCGTCGGACGAGTCGATCTTCTCCAGGATCACCTCGTTGGGCACCACACGGGTCGGACGGTAGCCGCCGACACCGAGGATGCGCGCGTACGGGGCGCCCTTGCTGGGCTTGATCTTCGCCATCTACGGCTCCTTGGGCGTCAGGCGTCGACGTGCTCGGTGAGGAGCGCGCGGGCCGCGTCGAGGTCGTCGGGGGTCTTCAGGGCCAGCGTCCTGACGCCGGGCAGCGCCCGCTTGGCCAGTCCGGTGAGCGTGCCGCCGGGGCACACCTCGATGAGCGCGGTGACGCCCAGCTCCTTGAACGTCTCCATACACAGGTCCCAGCGCACCGGGTTGGCCACCTGGCCGACCAGCCGCTCCAGCACCTCGGTGCCGGACGTGACGGACCTGCCGTCCTTGTTGGAGACGTAGGGGATCCCGGGGTCGGCGGGCGCGAGACCGGCGGCGGCCTCGGCCAGCGTCTCGACCGCGGGGGCCATGTGCCGGGTGTGGAAGGCACCGGCCACCTTCAGCGGGACGACCTTGCGCACGCCCTCGGGCTTGTCCTCGCTCAGCGCGGCCAGCTGCGCCAGCGTGCCCGCCGCGACGATCTGCCCCGCGCCGTTGATGTTCGCGGGCGTCAGGCCCAGCTTCTCCAGGTGCGCGAGGGAGGTCTCGGGGTCGCCGCCGAGCAGCGCCGACATGCCGGTCTCGGTGATCGCGGCGGCGTCCGCCATGGCGAGGCCGCGGGTGCGGACCAGCTTGAGGGCCGCGGCGTCCGACAGCACGCCCGCGAAGACGGCCGCGGTGATCTCGCCGACGCTGTGCCCGGCCACCGCGCCCGGCGCGATCTCCGGCATGGCACCGAGTGCCGCGGCGGACAGGATCCCGGCGGCGACCAGCAGCGGCTGGGCCACGGCGGTGTCACGGATCGCGTCGGCGTCGGCCTGGGTTCCGTAGTGCGCCAGATCGAGGCCGATGGCGTCCGACCACGCGGCGACACGGTCGGCGGCACCGGGGAGTTCGAGCCAGGGGGTCAGGAAGCCGGGCGTCTGGGCGCCCTGGCCGGGAGCGACGAGTACGAGCACTCTCACACTCTCTCTTGGGTACGGGCACGGCCGCCCGTGGGGACAGGGACGAAGAACATGAAGGGCTTTTGTTGACCTCCGACAAAACCCTATGCCTGGGGGTCACCGTCGGCCAGGCGCCCCAGGATGAGCGCGATCCGCAGCGTGAACGCGGATCGTACATCCGAAGGCGACCACCCGGTGACGTCTGTCACACGTCGGAGCCGGTAGCGCACGGTGTTCGGGTGAACGAAGAGCATCCGTGCCGCGCCCTCCAGGCTGCTCGCCTGCTCCAGGTAGACACTCAGGGTTTCCAGGAGTGCCGAGCCGGCCTCTCCCAGCGGTCTGTAGATCTCCTCCACCAACTGCTCACGGGCGCTCGGATCGCCCGCGATCGCGCGCTCCGGCAGCAGATCGTCCGCCAGCACGGGCCGCGGCGCGTCCTGCCACGCCGTGCACGCCTTCAGCCCGGCCGCGGCGGCCTGCGCGGACCGGGTGGCGGCCAGCAGGTCGGGTACGACGGGACCGGCGACCACCGGACCCGCCGCGTAGGGCCCGATCAGCGACTTCGCCACCGCCAGCGGGTTGGGGCTGCCGCCCGCGATCACCACGAGGCGATTGCCCAGCACGCCGGTGAGCACCTGGAGCTTGGCATGCCGTGCCGCCCGCCGGATCGCCTCCACGGTCAGCTCGCTGTCCCCGTCCGGGGCGGTGCCGAGGACGACGCACACATGCTCGGGGGAGTTCCAGCCCAGCGCGGCGGCCCGGCTGACGGCGCCCTCGTCGGCCTCGCCGCTGAGCACGGCGTTGACCACCAGCGACTCAAGACGCGCGTCCCAGGCACCGCGTGCCTCGGCGGCCTGGGCGTACACCTGGGCGGTCGCGAAGGCGATCTCCCGCGCGTACACCAGCAGCGCCTCGCGCAGCACGCGCTCGTCGCCCGGGGCGGCCACCTCGTCGATGGCGCTCTCCATGACCTCGATGGTGGTGCGCACCATCTCCACGGTCTGCCGCAGCGTGATCGCCCGGGTCAGCTCGCGCGGCGCGGTCCCGAAGACGTCCGTGGAGATCGCCTGGGGGGTGTCCGGGTGCCGGAACCACTCGGTGAACGCCGCGATGCCCGCCTGGGCGACCAGCCCGATCCAGGACCGGTTCTCCGGGGGCATCGCCCGGTACCACGGCAGGGTCTCGTCCATCCGCGCGATCGCCTGGGCGGCGAGACTCCCGGAGGACTTCTCCAGCCGTTTCAGGGTCGCGGCGTGCGTATGGACGAAGGATGCTGCGGGGTCACCAGGGTGGGATTCGGGTTCGGGCACGGGGACAAGAGTGCCTTATCCGGACGGGAACATGCGTCGCCGGGTCGGTGACCCGGGGCCCGCGCGCACCGGGGACGGGACTACGGTGGGGACGTGATCGACGTACGGCGCGCCGCCGAGCGCTACCCGGGCGGGGACCCGGCGGCCGGGATCGAGACCCGCCACGCCTTCTCCTTCGGCCCGCACTACGACCCCGACAACCTGCGCTTCGGCCCGCTGATCGCCTGCAACGAGGAACGGCTCGCGCCCGGCGCCGGATTCGGCGAACACCCGCACAGCCACACCGAGATCGTCACCTGGGTGATCGAGGGCGAGCTGACCCACCGCGACTCCGCGGGCCATGAGCGGACCGTGCGCGCGGGGGACGTCCAGCACCTGAGCGCGGCGGCGGGCGTACGGCACGTCGAACGCAACGACGGCCAGGGCCCGTTGGCCTTCCTCCAGATGTGGCTGGCCCCGCTGGAGCCGGGCGGCGAGCCGTCGTACGACATCGTCCCGGGCATCGCCGACGCCACCCCGTACGCCGTCCCGGCCGCGGGCGCCATGCTGCATGTGCGCCGCCTCGGCGCGGGGGAGCGGACCGCCGTGCCGGACGCGGCGTTTCTGTACGTCCATGTGGTGCGCGGCGCGGTGCGGCTGGACGGCGCGGAGCTGGGCGCGGGGGACGCGGCCCGGATCACCGGCGCGCAGGGCCTGGCGGCGGACGCGGTGACGCCCGCCGAGCTGCTGGTGTGGGAGCTGTCCGGCTGACGGCCCACCGCTCGGCGTCACCGGGCCGGACCGCCTTGCGCTGATCAGCGCATGCCGCGCGTCTCGTCCAGCACCGCGTCGGTGAAGACCGGCCATGCCTCGATCGCCCAGGGGCCGAAGGGGCGGTCGGTGAGGGCGGCGCAGGCGAGGTTCGCGCCCGGGTCGATCCACAGGAAGGTGCCGGCCTGGCCGAAGTGGCCGAAGGTGCGGGGGGAGGAGGAACCGCCGGTCCAGTGCGGGGACTTGCCGTCGCGGATCTCGAAGCCGAGGCCCCAGTCGTTGGGGTTCTGATGGCCGTAGCCCGGCAACACGCCCTTGGTGCCCGGGAACTGGACGGTCATCGCCGCCGCGACCGTGCGCGGGTCCAGCAGCCGGGGCGCCTGCACCTCCGCCGCGAACAGCAGCAGGTCCGCCACCGTCGAGACGCCGTCCTTCGCCGGGGAGCCCGTGAGCGAGGTGGCCGTCATGCCCAGCGGCTCCAGCACCGCCTGCCGCGCGTAGTGCGCGAACGGGATGTCCGTCGCCTTGGCGATGTGGTCGCCGAGCTGCTCGAACCCGGCGTTGGAGTACAGCCGCCGCTCCCCGGGCGGCGCCATCACCCGGTGCTCGTCGAAGGCGAGGCCGGAGGTGTGCGCCAGCAGGTGCCGCACCGTCGCCCCGGGCGGCCCGGCCGGCTCGTCCAGCTCGATCGCCCCCTCCTCGTAGGCCACCAGCGCGGCGTAGGCGGCCAGCGGCTTGGTGACGGAGGCGAGGGGGAAGCGGTGGGCGAGGGGTCCGTGCGTCCCGAGGACGGTCCCGTCGGCTCGTACGACACCCGCGGCCGCGGTGGGCACGGGCCAGTTCTCGATCGACGCCAGGCTGTTCAACGACATGCCGTCGAGCCTATGCGGCTCACAGCATGAGCCGCATCGACGGGTCCGGATCCCGGGTGAAGCCCAGCGACTCGTACAGCGGCTGGGCGTCCGGCGAGGCGGTGAGCAGGACATGTCCGGCGCCCCGCGCCCGGAGCCAGGCCAGCAGCTCGTCCATGCACGCCCGCGCGTAGCCCCGGCGCCGGGCGTCCGGGTCGGTGGCCACGCTGAAGACGTAGCCGACCCGGCCCCGGGGGTTGTGCGGGGTGCCGACGCGGTAGTCCACGGTGCCCGCCGCCAGCGCGGCCAGCCCGCCCGGCCGCTCCGGCGACTCGACGACGAACGCCCCGAAGTCACCGTCGGCGTCCCCCTCGCCCCCGGCGAGCCGCTTCCGCAGCAGCGGCAGGGACTCGGCGTGCCAGCCCGTCTCCCCGGTGAAACCCGGCCTGCCCAGCGAATCGATCATGACCTGGCGCAGGCGCAGTACTTCGGCGGCGTCCTCGGGCCCGGCCCGGCGTGCGAGACTCATGCCCCGCACGCTATCCAGCCACCCGGCGCCCGGTCCCGCGGATTTCTTACCGGCCCGGCTTGCTTGGAGTGCACTCGAAGGTCATAGCGTTGAGGCATGACGGTGATGCAGACCACGCCTGCGACCCTTGAGGACTCACACCCCGCCGACATCTGCTCCGCCCGGCCCCCGCGCCACCCGCGCCCGGACGGCCAGGACCGCTACACGATCAGCGAGGTCGTCGCCTGCACCGGCCTGACCGCGCACACGCTGCGCTGGTACGAACGGATCGGCCTGATGCCGCACGTCGACCGCTCGCACACGGGCCAGCGCCGGTACACCAACCGCGACCTGGACTGGCTGGACCTGGTGACCAAGCTGCGGCTGACCGGCATGCCGGTGGCGGACATGGTCAGGTACGCGGAGCTGGTGCGCGAGGGCGCCGGGACCTACCGGGAGCGGCAGGAACTGCTGGAGCGGACCCGCCGGGACGTGCTCGGCCGGATCGCGGAGCTGCGGGACACGCTCGCCGTGCTCGACCGCAAGATCGATTTTTACGCCACTGAGGGGAACACACGATGACCGACACCAGGATTCCGACGGCCCGCCTGGGAGCGCAGGGGCCCGAGGTCGGTGTGCAGGGACTCGGCTGCATGGGCATGAGCTTCGGCTACGGCCGCACCGACACCGACCAGGCGCGCGCCGCCCTCGACCGGGCGCTGGAACTGGGCGTGACCCTCTACGACACCGCCGACGCGTACGGCGCCGGGGAGAACGAGCGGTTCCTCGCCCCGTTCTTCCGGGCCCACCGCGACGAGGTGGTGATCGCCACCAAGTTCGCCCTGTCCATCCCGAAGGACGACCCCACCAAGCGGATCATCCGCAACGACTCCCCGTACATCCGCGAGGCCGTCGAGGGCAGCCTCCAGCGGCTCGGCGTGGACGAGATCGACCTCTACTACATGCACCGCCGCGATGTGAACGTGCCCATCGAGGAGACCGTCGGCACGATGGCGGAGCTGGTGCGCGAGGGCAAGGTCAAGCAGCTGGGCCTCAGCGAGGTCACCGCCGAGGAGCTGCGCGCCGCGCACGCCGTGCACCCGATCGCGGCCGTGCAGTCGGAGTGGTCCCTGTTCAGCCGGGACATCGAGGCGCATGTCGTGCCCGCCGCACGGGAGTTGGGCGTCGCGCTGGTGCCGTACTCGCCGCTCGGCCGGGGCTTCCTCACGGGCGCGTTCGCCAACGCGGACAAGGACCTCAGCTCCGACGACTTCCGCCGTCAGCAGCCCCGCTTCACCGGTGACAACGCCGCCGCCAACGCGGCGCTCCTGAAGCCCCTGCACACCATCGCCGCCGCCCATGACGCGAGCGCCGCCCAGATCGCCCTGGCCTGGGTCCAGCAGCGCGCCGCGATCGACTCCCTGACGGTGATCCCGATCCCGGGCACCCGCAAGGCGAGCCGGGTGGCGGAGAACGTGGCCGCGACCCGGATCACGCTGACCGAGGACGAGCTGGCGCTGCTGGAGCCGATCGCGGGCAAGGTGGCGGGCGAGCGGTACGCGGACATGGCGTTCACCTCGGCGGGCCGGGAGTGATCACAGCTCCGCGAGCAGTTCCGCCTTCTTGCCGGTGAACTCCTCGTCGGTCACCAGACCGGCCTGATGCAGCTCACCGAGATGCCTGATCCGCTCGGCGATGTCCGCGGGGTCGCGACGGCACTGCGACACCGCGGGCACCGGCCGCCGCGAACGGACGGCCGCGAGCACCGCGGCGGCGAACGGCAGCGACTCGTGCACCGGCCCGTAACCCAGCCCGAACACCACCGCCGCCGGGTCCTGGTCGGGCTCCGGGACCGCCGCCGCACCCGAGGCGCGCAGCCGCAGGAACCCCTCCAGGGCCTCCGGTGAGCGCCATTCCACCCCGCTGAGGTCGGCGACCGCGTAACTCTGGTCGCCGGCCTTCCACTTGGCCGTGGACGCGCCCGTCCAGGACCAGCGGAACTGCACCGACGTCCCGTCGAACGTCGCCTTGCCGTCGTACGCCTTGAACTGGAGCGGCCCCTCGGGCGCGGCCACCAGATAACGGTCCGCGGGGCCCGACTCCGTCAGCCGCGCCGCCAACTCCTCCGCGCAGGACGCCGCCTGGGTCTCCCGCTCGGCCGGCAGCACCAGCCGGTAGGGGTCGGAACCCTCCTTCAGCTGCCCGTCCGCCGCCTCCATGAGCGGATCCGCGCCCGCCCGGGGCACCAGCCGCAGGACGAGGGTGCCGCGCCGGCCCGGGGCGAGCGTGACCTCCTCCAGCGCGGACAGCGGGATCCGCCGCTCGCCGAGCGCCTGGAACAACTTTGGTGTTCGAATCCCCCGTTCGTAGCGGATGAGCACGGAGTCGGACTCGAACTCCCAGACGGCATGAAAACCCGCCAGTACGTCACCCATGCGGCTCATCGTATGCGGCACGTCCTTTTCCGTCGCCACCTTCGCGGACCGCACTTCCTGCTGTTTCTACGCGCGTTGGGCCGTCGTCGTGGCGCTCAGACCGGCCCGGCACAGGTCACTCTCACCGGCGCACGTCACCGAGTCGTACGCGCCCGTGCCGATGTCGGCGAGGTTGCGCAGGCTGTCCGTGCCCGGGGTGAAGTACCCGGCGTGGCCCTGCGCGTCCCGCGCGGACAGCACCCGGGCGCCGAAGCCCCCGGCGACCGGGTCGGCGCCGTGCCCGAGCCCGCCCAGCTCCAGGTACGGGACGTCCTGGATCCAGTCGGTGGCGTCCCGCATGGCCCACACCCGGGCGGTGGTGTCCAGGTCGGCGGCCCTGGAGACCCGCATCCCGGGGCTGGCGGCCACCGCTATGTCGGCGACCCGGTCGGGCATGTCGTGCGCGGCGACCCCGCACAGCACGGAGCCGTAGCTGTGGCAGAACATCGACACCGGGGCCCGGCCGGGCAGGGCCCGCAGCAGCGCGTTCAGCCGCAGGGAGCCCTCCGCCGCGCGCGCCCCGGTGGCCGCGTCCACGCCGAGGCCGTCGGGGGAGGTGTAGTCGGCCCAGGCGATCACGGCCGTACGCGTCCTCGGGGCGGCGGCGCGCTCCGCCGCGTACAGCGCCTTGGCCATGCCGACCGGGGCGGTGTAGGGGCGGTTGGTCTTCTGGAAGGTGAGCAGGTCGGTGTCGACGCCGGGGACGACGACCGAGATCCGCTGCGCCTTCGCCAGGTTTCCGAACACCTCGGAGAGAC
This sequence comes from Streptomyces sp. LaBMicrA B280, assembly GCF_049222185.1. Lineage (NCBI taxonomy): Bacteria > Bacillati > Actinomycetota > Actinomycetes > Kitasatosporales > Streptomycetaceae > Streptomyces > Streptomyces sp. LaBMicrA B280. The sequence continues at coordinate 22,491 of NZ_JBMJCT010000005.1, read as the reverse complement.
GGCCGGTGCCCGCCGGGTCGAAGGAGAGGATCTGGCGGCCGGGGGTCAGCAGCGACTCGTAGCGGTGCATACGACGGCCCGCGTCCTGCTGGCCGGCCGCGCTGAGCCGGCTGTCGTGCATGCGCTCGCGCTCGACCGCGCGCTGCTGCTCCAGGGCGATGTGGTTGGCCCGGTAGCGCAGGGAGACCGGCGCGCCGTTCATGTTGCCCACCGCGAGCGGATAGCGGTGGGCGAGGCGGGAGCGGTCCTGCGCGGAGAGCGAGACGAAGAAGCGGGTGAGCCGCGCCGGGTCGGCCCCCGGGTCCGGCAGCCGCGCTCCGTGCAGGCTGCCGTGCGTCCACTTGTCGCGGGACGCCTGGAGTTCGCCGGACTCCCGGTGGGTGCGCAGGGCGGTCCAACCGGTGGTGGCGAGCATCACGAACACGACGGCCAGCGCCAGCATCGCGCGCCAGACGTTGAGTTGCGGGGAGGAGGTATCGAAGGAAGTCACTGGGAGGACACACTAGGAGAACGAGACGGTCTCGCGGTAACCCAGTGACCGGGATCACGTTTCGGTGGAGATCGAACACGCTGTGAACGATCTTTCGAACCTGTCGCGGTCGATCTGCTGAACACCACATCGGCGGCCCCCGGACGCACTTCCGTCGATCTTTCCGACGTGGTGCCAACGGCCTCAGCTCGCGCGCCAGTTCCCGCGCAGCGCCGAACTCACCTGATCGAGGTAGGAGACGGTGAGTGATCTGACGGCCTCCAGGCTGAAGTCCCGGCCCAGGCACCACTGCCGTTCCGTGACCCGAATCACCCCGCCGAACACCGCCACCGCGAGCCTCGGCCGGGGGTCCGTGTCCACGTTCACGCCCTCCCGCTCGGCCAGCAGCCGCGCGAGGCTCTCCTCGACGGCGGTCGAGCGGCGCAGATGGGCGGCGAGCAGCGCGGGCGTCGACTCGATCGTCCGGTACATGCGCAGATACAGCTCCATCGGCACGGCCGACTCGACGGTCTCGCGGATCGACTCCCAGTCCTGGAGGACGGCCTGCCGCAGCGCCTCCATCGGCGCCTCGTGCGGCGGCCGGGCGCGCAGGGCGGCCAGGAAGTGGGCCTCCGTCATCTCCTGGACCGCGAAGGCGGCGTCCTCCTTGCCCGCGAAGTAGCGGAAGAAGGTGCGCTGCGAGACCTCGCAGGCCGCGGCGATCTCGTCCACCGTCGTGCGCTCGTACCCCTGGGTGGTGAACAGTTCGAGAGCGGCCCGCAGGAGCGACTCCCGGGTACGCCGCTTCTTGCGCTCGCGCAGCGTCTCCATGGCCCCTCGACTGCCCCTTCCCGAACGTTCGACCAGCTCAGCCTATGTGGAAGTCCGTACTGTCAGTTACCGACTTATGGAAATGTTTGTCAACTGTCAGTGGCTGTCACTAGTCTCGAACGCATGACTGGTCAGACCACCATCGACACGACGGGCCCGGGTGACGGAGCCCCGCCGGCCCGGGCGGAGCACGCGCCGGCCACAGGGTTGCGCGGCCACCCGTGGCTCACCCTGATCACCGTCGCCGTAGGGGTCATGATGGTGGCCCTGGACGGCACCATCGTGGCCATCGCCAACCCGGCCATCCGCGACCATCTGCACGCGACCTTCGCCGATGTGCAGTGGATCACCAACGCCTACTTCCTCGCCCTCGCGGTCACCCTGATCACCGCGGGCAAGCTCGGTGACCGCTTCGGGCACCGGCAGACCTTCCTCATCGGTGTGACCGGCTTCGCCGCCGCCTCCGGCGCGATCGGGCTGTCGAACGGCATCGCCGCCGTCGTCACCTTCCGCGTCTTCCAGGGCTTGTTCGGCGCGCTGCTGATGCCGGCCGCGCTCGGCCTGCTGCGGGCCACGTTCCCGGCCGAGAAGCTCAACATGGCCATCGGCATCTGGGGCATGGTGATCGGCGCCTCCACCGCGGGCGGCCCGATCCTCGGCGGCGTGCTCGTGCAGCACGTCAACTGGCAGTCGGTGTTCTTCATCAATGTGCCGGTCGGCGCGATCGCCCTGCTCCTGGGCCTGCTGATCCTGCTCGACCACCGCGCGCGCAACGCGCCGCGCTCCTTCGACGTGCTCGGCATCGCGCTGCTGTCCGGCGCGATGTTCTGCCTCGTCTGGGCCCTCATCAAGGCGCCGAGCTGGGGCTGGGGCGCGGCCGAGACCTGGGGCTTCATCGCCGCCTCGGTCCTGCTGTTCGCGTCCTTCGCGTTCTGGGAGACCAAGGTCGCCGAACCGCTCATCCCGCTCGGCCTGTTCCGCTCCGTGCCGCTGTCGGCCGGTGTGGTCCTGATGGTCCTGATGGCCATCGCCTTCATGGGCGGCCTGTTCTTCGTGACCTTCTACCTTCAGAACGTGCACGGGATGTCCCCGGTCGACGCCGGCCTGCACCTGCTGCCGCTCACCGGCATGATGATCGTCGCCTCGCCGCTCGCCGGAGCCGCGATCACCAAGCTCGGCCCGCGGATCCCGCTGGCCGGCGGCATGGCCGCGACCGCGATCGCCATGTACGGCATGTCCACGCTCAAGGCCGGCACGGGCAGCGGCGTGATGTCCGTCTGGTTCGCCCTCCTCGGCTTCGGCCTCGCGCCGGTCATGGTCGGCGCGACGGAGGTCATCGTCGGCAACGCGCCGATGGAGCTGTCCGGTGTGGCCGGCGGTCTCCAGCAGGCCGCCATGCAGATCGGCGGCAGCCTCGGTACGGCGGTGCTGGGCGCGGTGATGGCCTCCAAGGTCGACAGCGCGCTGCCGGGCAACTGGTCCCACGCGGGGCTGCCGCCGCTGACGCCGACCCAGCTCGACCAGGCGTCGGAGGCGGTGCAGGCCGGGGTGGCACCGGTGCCGAAGGGGATACCGGCCGAGGTCGCCGCCAGGATCACGACCGTGGCGCACGACACGTTCATCTCCGGGATGAGCCTCGCGTGCCTGGTCGCCGCGGGGGTCGCCGTGGTCGCGGTGCTGGTGGCCTTCCTGACCAAGCGGGGCGGGAACGCGGAGGCGGGCGCGGGCGTGGGGCACATCTGACCCCGGTCGCCTATCAGAGTGACTCCGGCCAAGATCCCTGGCGCGGTGCGCTCCGCGCGGGACAGAGTTCCACCGGCAGCCGGGTTTGCAGACGCGCACGGCAGGAGGGGGGCGGTGCGCGTCTGCGGCTGCGGGCTCACCCGACCGCGGGCAGCCGTGCCGCCGGGGGCGCTGGGGGTACCCCCTCCCTCTGGGGGAGGTACCCGGCAAGCGCCCCTACGGCATAGTTACGCGTCGCCTCCCGCCGCCCCCGGGTGCGCCGCCGTCACGTCCAGCACCTGGTACCGGTCGATCGCCTGCTTCAGCACCGAGCGGTCCACCCGCCCCGCCCGCGCCAGCTCCGTGAGCACCGCCACCACGATCGACTGCGCGTCGATGTGGAAGAAGCGCCGCGCCGCCCCCCGGGTGTCCGCGAAGCCGAAGCCGTCCGCGCCGAGGGACTGGTACGCGCCGGGCACCCACCGGGCGATCTGGTCCGGGACCGAGCGCATCCAGTCGGACACGGCCACGAACGGCCCCTCCGAGCCGCTCAGCTTGCGCGTCACGTACGGCACCAGCTGCTCCTCCTCCGGGTGCAGGAGGTTGTGCTGCTCGCAGGCCACCGCCTCCCGCCGCAGTTCGTTCCAGGACGTCGCGGACCACACCGAGGCCCGTACGTTCCAGTCCTCCGCGAGGATCCGCTGCGCCTCCAGGGCCCACGGCACCGCGACGCCCGACGCCATGATCTGCGCCGGGACCGCCCCGCCGGGCCCGTCGGACAGCTTGTGGATGCCCTTGACGATGCCCTCGACGTCCACCCCGGCCGGCTCCGCGGGATGCTGGATGGGCTCGTTGTAGACGGTGAGGTAGTAGAAGACGTCCTCGCCGTGCGGGTGCTCCGCCGAGCCGCCGTACATACGGCGCAGCCCGTCCTGCACGATGTGCGCGATCTCGTAGGCGTACGCCGGATCGTAGGCGACGCACGCCGGGTTCGTGGACGCCAGCAACTGCGAGTGCCCGTCGGCGTGTTGCAGGCCCTCGCCGGTGAGCGTCGTACGGCCCGCCGTCGCCCCGAGGACGAAGCCGCGCGCCAGCTGGTCGGCCATCTGCCAGAACTGGTCGCCGGTGCGCTGGAACCCGAACATCGAGTAGAAGACGTACACCGGGATCAGCGGCTCGCCGTGCGTCGCGTAGGCGGACCCGGCCGCGATCAGCGAGGCCGTGCAGCCCGCCTCGGAGATGCCGTCGTGCAGCATCTGGCCGGTGGGCGACTCCTTGTAGGCGAGGAGCAGTTCACGGTCCACCGACTCGTACTGCTGGCCGAGCGGGTTGTAGATCTTCGCGCTCGGGAAGAAGGAGTCCATGCCGAACGTGCGGTACTCGTCCGGTGCGATCAGTACGAAGCGCCGCCCGATCTCCTTGTCCCGCATGAGGTCCTTGAGCAGCCGTACGAAGGCCATCGTGGTCGCGATGGACTGCTGACCGGTGCCCTTCTTCACGGTCGCGTAGGCCTTGTCGTCCGGCAGCGCGAGCGCCTTGGAGCGCACCACGCGCGTGGGGACGTACCCGCCGAGGCCCTTGCGGCGGTCGTGCATGTACTGGATCTCCTCCGAGTTCCGCCCCGGGTGGTAGTACGGCGGCAGGCCGGACTCCAGCTCCCGGTCGGAGATCGGCAGGTGCAGCCGGTCCCGGAAGCGCTTCAGGTCGTCGACCGTCAGCTTCTTCATCTGGTGCGTGGCGTTGCGGCCCTCGAAGTTCGGGCCCAGTGTCCAGCCCTTGATCGTCTTGGCCAGGATGACCGTGGGCTGGCCCTTGTGCTCATTGGCCGCCTTGAACGCCGCGAAGATCTTGCGGTGGTCGTGGCCGCCGCGGCCCAGGTGCAGGATCTGGTCGTCGCTCAGGTTCTCGACCATCGCGCGCAGCCGGTGGTCGTCGCCGAAGAAGTGCCGGCGGATGTAGGCGCCCGACTCGGTGGCGTACGTCTGGAACTGCCCGTCCGGCGTCATGTTCATCTTGTTGACCAGGACGCCGTCCCGGTCCTGCGCGAGCAGCGGGTCCCAGGAGCGGTCCCAGATCAGCTTGATCACATTCCAGCCGGCGCCCCGGAAGACCGACTCCAGCTCCTGGATGACCTTGCCGTTGCCGCGCACCGGGCCGTCCAGGCGCTGGAGGTTGCAGTTGACCACGAAGGTCAGGTTGTCCAGGCCCTCCCGGGCCGCGAGCGTGAGCTGGCCGAGCGACTCCGGCTCGTCCATCTCGCCGTCGCCCAGGAACGCCCACACATGCGACTTGGAGGTGTCCGCGATCCCGCGCGCCTCCATGTAGCGGTTCATCCGCGCCTGGTAGATCGCGCCCAGCGGGCCGAGGCCCATGGAGACCGTCGGGAACTCCCAGAAGTCCGGCATGGAGCGCGGGTGCGGATAGCTGGACAGGCCGTTCGGGTACGCCGACTTCTCCTGGCGGAAGCCGTCCAGCTGGTTCTCGGTGAGCCGGTCCAGCAGGAAGGCGCGGGCGTAGATGCCGGGGGAGGCGTGGCCCTGGAAGAAGACCTGGTCGCCGCCGTCGCCCTCGTCCTTGCCGCGGAAGAAGTGGTTGAAGCCCACGTCGTACAGGGACGCCGAGGAAGCGAAGGTGGCGATGTGGCCGCCCACGCCGATGCCGGGGCGCTGGGCGCGCGAGACCATCACGGCCGCGTTCCAGCGCGTCGCGTTCAGGATCCTGCGCTCGATCTCCTCGTTGCCCGGGAAGAACGGCTCGCTCTTGGTCGGGATCGTGTTCACGTAGTCCGTGCTGCGCATCTCGGGCACGGCCACGCGCTTCTCGCGGGCCCGCTCGATCAGCCGCAGCATGAGATAGCGCGCCCGCTCCCGGCCGCGCTCGTCCACGACGGCGTCCAGGGAGTCGAGCCACTCCTGGGTCTCTTCGGGATCAAAGTCAGGAACCTGACTCGGAAGGCCGCCAATGATGATCGGGGTGCGATCGGATCCGGAAGCCACGCTGTTCCTTACCTGTCGGAGGGCCGGTTGTCGCTGCTCGTGCCTACTGCTCGTAGACACTGCCGCTCATGCCTACTGCCAGTGCCCGCGCCGTTCCCCATCGTGTACCTCGGGGGGACGTCCGTCATCTCCACCGGCGCCACCCCGCGTACCGCCGGAGCACACCGCCGGTCAAAACGCAACGATACGCCCGGGGTGTGACGCGCTTGGCAAAGTTGTTCGATGGTTCCGGCCGCAGATGATTCCGCTGAACGCAAACCGGGCACATGCGGGTGATGTGGGTGGCGAGGAATCGAGATACGGTGCCAGGAGTTGCCACGACACGGCCGGTATCGTCACCGTTTCGGCGGTCGGGACGGCCGGGTACTTGCGCTATCCGCCCCGCCCGTGTGGACTACGGCCAATGCTTCGCGCACGCGCGTGGCTGAGATATTCACCAGACATGATCAGGAGGCAAACCGTGAGCGCGACCGCGGACCACGCGGAGGAGCGGACGAACCCTGCCGCCAGGCTGGGGTTCCAGCCCGGACAGGTGGTCCAGGAGATCGGCTACGACGACGACGTCGACCAGGAACTCCGCCAGGCCATCGAGGAAGCCGTCGAAGGTGACCTGATGGACGAGGAATACGACGATGTGGCCGACGCCGTCGTGCTCTGGTTCCGGGACGACGACGGCGACCTGACGGATGCGCTGGTGGACGCCACCACGTACATCGAAGAGGGCGGCGCGATTCTGCTCCTCACGCCGAAGACCGGACGTTCGGGATACGTCGAGCCGAGCGACATCTCGGAAGCCGCGACGACGGCCGGCCTGACCGCCGCGAAGAGCGTCAGCGTCGGCAAGGACTGGAGCGGCAGCCGGCTGGCCACGCCGAAGGCGGCCAAGTCGAAGCGGTGACCGCGACCGGACGGGCCGGATCTCGCCCCGGCCCGTCCGGAACCCAGGTGATCGCTGCGTAGGGTGGACCAGAGCGTTTGCTGTGCTCTCACCCGAACAGCCCACCGAAGGGAAGCACGACATGGCGATCCAGGTCGGAGACAAGGCGCCCGACTTCGAGCTCAAGGACAACCACGGCCGCACCGTGCGGCTCGCCGACTTCCGCGGCGAGAAGAACGTGGTCCTGCTCTTCTACCCCTTCGCCTTCACCGGCGTGTGCACCGGCGAGCTGTGCGAGCTGCGTGACAACCTGCCGAAGTTCGCCGACCGCGACACCCAGCTGCTCGCCGTCTCGAACGACTCCATCCACAGCCTGCGTGTCTTCGCCGAGCAGGAGGGTCTGGAGTACCCGCTGCTCAGCGACTTCTGGCCGCATGGCAACGTCTCGCGCGACTACGGCGTCTTCGACGAGGACAAGGGCTGCGCGGTGCGGGGCACCTTCGTCATCGACAAGGACGGCGTCGTGCGCTGGACCGTGGTCAACGGGCTGCCGGACGCGCGCGACCTGAACGAGTACGTGAAGGCGCTCGACACCCTCTAGTCGGCCGGTCGGCCGAACCTGGGAACCTTCGGGTCCAGGGTCTGCGGGGGGCGGGAACTCGTCACTAGGATCGGCTCGTTGATCCCATATCCGAAGCACGACGGGGCTCCCCGCCCCTCGACACCACATGGAGGACTCGTGGGAGTCAGCCTCAGCAAGGGCGGCAACGTCTCGCTGACCAAGGAGGCCCCGGGCCTGACCGCCGTCATCGTCGGACTGGGCTGGGACGTGCGCACCACGACCGGCACCGACTTCGACCTCGACGCGAGCGCGCTGCTGCTGAACAACTCCGGCAAGGTCATCAGCGACCAGCACTTCGTCTTCTTCAACAACCTCAAGAGCCCCGACGGCTCCGTGGAGCACACCGGCGACAACATCACCGGTGAGGGCGAGGGCGACGACGAACAGATCAAGATCAACCTCGCCGGTGTGCCCGCCGACGTGGACAAGATCGTGTTCCCGGTGTCGATCTACGACGCCGAGAACCGCCAGCAGTCCTTCGGCCAGGTGCGCAACGCGTTCATCCGCGTCGTCAACCAGGCCGGCGAGGCCGAGATCGCCCGCTACGACCTCAGCGAGGACGCCTCCACCGAGACCGCCATGGTCTTCGGCGAGCTGTACCGCAACGGCGCGGAGTGGAAGTTCCGCGCCATCGGCCAGGGCTACGCGTCCGGGCTGCGCGGCATCGCCCAGGACTTCGGCGTCAACGTCTGACGTCCGTCAGCTGGGACACCGTCCGGCGCCGCGCCGTTTACGGCCGGCGCCGGACGCGCAGGAAACAGGAAGCACTGTCAGGGGAGGACCAGCAATCATGGGCGTGACGCTCGCCAAGGGAGGCAATGTCTCCCTCTCCAAGGCCGCACCGAACCTCACCAACGTCATGATCGGGCTCGGCTGGGACGCGCGCTCCACCACCGGCGCCCCCTTCGACCTGGACGCCAGCGCGCTGCTGTGCGGTGCCAACAACCGGGTGATGGGCGACGAGTGGTTCGTCTTCTACAACCAGCTCAAGAGCCCGGACGGTTCGGTCGAGCACACCGGCGACAACCTCACGGGTGAGGGCGAGGGCGACGACGAGTCGATCCTGGTGGACCTCCCCAAGGTCCCGCCCCAGTGCGAGAAGATCATCTTCCCGGTCTCCATCCATATGGCCGACGAGCGCGGACAGACCTTCGGACAGGTCTCCAACGCCTTCATCCGGGTCGTCAACCAGTCGGACGGTCAAGAACTCGCCCGGTACGACCTCAGCGAGGACGCCTCCACCGAAACCGCCATGATCTTCGGCGAGCTGTACCGCTACCAGGGCGAATGGAAATTCCGGGCGGTCGGTCAGGGGTACGCGTCGGGGCTGCGCGGCATCGCTCTAGACTTTGGGGTCAACGTTTCGTAAAGCCGTGCGCGGCGCGGGGGAGACCCTCATGGGAGGCACCCCCACAACACGATGGGGTAACCAGTGCTACTGAAAACCTTCGGCTGGTCGCTCGCGGTCACCGCGATCGGCTTGGTCGCCGCCGTCTTCTACGGGGGGTGGGAGGCCTTCGGGGTGGTGGCGATCCTCGCCGTCCTGGAGATCTCGCTCTCCTTCGACAACGCGGTGGTCAACGCCGGGATCCTGAAGAAGATGAATGCCTTCTGGCAGAAGATCTTCCTCACGGTCGGCGTCCTCATCGCCGTCTTCGGCATGCGGCTGGTCTTCCCCGTCGTCATCGTGGCCATCACCGCCAAGCTCAACCCGATCGACGCGGTGCACCTCGCCTTCGCCGACAAGGACCGCTACCAGCAGCTGGTCACCGACGCCCACCCGGCGATCGCGGCCTTCGGCGGCATGTTCCTGCTGATGATCTTCCTGGACTTCATCTTCGAGGACCGGGACATAAAGTGGCTCCAGTGGATCGAGCGGCCGCTGGCCAAGCTCGGCAAGGTCGACATGCTGTCGGTCTGCATCGCCCTGATCATCCTGCTGGTCACCTCCTTCACCTTCGCCACCCACGCCCACCAGCACGGCGGCGCGCACATCGACAAGGCGCAGACGGTCCTGATCTCCGGCATCGCCGGTCTGATCACGTACATGATCGTCGGCGGTCTCTCCGGCTTCTTCGAGGAACGCCTGGAGGAAGAGGAGGAGCGCGAGCACGAGGAGGAGGAAGAGGCCGCCCGCACCGGCAAGAAGAAGTCCGCCGTGCTGCTGGCCGGCCAGGCCGCGTTCTTCATGTTCCTCTACCTGGAGGTCCTGGACGCGTCCTTCTCCTTCGACGGTGTGATCGGCGCCTTCGCCATCACCAACGACATCGTGATGATGGCCCTCGGCCTCGGCATCGGCGCGATGTACGTCCGTTCGCTCACCGTCTACCTGGTCCGCCAGGGCACCCTCGACGACTACGTCTACCTGGAGCACGGCGCCCACTACGCGATCGGCGCCCTGGCCATCATCCTCATGGTCACCATCCAGTACGAGATCAACGAGGTGATCACCGGTCTCGTCGGCGTCGTCCTGATCGCCCTGTCCTTCTGGTCCTCCGTACGGCGGAACCGGGCCCTCGCGGCGGCCGAAGGCGGCAGCGGGGAGAAGGCCGAAGTCTCCTCCGGGGTGTGACACCCTGATCCATGAGGAACGCTCTGTTCGGGGCGGCGGGCACGGCCGGCCGCCCCGAACGCATGCGGACGACGACCTGGGGGCGGGACATGGGCTTCTTCGACGGACTGCTGGGCGCACGCGCGGTCGACTTCGACTCCGGCAACGCCACCAACGCCACCAACGCCATCGAGCTCACCAAGCGGCGCCAGTCGGCGTCCCTCACCAAGCAGGGCGCGGCCACCGGGCATCTGCGCGTCAACCTCACCTGGCGGATGCGCACCTCCGACTTCGGCGCCCAGCGCCCCAGCCTGCTGCGGCACCCCCTCAAGGCCCTCAAGCCGCCGGAGATCCAGGGCCACGGACAGAGCATGGTCGACGTCGACCTCGACCTGGGCTGTCTGTACGAGCTGACGGACGGCACCAAGGGCGTCGTCCAGCCGCTGGGCGACTACCTGGGCGACATCAACGCGGTGCCGTACATCAAGATCAGCGGTGACGACCGGTTCGGCTCGGGCTCCGGCGAGACGATGTACATCAACCTCGACCACCGCGAGTCCATCAAACGGATCCTGGTCTTCGTCTACATCTACGACCAGACCCCGGCGTTCGACCGCACCCACGCCATCGTCACCCTGTACCCCAGCAGCGGCCCCCGCCTGGAGATCAGCCTGGACGAACGCCACCCCCAGGCCCGCTCCTGCGCCGTCCTGCTCATCGAGAACGTCAAGGGTGAGCTGATGGTCCGCCGCGAGGTCAAGTTCGTCTACGGCTTCCAGGCCGAACTGGACCGGCTGTACGGATGGGGACTCCAGTGGGGCCGGGGTTACAAGACAAAGGTCTGATGCCCGCCGCCGGCCGCTACCGCCCGATGAACTGCGGTCCCTGCGGCGGCAGCCGGAAGTTCGGGTCCGGGGCGAGCGGCACGGGCACGGGCTGCGGACAGCCGTACGCCGGGGCCGAGGTCGGCGGGGGAAACCCGTATCCCGGCTGCGGCGGCACCGCCGACGCCGGCTGCTCCGGGGGCAGCGGCTGGGAGACCGTGACCCCCTCGTCCACCGCGGGCTCCGCGGCCGGCGCCTGCTCCTCCGACTCGTCCACCGAGATGCCGAAGTCCGTGGCCAGGCCCTTGAGCCCGTTGGAATATCCCTCGCCCAGCGCCCGGAACTTCCAGCCCTCCCCGCGGCGGTACAGCTCGCCGCAGATCATCGCCGTCTCCGCGCCGGTCTCCGGCTTGATCTCGAACACCGCCCACGGCTCACCGTCGGCGACGGCGGCGTCGTACAGCACGATGCTCAGGTTCGGCACCCGGTCGAAGGTGATCCCGTCCGCGGACGCGACCAGCAGGATCCGCCCGATCTCCGGCTCGACCCCCGTCAGCTCCGCCTGGATCGTGTCGGTCAGCCCCTCGGTGACCCGCTTCTTGCCCAGCCGCCACACCTTCCCCGAGGGATGCCGGGGCTGGTTGTAGAACACGAAGTCCTCGTCCGAGCGCACACGGCCGCCGGGGCCGAGCAGCAGCGCCGAGGCGTCCACGTCCGGGACCGACGTCCCCGGCGTCCAGCGCAGCACGGCGCGCACCGTGGTGGCCTCCAGCGGGACGTTCGACCCCTTCAGCATCGCGTGCGTCATGCCGTCATCCTGCCCTCTCGGTCCTGGCCACGACAATGCGGGGGGTGCCGGTGACCGACACAGTGGAGTTACCGGAAATTCACGCCAGGAGGGAACCTCGGACAGGTCACCCTACGTACTATTACCGGCCACCCTTTACCGAATCCTCAATCTCGGGTTGCGACTCTTGGGGGAGTCCTATGCGTCATTTCGGGCACATCGCCCCCGAGGCCCGGCAGCGCCTCTTCCACCGGGAGCCGTGCGAGTTCACCGCCGGCTCCCCGGCCCGGCTGCTCGCCGCCGCCCTCGGCGCCACGCTGTACAGCCCGGCCACCCGGCCGCGCCTCGCCGACGACATCCTCCGGCAGACGGGCAACGGCGTGGTCTCCATGGTGCTGTGCCTGGAGGATTCCATCGGCGACGCGGATGTGGCGGCCGGTGAGGAGAACCTGGTCCGGCAGTTCGCCGACCTCGACTCCCGGGCGGGCGCCGAGCCGCCGCTGCTGTTCATCCGGGTGCGCACCCCCGAGCAGATCCCCGACCTCGTCCACCGCCTCGGCGCGTCCGTACGGCTGCTGTCCGGATTCGTGCTGCCCAAGTTCACCGGGGAGCGCGGCCTGCCCTTCCTGGAGGCCCTGACCGCTGCCGAGGCCGACGCCGGACACCGGCTCTTCGCCATGCCGGTCCTGGAATCCCCGGAGCTGCTCTACCGCGAGTCGCGGGTGGAGACCCTGGAGGGCATCTTCCGCACCGTCGACAAGTACCGCGACCGCGTCCTCGCGCTGCGCCTCGGCGTCACCGACTTCTGCTCCTCCTACGGCCTGCGCCGCGCCCCCGACATGACCGCGTACGACGTCCAGGTCGTCGCCTCCGTCATCGCCGACGTGGTGAACATGCTGGGCCGCGCCGACGGCACCGGGTTCACGGTCACCGGCCCGGTGTGGGAGTACTTCCGGCTCTCCGAGCGCATGTTCAAGCCCCAGCTGCGGCAGAGCCCCTTCCTTGAGATGCAGGCCGTCGAACTGCGCGCGAAGCTGCTGGAGCACGCCATGGACGGACTGCTGCGCGAGATCTCCCTCGACCAGGCCAACGGCCTGCTCGGCAAGACCTGCATCCACCCCTCCCATGTGCTGCCGGTGCACACGCTGTCCGTGGTCAGCCATGAGGAGTACAGCGACGCCCAGGACATCCTGCGGCCGGAACGCGGCGGCGGAGGCGTCCTCAGATCCGCCTATACGAACAAGATGAACGAGGTGAAACCCCACCGCGCCTGGGCCGAGCGGACCCTGCTGCGCGCGGAGGTGTTCGGCGTCGCGCACGAGGACGTCAGCTTCGTGGAACTGCTCGCCGCCGGAATACCCGACTGACCTCTCCCGCAACCGGGAAACGCATCCAAGGAACGCATGAACAACGCAGTGAACGACGGGGTCTGGTCCGGCAGCTGGGTCGCCGAGCGACTCGGGGTCGGACTCCAGGGCGTGGACGGCCGGGGCGGCGAGGAGCTGCGGGCCATGCTGGGCCTCGCCCTGCGCCGCAACCCCAAGCGGGCCCATCTGCTGGTCTCCCATGTGCTCGGCAAGCACGTACCGCAGACACCTTCGGTGGTGTACGGCCACGGGGTGCGGCTCGGCCGGCGGGTGCACGCGCTGCTCGGCCCGAAGGAGACGGCCCGCGCGGTCGTCCTCGGGTACGCGGAGACCGCGACCGGACTCGGGCACGCGGTGGCCGACGGGCTCGGCACCGCGCCGTATCTGCACTCCACGCGCCGCCCGGTCGCCGGGGTGGCCCCCGCGGGCGGGTTCGAGGAGTCGCACTCCCACGCCACCTCGCATCTGCTGCTGCCCGCGGACCCCGCGCTGCTGGCCGGTAACGGGCCGCTGGTGCTGGTGGACGACGAGTTCTCCACCGGGAACACGGTGCTGAACACGATCCGCGATCTGCACGCCCGGTATCCGCGGCAGCGGTACGTGGTGGTCGCGCTGGTGGACATGCGGTCGGCGGAGGACGTCCGGCGGCTGGAGGCGTTCGCGGCGGAGATCGGGGCGCGGGTGGATCTCGTCGCCGCGGTCTCGGGCACGGTGCTGCTTCCAGAAGGCGTGCTGGAGAAGGGGCAGGAGCTGGTCGCGCGGCACGAGGCCGGACGCGGACCGGACGCGGTCGCGCGCGCCCGCACGATCGCGCCCCGCGCCCCGCGGACCGTGGACCTCGGCTGGCCCGCCGGTCTTCCCGACGGCGGGCGGCACGGATTCACCCCCGGCCACCGCGCCCGTCTCGAAGCCGCCCTCCCCGCGCTGGCCGGCCGCATATCCGACGCCCTCCCCGCCGACGCCCGCAGCGTCCTGATCCTCGGCTTCGAGGAGCTGATGTACGCCCCCCTGCGGCTCGCCGGTGAGCTGGAGCGGACCCTGGACGCCGAGGTGCGGTTCTCCACCACCACGCGCTCGCCCGTGCTCGCGGTCGACGACCCGGGGTACGCGATCCGCAGCCGTATCGTCTTCCCGGCGCACGACGACCCGGCCGACGGGCCGGGCGAGCGGTACGCCTACAACGTGGCGGGCGGCGGATTCGACGCCGTCGTCGCCGTGGTCGACTCGGCCGCCGACACCCCCGCGCTGCACGCGCCGGACGGCCTGCTCACGCGGCTCGCCGAGCAGGTGCCGCACGTGCTGCTCGCGGTCGTCCCCTCCTTCGTCCCCGCGCCCCCGGGCGCTCCCGAAAGGCCGGCCATGCTGCCCGAGCCCCTCCGTGGCCCCGCGTTCTCCTCGTACCCGCCCGAGGAGGTCGGCTGGCTGCTCCAGGACCTCTCCGACGTCACCCTGGAGGCGCCGACCGAGGAGCGGGAGGAGGCCATCCAGAGCGGCGGGGCGCACTACGCCGAGTCGCTGCCCGTGGAGTACCAGCCCAGCGCCCAGTACCAGGAGCTGTTCCACGCGGCCCTCGGCACCTCGGCCGCGCGGATCGCCCGCGCCGTCGGCGTGGTCACCGAGACGGTCCTCGCGGAGCGGTCGCCGCGCCCGGTGCTGGTGTCGCTGGCCCGCGCCGGGACCCCGGTCGGTGTGCTGATGCGCCGCTGGGCGCGCTTCCGGCACGGCCTCGAACTCCCGCACTACGCCGTGTCGATCGTGCGCGGCCGGGGCATCGACACCAACGCACTGCGCTGGCTCGCCGCCCACCACGACCCCAGGGACGTCGTGTTCGTGGACGGCTGGACCGGCAAGGGCGCCATCACCCGTGAACTCGCCCGGGCCGTCGAGGAGTTCGAGAAGGCCGAGGGCGTCAGCGGATTCGACCCGGAGATCGCCGTCCTCGCCGACCCCGGCTCGTGCGTGCGCACCTACGGCACCCGCGAGGACTTCCTCATCCCCTCCGCCTGCCTCAACTCGACCGTCTCCGGGCTCATTTCGCGTACCGTCCTGCGCGCCGACCTGGTCGGTCCCGACGACTTCCACGGCGCGAAGTTCTACCGCGAACTCGCCGCCGCCGATGTCTCCGTGGCCTTCCTCGACGCCGTCGAGGCACGCTTTTTGGAGGTCACCGACGGCGTGGCGGAGGCGGTCAAGGAACTGCTCGCCGCGGACCGCACCCCGACCTGGGCGGGCTGGCGGGCCGTCGAGCGGATCAGCGAGGAGTACGGCATCCACGACGTCAATCTCGTCAAGCCGGGCGTCGGCGAGACCACCCGGGTGCTGCTGCGCCGGGTGCCCTGGAAGATCCTCGCGCACAAGGGCGCGGGCGCCGACCTGGACCATGTCCGGCTGCTCGCCCGGCAGCGCGGGGTGCCGGTCGAGGAGGTGGACGAACTGCCGTACACCTGCGTCGGTTTGATCCACCCCCAGTACACGCGCGGGGCGACCGGCGCCGACGGAAAGGCCGTGAACGTCTGATGCCGGTGCTGGTGGCGAGCGACCTCGACCGCACGCTGATCTACTCCTCGGCGGCCCTCGCGCTGACCATGCCGGACGCTCGCGCGCCCCGGCTGCTGTGCGTGGAGGTGCACGAGAGCAGACCGCTGTCGTACCTGACCGAGACGGCGGCGCGGTTGCTGACCGACCTCGGGGACGCGGCCGTGTTCGTGCCGACCACGACCCGCACCCGCAAGCAGTACCAGCGCATCAATCTGCCGGGCCCGAAGCCCGCGTTCGCGATCTGCGCCAACGGCGGCCATCTGCTGGTCGACGGCGTCACCGACGCCGACTGGCACGCCCGGGTGCTGGCCCGGCTCGCCGACGAGTGCGCGCCGCTGGCCGAGGTCCAGGAGCATCTGACGCGGACGGCCGACCCGGTGTGGCTGCGCAAGCAGCGGGTCGCCGAGGACCTGTTCGCCTACCTCGTGGTGGAGCGTGAGCTGCTGCCCGAGGACTGGGTGAAGGAGCTGGCGGCCTGGGCGGAGGGCCGCGGCTGGACCGTCTCCCTCCAGGGCCGCAAGCTCTACGCCGTGCCCAAGCCGCTCACCAAGAGCGCGGCGGTCCGCGAGGTGGCCCGCCGCACCGGCGCGGAGCTGACGCTGGCCGCCGGTGACTCGCTGCTGGACGCCGACCTCCTGCTCGCCGCGGACCGGGGCTGGCGACCGGGCCACGGCGAACTGGCGGACGCGGGGTGGCTGGCGCCGCGGATCAGCGCGCTGCCGGAGCGGGGGGTCCTGGCGGGGGAGCGGATCCTGAGGGAGTTCCTGGAGGCGACGCGCACGGCCGCCCCCTAGGTGGCCCCGGGCGGGGGTCAGCCGCAGCAGCCCCCGCCGCAGCAGCCGCCGCCACCCGCCGGAGGCACGGGCGCGGAGGCCGACGACGCGGCCGAACCGCCCACCGCGACCGTGGACAGCAGCTTCACCGTGTCCGTGTGTCCGGCGGGGCATTCCGCCGGCGCCGCCGACTCCGACATCGGCCGGCTCAGTTCGAACGTGTCGCCGCAGCTCCGGCAGCGGTACTCATAGCGAGGCATGAGCACAGCGTAACCGCGGGGGCAAACGTGGCGTCTCAATGTTTGATGAGTGTTGGGATACACCCGGTACTCGTGCGGAGGAATCGAAAACTTCGCTGATAACTTGTGAACGCCGTTGCGAGGACGCTCAGCTCACCGCGCGAGCAAGAGCGAGTGCGGAGGGGAGACGCATAGTGACCGATGCGTCGCAAGGGGAGGGCCGTTCCGGCCGGGGCGAGCAGCCGCTCGACGCCGACCGGACCCTGCATCTGAGAGTGGACGCTCTCAGGGCCGACGAGACCATGCAGCTGCGCGTGCCCGCGCCGCCCGAGCCGCCATCCGGCGGCGGACGGGCCGAGCGCAGACGCAGCGCGCGCCCCTCCGCCCGGGAGCGTGCGGGGAGTGTGACGGCCCGAATACTGGGCCTGTCGGCGCCCCTGACGCGCCGGCTCGCGCCGTATCTGCGCCCGCTCGCGCCCTACGCACGGCGCCTCAAGCCCGCCTACCCCCGCCCCGGCCGCAGCGGCTGGCGGCGCTGGATGCCCTCCTGGCGGCAGTGGCTCGGCGGCACCCTGGCCTCCTTCGGCCTGCTCAGCGCCTTCCTGGTGACCGCCTACGCGCTCACCGACATACCGAGCGACCTGAACTCGTACGCCACCCAGCAGGACAACGTCTACTTCTGGTCCGACGGCACCCCGATGGCCCGTACGGGCTGGGTGCAGCGACAGGCCATGCCCCTCAAGGACATCCCCCCGGACGTCCGCTGGGCGGTGCTCGCCGCGGAGAACGAGACCTTCTACTCCGACCCCGGAATTTCCGTGAAGGGCATCAGCCGGGCCCTGTTCCGCACCGTGGGAGAGGGGGACACCCAAGGCGGCTCCACTATTACTCAGCAGTACGTGAAGAACGTCTATCTGAACCAGAACCAGACCGTCAGCCGTAAGTTCACCGAGGCGATGATCTCGCTCAAGCTCGACAACAAGATGAGCAAGGACAAGATCCTCGAGGGCTATCTCAACACCAGCTGGTTCGGCCGCGGCACCTACGGCATCCAGCGCGCCTCCCAGGCCTACTACGGCAAGGACGTCAGCAAGCTCAACGTGTCCGAGGCGGCCATGCTCGCCGGACTGCTCAAGGGCGCCGGCCTGTACGACCCCACCCTGAGCAAGGCCAACCACCAGCGGGCCGAGGAACGCTGGTCCTGGATCCTCGACCGCATGGTCAAGATCCACAAGCTGACGCCGGCCCAGCGCGCCCAGTACAAGACGTTTCCCGAGCCGCTGAAGGCCAACCCGCTGTACAACACCGGCGAGCAGAGCGACTACCTGGTGGAGCTGGCCTCCCAGTACGCCAAGAAGTCCGCACACCTGACCGACCAGCAGTTCGACCTCGGCGGCTACCAGATCTACACCACCTTCGACCGCAAGCGCGAGAAGGCGCTCACCGACGCCGTCACCAAGGCCCGCAAAAAGGCCAAGCGGGACAACCCCGACGCCGCGAAGAACGGCCACTACGGGGCCGCCTCCGTCGCCACCGACGGCCGGATCCTCGCCGTCTACGGCGGCCCCGACCACCGCACCCAGGGCTACAACGAGTCCAACGCGACCACCGTCCCGGCCGGCAGCGCCTTCCTGCCCTTCGTCTACGCCGCCGGGCTCGAACACGGCGTCCACAAGACACGCGGCGGGCCCGTCACCCCCGTCACCCCCGACAGCGTCTACGACGGCGACGACGCCGTGCCCGTCACCACCCCCGAGGGCCCCTACTGGGACCGCAGCGGCAAGAAGGTCTCCGCGCACAACGACGGCAACAAGTCGTACGGCAAGATCACCCTGCGCGAGGCGCTCGCCAAATCGGTCAACACCCCGTTCATGCAGCTCGGCATGGACACCGGCCTCGGGCAGGTCCGCCAGACCGCCCAGGCGTCCGGGCTGCTGTCCGGCAGCATCGGCCCCCAGGTGCCCGCCCTCTCGCTCGGCAGCTCCACCCCCAGCGCCATCCGGATGGCCAGCGGATACGCCACCTTCGCGGCCGACGGCACCCACACGGAGCCGTACTCGGTGCGCCGTATCACCCGCAACGGCGCCCCCGTCGCCCTCGCCACCCCGCGCCCCACCCGCGCGATCGGCCCCGAGGCCGCCAGGGACGTCGACCAGGCGCTCACCGACTCCTTCCACGCCGCCCACCCGGGCGTCACCGCACCGGACGCGGCGGCCAAGGCAGGGACCGCCGACCAGGGCACCACCGACGAGGACGGCACGGGCCAGAACACCGCCGCCTGGTACGCCGGCACGGCCGACTCCGTGTCCACGGCCGTCGTCGTCTACCGCATGGACCTGGCCAAGTCCCTGGAACCGCTACCCCTGAAGGGCCTCGCGGGCACCTCGCCGGACACCGTGCCCTACGCCCTCTGGTCGGCCGCCATGGGCCTGGACTGACCGCCCGGGCCCCGAACCCTCGACCACACGGAGATTGAGCCGCGCATGTCTCGCAAGAAGCAACAGACGGGCCGGGGCCGGCGTCGCGCCCCCGGCCGCCGCCGCGTCCCCGCAGCCACCCGCCCGCAGATCTTCACGCTCGCCGCCTTCCTCGTCGTGGCCTCCCTGGTGGCCGGCTACCTCGCCCTGAGCCGCCCCGACGACACCACACCCACCGCCGCCTCCGGCAAGGGCGCCAGAACGGGCGGCCCCACGCCCTCCCCGACCGCCACCTGGGACGGCAAGACCCACGTCCTCGGCGACGGCTCCACCTCCGACACCGGACCGCAGAAGGGCACCCTGAAGCCCGTACCGCTCAAGCCCGGTGAGAAACCGCCCCAGTTCGTCGTCTTCTCCTGGGACGGCGCCCTGGAGGGCGACGACCATCTCTTCTCGCACTACCGGGAGATGGCCAAGGAGTACAACGCCCACATGACCTTCTTCCTCACCGGCATCTACCTGCTGCCCAAGAGCAAGAAGGACCTCTACCACGGCCCGATGCACCAGCCCGGCGACGCCGCCATCGACTACCCCACCGACGAACACATCCGCACCACCCTGGAACAGCTCCGCCTCGCCTACGAGCAGGGCAACGACATCGGCACCCACTTCAACGGCCACTTCTGCGGCACCAAGGGCGGCGGTGACTGGAGCGTCCAGCAGTGGAAGAGCGAGATCGACCAGTTCTACTCCTTCGTGGAGAACTGGAAGACGAACACCGGATACACCGACATCCCGCCCCTGCCCTTCGACTTCAAGCAGGAGGTCACCGGCGGCCGCGCGCCCTGCCTTGAGGGCCAGCCCAACCTGCTGAAGGCCATCAAGAGCTACGGCTGGCGCTACGACGCCAGTTCCCCGGGCGACTTCCAGATATGGCCCGCCAAGAAGAACGGCGTCTGGGACTTCCCGCTCCAGATGCTCCCGTACGAGAACGGCAAGTTCCAGGGCCTGTCCATGGACTTCAACTTCCTCTACAACCAGTCCAACGGCGAGACCGACGGCGACCCGGCCAAGTACGCGCAGTGGGAACAGCAGACGGTCGACTCCTACATGGCCGGCTTCAACCGCGTCTACTACGGCAGCCGCGCACCGCTGTTCATCGGCAACCACTTCGAGCACTGGAACGGCAGCATCTACATGAAGTCCATCGACCGGATCATCCCGAAGATCTGCACCAAGAAGGGCGTCAAGTGCGTGTCCTTCAAGGAACTCGCCGACTGGATGGACGTCCAGAAGCCCTCGACACTGGCCGCGCTGCGCAGCCTCGACCCCGCCCAGTCCCCGGACTGGTCCACCGTCGTCAAATGACGTAGCCGCAGGCCAGGTTCCACTTGTGCAACCCCCTTCACACGCGCCCCGCACGCCATGCGAAGATGCCCCCTCCCGGTAGGTGTACCGGCATAGAGGGGAACATCATTGAAGTCGAGAAGACTCAGCCGTAAGGGGCGTCGCACCACCATCGTCGGTGCCTCCGCCGCCGCCGTGGTCGCCGGTGTGGCGCTCATACCCAACTGGAGCGCGGGCGCGGCGGTCACCAACGACCCGACCGTGGACGCGGCCACCAAGGCGACCTTCCAGAAGCTCGCCGACGCGGTCTTCACCGACCGCACCCAGGCCCTGGTGGACGGCTCCACCAACGGCCGCACCCAGCACACCAAGGGCTTCCACGGCTCCGTCCGCCTCTCCGGCGGCCAGAGCCACCAGCAGTCCTCCGCCCTCGGCCAGCTGCGCGTCCGCAAGGACCGCCTCGCCAAGCTGGGCGAGAAGTACAGCGCCGGCAGCACCACGGTGACGCTCGACGCCACCGAGGTGCACGGCCACAGCGCCAAGGTCGCCGTCACCGAGACCACCTCGCTGACCTACAAGCCGGGCACCACCTCGGCCAAGGGACCGAAGACCACGGGATTCCAGGCCCACCACGAGCTGACCTTCCAGGCCGGCCGGCACGGGGACTGGCAGCTCACGGGCATCAAGGACACCGACGACGGCTACCTCGCCGTCAACCAGGTCGAGCCGCCCTCCACCGCGCCCAAGGACAACGCCTCGCCGTCGGCGTCGCCGTCCTCCTCGTCCGATGACGGGCCGCCCACCGCGCCCCGCGCGGCCACCAGCTACCCGGCACCGGCGAACCCCAAGAAGCTCACCGGGGGCGCGTACGACTACAAGGCGATGGTCACGTACGCGCAGAAGTACTGGAACCACTACAACACCGACTACCCGAACTACAACGGTGAAGGCGCCGGCGGCGACTGCACCAACTTCGTCAGCCAGGTGCTGAAGGCGGGCGGCTGGAAGCACGTCCCCGGCTACACCGACGACTACACCAAGTGGTTCGGCACCGCCGACATCCAGTCCGACTCCTTCGTCGGCGTCAACGAGTTCTCCTGGTTCGCGCTGTCCTCCAAGCGCGTCACCCCGCTCGCCAACGTGTACCAGGCGGACCTCGGTGACGTGATCCAGATGGACTTCGACCGGGACGGGGCCAAGGACCACACCATGGTCGTCACCTACCGGGACGCCTCCGGCGTGCCCTACGTGACGTACCACTCCACCAACACCTACAACAGGTCGGTGGCCAGCCTGGTCGCGTCCTACCCGACGGCGTACTACTACGCCTACAGGACCTGACCGCGCCGGTCCTGCCGCCCCGGGCCTTCCTGCGGGGAGGACTCGGGGTGGCGGGCCCGCCAGTACGGATTGTCGTGCGGCAGCGCGTGACCGACCCGGCCGTACATCCCGAAGGTCATCAGCAGCAGCCCCACCACAAAGCTGAACAGCACGTTCTGGATCCTGAACGCCAGGAAGTTGTTCGGCGTGTCCAGCAGACCCAGGAACAGGAATCCGTTCAGCAGGAACAGGATGCCCAGCACCATGTTCAGCGTGGACGCGACGTTCCCCCCGATCACCATGCCGACCAGCAGCAGCGCGCCGATGCAGATCGACAGCACACTGAGCGTGCCGTTCGTGTTCAGACCGGCGACCGTCGCACCGCCGATGTCGAAGAACCCGATGTGGTTGATCAGGCCCAGGATGCCGAAGACGACGAGGAACGCGCCGATCAGCCCCGCGCCGATCCGGTACACCAGATTCAGCCGGTGATCGACGGGCAGATGCTGATCGAACCGGATCCGCTGCTTGTCGTGCGAATGCGCTGCGTGCGTGGCCATCTCGGCCTCCCTCGGGGCGCTGGCGGCGGCCGTCCATCCCAGAACATGGCTCTCATCAATATCCGCCCGAACCAGGTCACCCGGCAACATGACGACCCGCCGTCGTCGCCCTCGGCGCGCGACCCCCGCTAGATGAGTGAGTCCGATGTTCTCAGTGGTCGTAGGCGATCAGGGATCGTTTGATCTTGGCGCCGGTGGTCCAGTTGTGCCAGATGCCGGCTGCCAGGGCGAGGAGTCGTTGTCCGGTGCGG
>NZ_JBMJCT010000004.1:0-227478 GCF_049222185.1 Streptomyces sp. LaBMicrA B280 | reverse complement strand
GCCGCCGTCGGTGGGGGTGCCGCTCGGGGTGCCGCCGGGCTCGGTGGAGCCGCCGGTGTCGCCGCCGTCCGTGGTGGCGGACGCGCTGGGGTCGCCGGGGCCGGGCGGCTGCGGCTGGTCCGCGCCCTCCTGGAGCTGGAGGTCGAAGGACGAGGCCGGGGTGTTCTTCAGGGCGTCGCGGGTGTACTGGGCCCAGATCTGGGTGGGCGGGCCGCCACCGTTCATACGGGTCTGGCCGAGCGCGCCGTACAGCGGCATGTGCTTGGCCGTCACCGGGTCCTGGCCCATCACGGAGACCACGGTGGCGAGGTCGGGGGTGTAGCCGGCGAACCAGGCGGCGGTGTCGTTCTCCGCGGTACCGGTCTTACCGGCGGCCACATGGCCCGAGGTCTGCGCGGCGACGGCGGTGCCGCCCTGGACCACGCTCTTCAGCATGGCGGTGGTGGTGTCGGCGGCGGCGCGGCTGACGGCCTGCTTGACGGTGTTGTCGGGCAGCTTGACCTCGTCGGTGCCGTTGCGGGTGATCTTCTTGACCATGGTGTACGTGCCGTGCTTGCCGTGGTTGGCGAGCGTGGCGTATCCCTCCGCCATGTCCAGGACGCTGGCGGTGGCGGGGCCGAGCGCGATGGACGGGTAGGGCTGGAGGTCCGGGGTGTCGGCGGGGATGCCCAGGTCGATCGCGGTCTGCTTGACCTTGCTCGGGCCGACGTCGACGGCCATCTGCGCGTACACGGCGTTCACCGACAGGTCGGTGGCCTTGGTGACGGTGATCTGGCCGTACGACTTCAGGTCCTCGTTCTGCGGGGCGTACGCGCCGCCGCTCCAGCCCTGTACGGGGCGCTCGTTGGTGCCGTCGTACTGGGTGTTCGGGGTGATGCGGCGGCCGTCCTGGGTGGTGGACCCGTTCTGCACGGCGGAGGCGAAGACGAAGGGCTTGAAGGTGGAGCCGACCTGGAAGTCACCGCGGGTCGCGCCGTTGGTGTACTGCTTCACGTAGTCGATGCCGCCGTACATCGCGACGACCTGGCCGGTCTTCGGGTCGACGGAGGCGCCGCCCGCGCGGACGTAGTTGTCGGCCTTGAGGGCCTTCTTGTCCAGCTTGGAGACCAGCTGGTCGTTCACGGCCTTGACGAAGGCGTCCTGCCGGCTCTTCTGGATGGTGGTGGTGATGCGGTAGCCGCCGGCCTCCAGCTGGTCGGAGTCGAGGATGTGGTTGGCGATCAGGTAGTGCTTGACGGCGTCCACGAGGTAGCCGCGCTGGCCGGACATGCCGGTGGACAGCGTCTGCTCCTTCGGCATGGGGAACTTCATCCCGGTGCGCTCGGACTGGCTGAGCCAGCCCTGCTTGACCATGCCGTCCAGGACGTAGTTCCAGCGGGCCACGGCCG
Source organism: Streptomyces sp. LaBMicrA B280 (assembly GCF_049222185.1). Classification (NCBI taxonomy): domain Bacteria; kingdom Bacillati; phylum Actinomycetota; class Actinomycetes; order Kitasatosporales; family Streptomycetaceae; genus Streptomyces; species Streptomyces sp. LaBMicrA B280. The sequence goes on along the minus strand of NZ_JBMJCT010000004.1, from coordinate 226,090 downwards.
CGGACTTGTTCTCCGGGTGCGCGACGACGTCGTACTCGCTGGGCGCGTTGACGAGCGCGGCGAGGTAGGCGGCGCGGGCCGGGTCGAGGTCCTTGGCGTCGCGGCCGTAGTAGGCCTGGGCGGCGGCCTGGATGCCGTAGGCGTTGCGGCCGAAGTAGCTGGTGTTGAGGTAGCCCTCGAGGATCTCGTCCTTGGACTTGTTCCGGTCGAGCTTGATCGAGATGAAGAATTCCTTGGCCTTGCGGGTGACCGTCTGTTCCTGGGCCAGGTAGTAGTTCTTCACGTACTGCTGGGTGATCGTGGAGCCGGACTGCTTGCCCTTGCCGGTGGCGGTGTTCCAGGCGGCGCGGAGCATCGCCTTGGGGTCGATGGCGGACTCGGTGTAGAAGTCGCGGTCCTCGGCGGCCAGTACGGCGTGCTGGGCGTTCTTGGAGATCTCGCCGAGGGTGACCTTCTCGCGGTTCACCTGGCTGTCGCGGGTGTCGCGGGCGATCTGGGAGCCGTCGGCGTAGAGGTAGACGTTGGCCTGCTTGGTGGCGAGGGCGTTGGCGGGCGGGATGTTGACGAGGGAGTAGCCCACGAAGAACAGCCCGACGACCGCGAGCACGAGGAGGACGAAGGTGCCGAGCACCATCTTCCAGGTCGGTACGAGGCGGCGCCATCCGGTGCGCTTGGGCTTCTTGGCCTTGGTCTTGCCCTTGCCCTTGCCCTTGCCCTTGCCGTCGTCCGCGCCGGTGCCGGTGGCGGTGTCCGAGGCGGTGGGGGGCGTCGGGCCGGAGGCGGCACCGGCGGTGGCGTTCGCGGCGCTCGCGGCACCGGCCGTGCCCGCGGCCTTCGCGGTGGCCGCGGCACCGGCGGCTCCTGCTGCCGCCGCGCCGCCCGTGCGGCGGGGGCCGCCCGGCCGGGAGCCGGTCGTGTGGCCGGTGGGTCCGCTCGCGTTCGCCCCGGTCGTGGACGTGCCCGTCGTGGCGGGGCCGCCGGGCTCGCCCTTGCGCGGGGCGTTGACGCGGCGGAGCACCTGGGTCGTCTCGGGTGCCGGTGTGTCCTGGCCGGGCTTGCCGGGCTGACCGGACTGACCGGGCTTGCCGGATCCCTTCGCGGGGTCCCGGGGCTCCCGGGGCGGCGTGACGCGGCGCAGCACCTGGGTGCTCTCGGCGGGCTGTTCGGGGGTACGGGCGCCCGGTACCTGCGGCTTGCCGGTGCCGGTGGGCTTGTCGGTCCCGCCGCGTTCGGCGGTGCCCTCGCCCTCGGCGGCCGTGGCCGCGCCCTTCTCGGTGCGGGCGTCCCGCGCCGCCTGCCGGGCGCGGGCGATGGAGGCCGTACGGTCCTGGGGCGCGGGCACGGCAGCGCGCGCCGCGTCCGCGGTCGCCGTCCCGGAGTCCCGGGTCGCGCCACGGTCACCGGCGGGCGTGTCGTCGGCCTCGCCCCGGGCCTTGCCCGCGCCCCGGGTGCCGTCGGCGCCCTGTGCCTTCCCGGTGGCCTCGGCCGCGCCGGAGCCCTCGGTCAAGGTCGCGTCGTCGGCGCGCCCCTCGGACCCCTCGGCCCGCTCGGGCCTCCCGGTCTTCCCGGATCCCGCGGGCTTCTGTGCCGCCTCGGGCTTATCCGATTCCTCGTCCCTCCCCGATTCCTCGGTGTCCTTCACTCGGCCGGCCCCCTCCGACGGGGTGGTGGGGGATCCCGGCGTCGGGGTCCCGGGCCTCGCAGCCGGCAGCGGCTTATCCGGTGCCACGCCTTCGTTCGGCTGCTGCGGCTGTGGCTCGTCGCTCATGTCGTGCACGGACTCCTGTTTCGCGTCGTACGTCGCCGTACGCCTCGTACGCCTTCTGCGGCCCCCCGTTTGAAGACTCTCGCACCTGGCGTTCCGTTCCCGGATTCCGGCACGCTTCGGCCACAAAATGCGTGGCAGGCCGCCGGGCCTCCGGACTAGGCTCCTGCGCTTCGGTGTCGAGCTGTCCGAGGAGGTCGACTGACGTGGGCGCGGGACGGTTGTACGCGGCCGTCGCGTTAGGGGGATTCAGACGGTACGCGACGTATAGGGCCGCCACTGCGGCAGGGGTCTTCACCAACACGGTCTTCGGGCTCATTCTCGTCTACACCTACAAGGCCCTATGGGACCTGAAACCGCATCTGGGGGGATACGACCAGGCGCAGGCCGTCACCTATGTGTGGCTGGGTCAGGCCTTCCTGTCGACGCTCGCGATCAGTGGCGGGGGCGTCGAGGACGAGCTGATGGAACGCATCCGCACGGGGGATGTGGCGATCGATCTGTACCGGCCGGCCGACCTCCAGCTGTGGTGGCTCTCCGCCGATCTGGGCCGGGCGTTCTTCCAGCTGCTGGGGCGGGGCGTGGTGCCGTTCGTCTTCGGCGCGCTGGTCTTTCCGGCGTACCTGCCGACGGAGCCGGGCACCTGGGCCGCGTTCCTGCTGGCCGTGCTGCTGGCGATGCTGGTCGGCTTCGGCATCCGCTATCTGGTGGCGCTGAGCGCGTTCTGGCTGCTGGACGGCACGGGCGTGAGCCAGATGACGTGGCTGCTCGGCTACTTCTGCTCGGGGATGCTGCTGCCGCTGAACGTGTTCCCGGGGGCGCTCGGCACCGTCGTACGCGCCCTGCCCTGGTCGTCGCTCCTCCAGGCGCCCGCGGACATCCTGCTGGGGCAGGGGGACCCGGGGCGCACCTATCTGTTCCAGGGGGCGTGGGCCGTGGTGCTGCTGGGCGGCGGGCGGCTGCTCCAGTCGGTGGCGACGCGGCGGGTGGTGGTGCAGGGTGGCTGAGCGCGGGCGGCTCGCGGCGGGGGCGCGGGCGTACGGGCTGATCGCGGGGATGTGGATCCGGTCGACGATGACGTACCGGGCGTCGTTCGCCATGACCACGTTCGGGAGTTTCGCGGCGACCTTCTTCGACTTCGTCGCGATCATGCTGATGTTCTCGCGGGTGCGTGCGCTGGGCGGCTGGACGCTGCCCGAAGTGGCGTTCCTGTACGGCCTGTCGGCGGTCTCCTTCGGTCTCGCGGACCTGGTGATCGGCTCGATGGACCGGCTGGGCCGGCGGCTGCGGGACGGCACGCTGGACGCGCTGCTGGTGCGGCCCGCGCCGATACTGGCGCAGGTGGCGGCGGACCGGTTCGCGCTGCGCCGCCTCGGCCGGGTGACCCAGGGCTCGCTGGTGCTGGGCTGGGCGCTGACCCGGCTGGACGTCGACTGGAGTGTGGGGCGGCTGCTGCTGATGCCGGTGGCGCTGCTCGCGGGCTGCGGGATCTTCTGCGCGGTGTTCGTGGCGGGGGCGGCGTTCCAGTTCGTGGCGCAGGACGCGGCGGAGGTGCAGAACGCGTTCACGTACGGCGGTACGACGCTGCTCCAGTACCCGCCGACGGTGTTCGGCCGGGAGCTGGTGCGCGGGGTGACGTTCGTGCTGCCGCTGGCCTTCGTCAACTGGCTGCCCGCGAGTTACCTCCTCGGGCGGCCGTATCCGCTGGATCTGCCGGGCTGGGTGGCCTGGACGACCCCGCTGGTGGCGGCGGGCTGCTGCGCGCTGGCCGGGCTGGCCTGGCGGGCGGGACTTCGTTCGTACCGGAGCACAGGGAGCTAGGGCCTCATGGACGACTTCATCGCGCTGGAGAAGGTGGAGAAGGTCTTCTCGGTGCGCCGCAGGACCGGTTTCCTCAAGCGGGAGCGGCACGAGGTGCGGGCGGTGGACTCGCTGTCGTTCACCGTGGCGCGCGGGGAGATGGTGGGCTACATCGGGCCGAACGGCGCCGGGAAGTCCACCACGGTCAAGATGCTGACCGGCATTCTGACGCCGAGCGGCGGGCGGCTGCGGGTGGCGGGCATCGACCCCTCACGGGAGCGGGCGCGCCTCGCGCACCGCATCGGGGTGGTGTTCGGGCAGCGCACCACTTTGTGGTGGGATCTGCCGCTGCTCGACTCCTACCGGCTGGCCCATCGCATGTACCGCATCCCGGACGCGCGTTACCGGGAGAACCTGGACCGGCTGGTCGAGCTCCTGGAGCTGCGGACCCTGTTGGACACGCCGGTGCGTCAGCTGTCGCTGGGGCAGCGGATGCGCGGGGACATCGCGGCGGCGCTGCTGCACGATCCGGAGGTGCTGTACCTGGACGAGCCGACGATCGGTCTGGACGTCGTCTCCAAGGCCAAGGTGCGGGGGTTCCTGCGGGAGTTGAACGCCGTGAGCGGTACGACCGTGCTGCTGACCACCCATGACCTCCAGGACATCGAGCAGTTGTGCTCCCGGGTGATGGTGATCGACCAGGGCCGGCTGGTGTACGACGGCGCGCTCACGGGGCTGCACGAGGCCGGGGAGAGTGAGCGGACCCTGGTGGTGGACCTGGAGCGGGAGCTGCCGCCGGTGGATGTGCCGGCGGCGCGGGTGGTGCGGGTGGAGGGGCCCCGGCAGTGGCTGGCGTTTCCGGCGGGGCAGTCGGCGGCGCCGCTGGTCGCGGATCTCGCGGCGAGGTATCCGCTGGTGGACCTGTCGGTGCGGGAGCCGGACATCGAGGCCGTCATCGCGAAGATGTACGCGGAGAAGGCGGTCTCGTAGGCTGCTGCCATGACCGACGACGCACGTCCCGAACTCCGCGCCTCCGACACCGACCGGGAACGGGTCGCCGAGGTGTTGCGCGACGCCCTCGCCGAAGGGCGCCTCGACATGGGTGAGTTCGAGGAACGGCTGGAGGCGACGTACGCGGCGCGTACGTACGGCGAGCTGGTCCCGATCACCCGTGACCTGCCCGCGGGCTCGGCCCCCGCGCCGGTCTCCTTCAGCAAGGCGCCGGTTCAGGGCGACGACTGGGCCTCTCGCATCGTCGGCGGGGAGGGCTCGTCCTCGGGTGGCATCGCCATCCTGTCCGGCTTCGAGCGCAAGGGCCGCTGGACCGTGCCCAAGCGCTTCAAGTGCTTCGCGTTCCTGGGCGGCGCCAACCTCGATCTGCGTGACGCGAACTTCGCCGACCGCGAGGTGCAGATCAACATCGTGGCCCTGCTGGGCGGCGCGCAGATCACCGTGCCGCCGGGTGTCGAGGTCGTCGTACGCGGTCTGGGCATCATGGGCGCGTTCGAACACCCGCGGGACGAGGGCCTCGCGGACCCGGGCGCCCCGAGGGTGGTCATCGGGGGCTTCGCGTTCTGGGGCGGGGTGGGGGTGGAGCGCAAGGCGGGCAAGCGGTCGCTGAAGCGCGGCCCGAAGGGGCGCGGGGAGCTGCTCGACTAGCCGGGACGGGCCCGCGGCCGACTACTTCGCGCACCCCTTCGTCAGCTCCCCCGCCGCGTCCGTCACCGGTCCGACGTCCGGCGTCCGGTCCCCGTTACGGATGGCCGTACGAACATGGCCCACGGCCTTGTCCAGATCGTCCACCGCCTTGTTGACATCGGCGTCGTCCGTCTTGTCGCCGATCTTCCGCACGTTCTTCTCGATCGTGTCGAGCGCGGAATCGGCCCGCCCGGGGTCGTGCGCGGCGTTCTCCACCGCCTGCTGAAGATCCGTGACGCCGTCGGCGATGGTGTCGGCGGTGTGCACACAGTCCATCGCCTTGTGCACGGCGCCGCAGCCGCCGACGAGGCCTGCGGTGAGCGCGGCGGTCGCCATGACGGCGGCGAGACGGCCTCGGCTGGCGGCCATGATGATGTTCCCCTCCCCGGGTGTCCCTCTACTGCGTAGAGGTAGGACGCGGGGAGGGGCCGGCAGGTTGCCCGTCAGGGGGCGAGCACGGCTTCCAGGGCCGCCCGCTGGTGCGCGGCCAGCGCGTCGCAGCCGCCGACCGCGAGGTCGAGCAGCGCGTTCAGCTCGTCGCGGGCGAACGGCTCGGCCTCGGCGGTGCCCTGGACCTCGACGAAGCGGCCGTCGCCGGTGCAGACGACGTTCATGTCGGTCTCGGCGCGCACGTCCTCCTCGTAGCAGAGGTCGAGGAGGGGGACGCCGCCGACGATGCCGACGGAGACCGCGCTGACCGTGCCGGTCAGCGGCTGCCGGCCGGCCTTGATCAGCTTCTTGCCCTGCGCCCAGGTGACGGCGTCGGCGAGGGCGACGTACGCGCCGGTGATGGCCGCCGTGCGGGTGCCGCCGTCGGCCTGGAGGACGTCGCAGTCGAGGACGATGGTGTTCTCGCCGAGCGCCTTGTAGTCGATGACGGCGCGCAGGGAGCGGCCGATGAGGCGGGAGATCTCGTGGGTGCGGCCGCCGATGCGGCCCTTGACCGACTCGCGGTCGCCGCGGGTGTTGGTGGCGCGGGGCAGCATGGAGTACTCCGCGGTGACCCAGCCCTCGCCGCTGCCCTTGCGCCAGCGCGGGACGCCCTCGGTGACGGAGGCGGTGCAGAAGACCTTGGTGTCGCCGAAGGAGACGAGGACGGAGCCCTCGGCGTGCTTGCTCCATCCGCGTTCGATGGTGACCGGGCGGAGCTGATCGGGGGTACGGCCGTCGATGCGAGACATGACATGGAGCCTAGCCGTAGATACGGAAGGGGCTCCTCCCGCGTCGGGAGGAGCCCCTTACCGGTGAATCCCGGCAGAACCCGTACGGGTCCCGGGGTTCACATCATGTCTTCGATCTCCGCGGCGATCGGGTCGGCGTCGGTGCCGATGACGACCTGGACGGCGGTGCCCATCTTGACGACACCGTGGGCACCGGCGGCCTTCAGGGCGGCGTCGTTCACGAGCGAGGGGTCGGACACCTCGGTGCGCAGGCGGGTGATGCAGCCCTCGATCTCCTCGATGTTGTCGATCCCGCCGAGGCCGGCGACGATCTTCTCAGCCTTGCTGGCCATGTTGCTTCTCCCCTGATCCGAACCGCTTTGTCGCAGTAACCCACAGTTGGCCCATCTTCGCGAGCGGTCATGCCGTCCGTGCCGAAAGATGGCGTTCACGACAGCGGAACCGTCCGGGCAACTGGTCTACACCAGCGGAGGGACGGTCGCCAAACCGCGCCCGAGTCGAGTGGCCGCCGAGTGGCCGGAGGACGCCCATGAGCGAGGGGAGCGCGACGGGGGGTGTGGCGCGGGAGCGCTGGGGCCGGTTGTTCCAGGGGCTGCAGAAGATGGGGCGCAGCCTCCAGCTGCCGATCGCGGTGCTGCCGGCGGCGGGGCTGCTGATCGGGCTCGGGCAGCAGGGCGTGGTGGGCGCCGACGGGCTGGGCTGGACGACGGTCGCGAAGGTGATGCGGGGCGCGGGCGGGGCGCTGCTGGACGGTTCGCTGGGGTTGCCGCTGCTGTTCTGTGTGGGCGTGGCCATCGGGATGGCGAAGAAGGCGGACGGCTCCACGGCGCTCGCGGCGGTGGCGGGCTTTCTCGTCTACTACGGGGTGCTGCACCAGTTCCCCGAGGACTGCCCGGCCGGTTCGACGGCGCTGGCGGGGATCGGCTGCCGGGCCGGGGACGGGACGGTGGCGGCGTTCACCTTCCAGAATCCGGGGGTCTTCGGCGGGATCGTGCTGGGTCTGCTGGCCGCGTTCCTGTGGGCGCGGTTCCACCGGACGCGGCTGGTGGACTGGCTGGGCTTCTTCAACGGACGCCGTCTGGTGCCGATCCTCATGGCGTTCGCGGCGATCCTGTTCGCGGCGCTGTGCCTGTGGGTGTGGCCGCCGGTCGGTGCGGGGCTGGAGAGCTTCAGCCACTGGCTGCACGCGGCCGGGGCGTGGGGGGCGGGGCTGTTCGGTGTCACCAACCGGGCGCTGCTGGTGGTGGGCCTGCACCAGTTCCTGAACGTGCCCATCTGGTTCCAGTTCGGCAGTTACACCCAGCCGGACGGGACGGTGGTGCACGGTGACATCAGCATGTTCCTTGCGGGCGATCCGCACGCGGGGCAGTTCACCTCGGGCTTCTTCCCGATCATGATGTTCGCGCTGCCGGCCGCGGCGCTGGCGATCACGCACTGCGCGAAGCCGCATCGCCGCAAGGAGGTCGGGGGGCTGATGCTGTCGGTGGCGCTGACGTCGTTCGTCACCGGTATCACCGAGCCGATCGAGTACTCGTTCATGTTCATCGCGCCCCTCCTGTACGCGATCCACGCGGTGCTGACCGGGGTGTCGATGGCGGTGACCTGGGCGCTCGGGGTGCACGACGGCTTCAGTTTCTCGGCGGGGCTGATCGACTACGTCATCAACTGGCATCTGGCGACCAAGCCGTGGCTGATCATCCCGATCGGCCTGTGCTTCGCGGTGGTCTACTACGCCGTCTTCCGCTTCGCCATCACCCGCTTCGACCTCAAGACCCCGGGCCGCGAGCCGGAGGCGGAGGTCGAGGACGTGACCGGACTCTGACTCCCCCGGCCCGCCCGCGCGGCGGCCCCGCCCTGCACGGCGCGTAGCGCTCCGGTCGCGGAATTCGTGGTTCCTTACGGCACCTTCATCGTGCTACAACAGGTCTACACCAGTGAGTGGTGTAGACCACCACCCGATGGAGGACGACGTATGAGCACCGCCACCGCCACGGCGGCCCCCGCAAAGAAGCGGGGAGCGGGCCTGTTCCAGGGCCTGCAGAAGATCGGCCGGAGCCTTCAGCTCCCGATCGCCGTACTGCCGGCCGCGGGCATCATGGTCCGACTGGGCCAGGATGACATCTTCGGCAAGGACGGCCTCGGCTGGGACAAGGTCGCGACCGTCTTCAACGCGGCCGGCGGTGCCCTGACCGGCTCGCTCCCGCTGCTGTTCTGCATAGGCGTGGCGATCGGCTTCGCCAAGAAGTCCGACGGTTCCACCGCCCTGGCCGCGGTGGTCGGCTTCCTCGTCTACAGCAAGGTGCTCCAGGCCTTCCCCCTGGTCGACCAGCACGTGGACGCCCACGGCAAGATCGTGGACGCCACCTACAACGACCCCGGTGTCCTCGGCGGCATCATCATGGGTCTGCTGGCGGCCGTGATGTGGCAGCGCTTCCACCGCACCAAGCTGGTGGACTGGCTCGGCTTCTTCAACGGCCGCCGCCTGGTGCCGATCCTGATGGCCTTCGTCGGCACGCTGGTCGGCGTCTTCTTCCTCCTGATCTGGGAGCCCATCGGCAAGGGCATCACGCACTTCGGCGAGTGGATGACCGGCCTCGGGGCCGTCGGCGCCGCGCTGTTCGGTCTGGTCAACCGCGGTCTGATCCCGATCGGCATGCACCAGTTCGTGAACACGGTGGCCTGGTTCCAGATCGGCGACTTCAAGAAGGCGTCCGGCGAGGTCGTCCACGGCGACATCACCCGGTTCCTCGCGGGCGACCCGTCCGCCGGTCTCTTCCAGTCCGGCTTCTTCCCGATCATGATGTTCGGCCTGCCGGCCGCCGCCCTCGCGATCGCGCACTGCGCCCGGCCCGAGCGCCGCAAGGTCGTCACCGGCATGATGGTCTCCCTCGCGCTGACCTCCTTCGTCACCGGTGTCACCGAGCCGATCGAGTTCTCGTTCATGTTCATCGCGCCGCTGCTGTACGTGGTCCACGCCGTGCTCACCGCGGTGTCCATGGCCGTGACATGGGGGCTGGGCGTGCACGCCGGCTTCAACTTCTCCGCCGGCTTCATCGACTACGCGCTCAACTGGCATCTGGCGACCAAGCCATGGCTGATCATCCCGATCGGACTGGTCTTCGGCGCGGTGTACTACGCCGTCTTCCGCTTCGCGATCATCAAGTTCGACCTGAAGACGCCGGGCCGCGAGCCCGAGGAAGAGGTGGAGGACCTCACGAAGGCGTGAGGCCGCTCCGTACGACCTGACGAAGGCCCCGGAACCGACCAGGTTCCGGGGCCTTCGTGCGCGTACCGGCTCCTACCGGACCCTCAGATCTCGTACACCGCGCCGCGCGCGGCCAGCTCCACCGGGCCGGGGAACGCCTCGCGGGCGTCGCGGAGGTTGATCTCCGGGTCGGTCCAGGGGGCGATGTGGGTCAGGACCAGGCGGCGGGCGGCGGCGCGGGTGGCGGTTTCGCCGGCCTCGCGGCCGTTGAGGTGGAGATCGGGGATGTTCTCCTTGCCGTACGTGAACGCGGCCTCGCACAGGAACAGGTCGGTGTCCCGGGCCAGCTCGTCCAGTGCGGGGGTGACCCCGGTGTCCCCGGAGTACGTGAGGGATCTGCCCCCGTGCTCGATCCGGATCGCGAACGCCTCCACGGGGTGGCGGACCCGGTCGGTGTGCACCGTGAAGGGGCCGATCTCGAACGTGGCCGGCTTGACGGTGCGGAAGTCGAAGACCTCGCTCATCGCGGAGGCGGCAGGCGTGTCGCCGTGCGCCGTGGTCAGCCGGTGCTCGGTGTGCTCAGGCCCGTAGACCGGCAGCGCCGCGCAGCGGCCGCCGTCATGGCGGTAGTAGCGGGCGACGAAGTACCCGAGCATGTCGATGCAGTGATCGGCGTGCAGATGGCTGAGGAAGATCGCGTCGAGGTCGTAGAGACCGCAGTGGCGCTGCATCTCGCCCAGGGCGCCGTTGCCCATGTCGAGAAGCAACCGGAAGCCGTCGGCCTCGACGAGGTAGCTCGAGCAGGCCGATTCCGCGGACGGGAACGACCCCGAGCAGCCGACGACGGTGAGCTTCATGAAGCAGAAACCTCCGTAGGCGAAGACAGGTGGGCCGAGGGTCCTCATGGGGGGCGAGGAACCTCGAAAAAGGGCTGACGGGGGTCGTGCGGTCCGTCGAGCGTACGGCGCCCGGGCGCGGGCCGCTCCTCTGCCAGGGGCCGTTGTGGGCGAACTCACCTGTGCTGTCACCGGTTCGGCTGGTGCCCGGGGCGCACGGGATCCGTACAAGGGCGCGCGCCCGGCGCCGCGCGCCGGTAACGTCGTCGTATGGACACGTCCTGGTGGCTGGCGCTCGCGCTTCAGGACACCCTCGCGAACCTCTTCGCGGGCGTCCACATCCTGGCGTCCAAGACCGTCCAGCCGGGCGACTACATCCAGCTGAGCAGCGGTGCGCCGGGCGGCGGCTGCGGCCACCGGGCCGGGCGGGCAGCAGGCCCCGGCAGGCCGGGGCCGCCCTCGGCGGGCGCCCGTCACCGGGCGACATCTGGTGGGCGAACGTCCCGTACGAGGACCGCGCAGAATCCAATGGGGCCGCGCGCAGCGCGTCGGACAGGGTGGCGGCGGGCGACGGGCGGGCGAAGGACCGGCCCTGTCTGGTGCTGGCCGTGCGCGGGGACCGGGCCACGGTCGCGAAGATCACCACCAAGTACCACGACGAGCGCGCCGGGGTGATCCCGCTGCCGCCCGGCGCGGTGGGCGACGCGCGGGGCCGCCCGAGCTTCCTGCAGACCGACGAGCTGCGCGAGGTGCCGGTCGGTGACTTCCGCCGCCGGGTGGGGGTGGTCGACCCGGTCCTGTGGGACCAGGTGCGCCACCTCGCCTAGAAACGGTGCGGACCGGTCAGCCGCTCTTCACCGTCACGGTGACCGTCCACTCCTGGATGCCCTTGCAGGACATCTGGCCGGGGGCGGTCGCGCACATGGGGCGGGAGGACGTCAGCTTCCCGGTGCCGGGCGCGCTCGCGTGGTAGGCGGCCTCGGCGGTGCCCGGCCGGACGACAAGGCCGGAGTTGATCGCCTTGAGGGCGCCGCCGGTGACCGCGACCGGCTTCCAGGGGCGCTCCTTCGTGCCGCCGAGGCTCAGCCGTACCTCTCCGCCCTTGGCCACGCAGACGGTACGACCGCTGTCGGCGGCGGTCAGCCGCACGTCGTTGCGGCACACCGGGCCGCCGGGGGCCGGGGAGACCTTGGCGCTGCCGGTGGGGGTGGTGTGGGTGCCGCAGCCCGCGAGGAGCAGGGGGGTGGCCGCGAGGGCGAGAAGTGTCGTACGGCGCATGGGGGGACCGCCTTTCTGCGGGGCCGCCGGTTGGCCCGCCTGGTACGGATGGGACGTACCGCGACCGCGAACGGATCCCGCCATCAGGCAAAGTACCGGCCAACGAACGGATCCCGCACGCGGAGTTCCGCGTGCGGGATCACAGGGTGGTTCAGGTGATGCGGGTGGTGCGGGTGATCAGCTGGTGGTCACGGACGCGTCGTCCACGACGAAGCTGGTCTGCAGCGAGGAGTCCTCGACGCCGTTGAACTTCAGGGTGACCGTCTGGCCCGCCAGCGAGGACAGGTCGAAGGTCTTCTGGGCGTAGCCCGTCGCCTTGTTCAGGTTCGAGTACGACGCCAGGGTGGTCGAACCGGCGGTGACCGTCAGCTTGTCGTACGCGGTGCTGGTGGTGGTCTCGGCGGAGTCGATGTGCAGGTAGAAGGACAGGGTCGCCTTGCAGCCCGCGGGGATCGTCACCGACTGGGAGAGGCTGTCGGTGTGCGAGGTGCCGTAGCCGTCCATCCACGCCTTGTACGAGCCGCCGTGCGCGGCCTCACCGGTGTCGTTGGTGATGACACCGCTGGAGGCGGTCCAGCCGGTGTTGCCCGACTCGAAGCCCGGGTTGGCCAGCAGCTGCGAGGAGGTGCAGCCGCCGCCACCGCCGCTGGTGCTCACGGTCCAGGTGAAGGAGGCGGAGCCGGTGGCGCCGGTGGAGTCGGTCGCGGTGACGGTGACCTGGTAGGTGCCCGCGGTGGACGCGGTACCGGAGATCACGCCGGTGGAGCTGTTGATCGACAGGCCGGTCGGCAGGCCGGAGGCGCTGTAGGTCAGGGCCGCGCCCGCGCTGTCGGAAGCCTTCACGGAGAGGCTCACGGAGCTGCCGGTCGTGGTGGACTGGCTGCCCGGGTTGGTGACGGAGACGGTGTTGCCACCGGTGCTGCCACCCGAGGTGAAGGCGGCGGTGCCGTTCGGGGTGCCCCAGCCGGTCGGACCGTCGTAGCCGGTCTGCGCCTTGCAGTAGTACGCCGTGGAGCAGGAGCCGTTGGAGCCGCTCGTCACGTCGTTCAGGTTGCTGGTGTGGCTGTAGGGGTACTTCGCCGGGTAGTCACTGGAACCCGGGGTGCCCGCGAGCGCGTAGACGCTGGCGATGATCGGCGAGGAGGCGCTGGTGCCGCCGTAGACCGCCCAGCCGCCGCTGTAGGTGTCGTAGACCGCCACGCCGGTGGCCGGGTCGGCGACCGCGGAGACGTCGGACTCCATGCGCTTGGAGCAGCCCGTGTCGGTCTGCCAGCTCGGCTTGGCGTCGTACGCCGAGCAGCCGGAGCCGGTGCCCTCGGTGGAGCTGGTGTTCCACACCGACTCGCTCCAACCGCGGGAGTTGGAGGCGGTGTTGAGGGCGGTGCCGCCGACGGCGGTCACGTACTGCGAGGTCGCCGGGTACTCGGCACCGTAGCCCTCGTCACCGGCGGAGACGGTGATCGCGACGCCCGGGTGCTTGAAGTACTGGGTGTCCTCGCTGGTCTGCGAGGAGTCCTCGGAGCCGCCCCAGCTGTTGGAGACGAACTTGGCGCCGAGCGAGACGGCCTCGTTCTCGGCGGTGCCCAGGTCCGCGTCGGTGGCCGAGTTGGCCTCGACGAGAACGATGTTGCAGTTCGGGCAGACCGCGCTGACCATGTCGATGTCGAGCATCTCTTCGCCGGACCAGCCACTGTCGTTGGTCGGCAGCGAGGTGGTGGAGCCGGTCTGGCTGACCTGCTTGAAGCAGCCGTTGGCCTTGGTGCAGGCGGAGAGGCCGTACTGGGACCGGTAAGTGGCCAGGTCCGACTCGGCGTTGGGGTCGTTGTAGGCGTCGACGATGCCCACGGTCATGCCCGAACCGGCCGCGGTGGGCAGGTTGTAGGCGCTGTGCAGGTTGGCCGGGGAGAGGCCGGAGGGCGTGGCGTTCGGCGAGATCGCCGCGGCCAGCTTGCTCTTGATGTCCGTGCGGCGCTGGGCGAAGCAGGACGCGTGGCCCGGCGTGTGGTCCGAGGCACACACATGGGTCGTGGGCACCTTCTGACCGGCCTTGCCGGTCGAGTGGAACGCCTGGCGCTGGGGGTCGGTCAGCGCCTTGTTGTTCGTGGTGACCTTGCTGGTCGCCGGGTGGGCCGCGACGGCGGGCTGGGCCGCGCCGGCCGTCGGCGCGGCGGCGAATCCGGCGACGGTCAGGGAGAGAGCGGGAAAGGCGACGGCCAGAAGTCTTCGGGCACTTCGGGTTCGCCCGCTCGGGCGTGACTCACGCATGTGGGTACTGCCTCCATCGGGAAGTGGGGTTTCTCGCACTGGTTGGCAGCCCGTGACGCGCGTAGCGGCGACCACGCAGTCATGAGCATGACACCTCAGACACTCTCCATGTCGCTGAACGTGACATGACAGGGTGCGGGAGGAACCTAGCCCCGGACACCGACCACCGGGCAGTGCCAGAAGGATTTCTTTGCTTCCCCATAGGAACGGCTTAGCCCCCTCGTGAGAGGGGGCTGGCGATCACTTGAGACGTAACGCGGCCGAAACCGACGCCCCTGAACCGGCGCTCCGGGACCTACGCCCAGAGCTGGCCCTGGAGGGTGTCGACGGCGGCTTCCGTGGTGGGTGCCGTGTAGACGCCCGTGGACAGGTACTTCCAGCCGCCGTCGGCCACGACGAAGACGATGTCGGCGGACTCCCCCGCCCTCACCGCCTTGTTGCCGACGCCGATCGCGGCATGGAGGGCCGCGCCCGTGGAGATGCCCGCGAAGATGCCCTCCTGCTGGAGGAGTTCACGGGTGCGGGTGACCGCGTCGGCGGAGCCCACCGAGAAGCGGGTGGTGAGGACCGAGGCGTCGTACAGCTCGGGCACGAAGCCCTCGTCCAGGTTGCGCAGGCCGTAGACCAGGTCGTCGTAGCGCGGCTCGGCGGCCACGATCCTGATGTCCGGCTTGTGCTCGCGCAGGTAGCGGCCCACGCCCATCAGGGTGCCCGTGGTGCCGAGACCCGCGACGAAGTGGGTGATCGAGGGCAGGTCGGCGAGGATCTCCGGGCCCGTCGTGGCGTAGTGCGCGCCCGCGTTGTCCGGGTTGCCGTACTGGTAGAGCATCACCCAGTCCGGGTGCTCGGCCGAGATCTCCTTGGCCCTCCGCACCGCGGTGTTGGAGCCGCCCGCGGCCGGCGAGGAGATGATCTCCGCGCCCCACATGGCGAGCAGGTCCCGGCGCTCCTGGGAGGTGTTCTCCGGCATCACGCACACCATCCGGTACCCCTTGAGCTTGGCCGCCATGGCCAGCGAGATACCGGTGTTGCCGGAGGTCGGCTCCAGGATGGTGCAGCCGGGGGTGAGCCGGCCGTCCTTCTCCGCCTGCTCGATCATGTGCAGCGCGGGCCGGTCCTTGACCGAGCCGGTGGGATTGCGGTCCTCCAGCTTCGCCCAGATCCGGACCTCGGGGGACGGCGACAGCCGCGGCAGGCGCACCAGAGGGGTGTTGCCCACCGCGGCCAGCGGGGAGTCGTAGCGCATGCTGCTCAGCGGCCGATCAGCGCATGCCACCGGCGACGGCCGGCAGGATCGTCACGCTGTCGCCGTCCGACAGCTTGGTGTTGATGCCGTCCAGGAAGCGGACGTCCTCGTCGTTCAGGTAGACGTTGACGAACCGGCGCAGCTGGTCGCCGTCCACGATGCGGGCCTGGATGCCCGCGTGCCGGCTCTCCAGGTCGGTGAACAGCTCGGCGAGGGTGTTCCCGCTGCCCTCCACGGCCTTCTGGCCGTCGGTGTACGTGCGGAGGATGGTCGGGATGCGGACCTCGATGGCCATGTTGCGGGCTCCTGTCGGAAGGGTCTTCGGGGGCTGCGGGCTCGGTACGTCAGCCGAGGGGCACCGAGGGGCACACCACCGTCAGAAGCCGAGGGCGCGCACCACAGTCGTAACCATGGGCTCATCGTATCGATTCCCGGTCAGTGGACCGGAATGTGATCCCACCTGGCGGACGGATCTCGGTCGGATGCTGAGATCAGTAGGTTTCGACGACCCTGACCTCCTCCTCGGTGACCTCTCCGTCCACGATCCGGAAGGATCGGAACTGGAAGTCGCCGAGGCCGTCCGTGTCGGCCGTGGACACCAGGACGTAGTGGGCACCGGGCTCATTGGCGTACGAGATGTCCGTGCGCGAGGGGTACGCCTCGGTCGCGGTGTGCGAGTGGTAGATGACCACCGGCTCCTCGTCGCGGTCGTCGAGCTCGCGGTAGAGCTTGAGCAGATCGCCGGAGTCGAACTCGTAGAAGGTCGGCGACATGGCCGCGTTCAGCATCGCGATGAACCGCTCGGGGCGGTCCGCGCCGGCCGGGCCCGCGACGACGCCGCACGCCTCGTCGGGGTGGTCCTTGCGGGCGTGGGCGACGATCTGGTCGTACAGGGCCTGGGTGAGGGTCAGCATGGGGGTCAGGATAAGCAGAGAGCCGCCTCGTACCGAGGGATGGTACGAGGCGGCTCGCATGCTGGACGTCCTTGAGCGGCGGCCGCCGGGGGCGCCACGAGTGCTCCCGGCGGCCGGACGTCCCGGTGAGGGTCCGGCGGTGGCGTCAGCGCTTGGCGAAGGCCGCGGCCTGCGGGTTGCGGCGCTTGAGCACCGCGTAGGAGACGCCGAGGATCACACCCCACAGCGGCGCGCAGTACAGCGAGACCCGGGCGTCCTTGTCGATGCCCATCAGCACGATCACCATGCCGATGAACAGCAGGGAGAGCACGCTGGCGTACGGGGCGCCGGGGGCCCGGAACTCCGAGCGGGGCAGGAGCCCGCGGTCGGACGCCCTCCGGTAGCGGATGTGGCAGATCAGGATGACGATCCACGCCCACATGCCGGAGATGGTCGCGAAGGAGACGACGTAGTCGAACGCCTTGCCCGGCCACTGGTAGTTGATCCAGACACCGACGAGCATCAGCGCGGCGGAGAACGTGGTGCCGACGAGCGGGGTACCGCTGCGGGTCAGCCGGGTGAACAGCTGGGGGCCCTGGTTGTTGAGCGCCAGGTCACGCAGCATGCGGCCGGTGGAGTACATGCCGGAGTTGCAGGAGGACAGCGCGGCGGTCAGCACCACGAAGTTGACGATACCGGCGCCGACGGACAGGCCCATCTTCTGGAAGGCGGCCACGAAGGGACTCACCCCCGGGTGGAACTCGGTCCAGGGCACCACCGACAGGATCATGATCAGCGCGCCGACGTAGAAGACGGCGATCCGCCACGGCACGGTGTTGATCGCCTTGGGCAGCACCTTCTTGGGGTCCTTGGACTCGCCCGCGGTCACACCGACCAGCTCGACGGCGAGGAAGGCGAACATGACCATCTGAAGCGTCATCAGGGTGCCGCCGACGCCGTGCGGGAAGAAGCCGCCCTGGTTCCACAGGTGGGCGACCGAGGCGGTGTCGCCCGCGTCGGAGAAGCCGACCGTCAGGATGCCCGCGCAGATCAGGATCATGCCGATGATCGCGGTCACCTTGACCATGGAGAACCAGAACTCCAGCTCACCGAAGAGCTTCACGGAGATCAGGTTGGCGGCGTAGAGCACGAACGTGAAGATCAGCGCCGAGGCCCATTGCGGAATGTCGAACCAGTACGTCATGTAGGCGGCCGCGGCGGTGACCTCGGTGATGCCGGTGACCACCCAGAACAGCCAGTACGTCCAGCCGGTGACAAAGCCCGCGAAGGGGCCGATGAACTCGCGCGCGTACTCCGAGAACGAACCGGAGACCGGGCGGTACATCAGCAGTTCGCCGAGCGCGCGCATGATGAAGAAGATGACGAGGCCCGCGACGGCGTACGCCAGGATGAGGCTGGGTCCCGCCTTGGAGATGCCCTTGCCCGCGCCGAGGAACAGACCGGTGCCGATGGCGCCGCCGATGGCGATCATCTGGATCTGACGAGAGCCGAGCCCGCGCTGATAACCCTCGCCCTCGCCGCCCTCCGCCGACACGGGCTCCGTGCCGTCGGAATGCTGGTCGACCTGCGCTGAGGTCATGGTGGTGCGCCTTTCTCCATTCCGATCCGTGCCTTTCGTCGGCCGCGGACCGGGTTTCGAATCCCCCCGGATTGATGGAGTTGATGCCTGGCCGACGGTCGTCGGCTCGGTGGCGCACCCGGCGGACAAGGGTGGTGTTCGCCGGGCGGTCGTGAAGATTTATCACGACCGCAATATTGATCGCGGGATGGAAATGTGGCGCGCTTCACAGGGAAAAGCGGACAAAGAGCGAGCGAATACGGCAAACCCGGCCGCAAGGGTGACGGGATCGTTATCCGGATTTGAGCGTCCGCTGAGCGGACGCACAAATCACCGGGTTCGCCGGAATCACGGCATAAGGGTCAGAACCAGGGTCTCCTGGAGGCTGCCCAGCCACAGATAGGCCATCACCGTCGGCTTGCGCGGGTCCGCGTCGGGGAGCCGGTAGAGCAGCTCGGTGTCGTCGTCGTCCGCGATCTCCAGCCGGGAGCCGATCGCGAGGCGCAGATCATTGAGCGAGCAGAGCCAGCGCCGGGACTCCTCGGGCGACAGCTTCAGCACGGCGCCGCCCTCGTCCACCGGGGCGAGCGCGTCGAGGCTCCGGATCACCGCGAGGGCGTTCTCCCGCTTGCCGGCCCTGAGGTCGTTCTCCGTGAAGCGGCGGAACTCGGCGGAGTGCGCGCGCCGCTCCTCGGCCTGGGCGGGCGAGTCCGGGGCCTTCTCCGGGTCGCTGTAGGCGTCCGGGAAGAGCCGGCGCAGCACCGGGTCGGCGGGCGGCTCGCTCGGGCCCTGCGCGAACAGCTCGGCGAGCGGGTCGCTGGGGGCGTCCGCGCCGGGGCCCGGTCCGATCAGCTCCAGGAGCTGGACGGCCAGCGAGCGGATGATGGAGATCTCGACGTCGTCGAGTGCGACGGCCGCGCCGCCGCCGGGGAGCGGTTCGAATTGTCCGGGCATGGGATGGGGTCGCTACTTCCGGTCCTGCTGGAGGGTGGCCCACAGACCGTAGCCGTGCATCGCCTGCACGTCGCGCTCCATCTCCTCGCGGGTTCCGCTGGAGACGATCGCCCGGCCCTTGTGGTGGACATCGAGCATGAGCTTGGTGGCCTTGTCCTTGGAGTAGCCGAAGTACGTCTGGAAGACGTACGCCACATAGCTCATGAGGTTGACCGGGTCGTTGTGCACGATGGTGACCCAGGGGACGTCGGGCTCGGGTACGGCGAAGACCTCCTCCGCCGACTCGGTGCGTTCGATCTCTACGGGCGCGGGTGACGTCACAGTGCCCATGCTGCCACGTGGCCCGGAAATCGTCACACTGACGAATAGGGGGTACGATCCCTGCCATGAACACAGGGGACCTTGGGCTGCCGGTGGATGTGCCCTCGACGGCGCTCTTCACGGACCAGTACGAACTGACGATGTTGCAGGCCGCGCTGAAGGCCGGCACGGCCGAGCGACGCAGCGTGTTCGAGGTCTTCACCCGGCGGCTGCCGGAAGGCCGGCGCTACGGCGTGGTCGCGGGCACCGGGCGCGTCCTGGACGCGGTGGAGAACTTCCGCTTCGACGAGGGCCAGCTCGGCTTCCTGCGCGAGCGGCGGATCGTCGACGAGGAGACCCTGGCGTGGCTCGCCGGGTACCGGTTCACCGGGGACATCTGGGGCTACCCCGAGGGCGAGGTGTACTTCCCCGGCTCCCCGATCCTGCGGGTGGAGGGCAGCTTCGCCGAGTGCGTGCTGCTGGAGACGGTGATCCTCTCCATCCTCAACCACGACTCGGCGATCGCGGCCGCCGCCTCCCGGATGGCCTCCGCCGCCGGTGAGCGCCCGCTGATCGAGATGGGCGCCCGCCGCACCCATGAGCTGGCGGCCGTGGCCGCCGCGCGCGCCGCCTATGTCGGCGGTTTCGCCACCACGTCCGATCTCGCGGCCGGTTTCCGCTACGGCATCCCGACCGTCGGCACCTCCGCGCACGCCTTCACCCTGCTGCACGACCACGAGCGGGACGCCTTCCGGGCCCAGGTGGACACCCTCGGCCCCGGCACCACGCTGCTGGTGGACACGTACGACGTCGCCGAGGCGGTCCGTACGGCGGTGGAGGTGGCCGGGCCCGGCCTTGGCGCGGTGCGCATCGACTCCGGGGATCTGCTGCTGGTGGCGCACCGGGTCCGCCAGCAGCTGGACGAGCTGGGTGCGACCGGGACCCGGATCGTGGTCACCTCGGACCTGGACGAGTACGCCATCGCCTCGCTGGCCGCGGCGCCCGTGGACGCGTACGGGGTCGGCACCCAGCTGGTCACCGGTTCCGGGCATCCGACCGCGTCCATGGTCTACAAGCTGGTCGCGCGCGCCGAGACCGCGGATCCGGGGGCGCCGCTGGTGTCCGTCGCGAAGAAGTCAAGCGGCGGCAAGGCGTCGGTCGGGGGCCGCAAGTGGGCGGCGCGGCGGCTGGACGCGGACGGGGTGGCCGAGGCGGAGGTCGTGGGCACCGGACCGGTACCGGCGCAGCTCGCCGACCGGCAGCTGCTGGTACGGCTGGTCGAGGCCGGCCGGGTCGTGGCGCGCGAGCCGCTGGACGTGGCGCGCGAGCGGCACCTCGCCGCGCGGGCGAACCTCCCCCTGTCCGCGACGCAGCTGTCGCGGGGGGAACCGGTCCTCCCGACGGAGTACGTCCACGAGCACTCGGGTAGCTAGGGTCTGTCGTCCGCCCCCTCCCCTACGGGCCCGTCATTCTCTAGGCTCGGGTACTTCACACCAGTAGAAGGACACCATCATGCGTCGCGCGTTGATCGTCGTGGATGTGCAGAACGACTTCTGCGAGGGGGGCAGCCTCGCGGTGGCCGGGGGGGCGGACGTCGCCGCCGCGATCACCGAGCTGATCGGGCAGGCGGGCGGCACCGGGTATCGCCATGTGGTGGCCACCCGGGACTGCCACATCGCGCCCGGCGGCCATTTCGCGGACGACCCGGACTACGTACGCTCCTGGCCCGCGCACTGCGTCGCGGGCACCGAGGGGGTGGGCTTCCATCCGAACTTCGCCCCCGCGGTCGCCTCCGGCGCGATCGACGCCGTCTTCGACAAGGGCGCCTACTCCGCCGCGTACAGCGGTTTCGAGGGCGCCGACGAGAACGGCACTCCGCTCGCCGACTGGCTGCGGGCCCGGGAGATCGACGAGGTCGACGTGGTGGGCATCGCCACGGACCACTGTGTGCGCGCGACCGCCCTGGACGCCGCCCGGGAGGGCTTTCGCGCCCAGGTCCTGCTGGACCTGACCGCGGGCGTCTCCCCGGCGACGACGGAGCGGGCCCTGGAGGAGCTGCGGGAAGCGGGCGTGGAGCTGGCCGGCAAGCCGGTCGTGAGCGGCTGATCCGCTACCGCGCCACCGCTGACCTGCGCAGCAGCGCCCGGATCGGATGCCAGAGCTCGGGCGGCAGGACCCCGTTGTCCGCGGGTGCCGTGCGCCATATGAGGCCGTCGGGGTGGTGCAGGACCGCCGTGATCTCGTCCGGCGTCGGAGGCGCGCTGTTGCCCCGCAGATAGATCGGCCGCAGGCCCAGATTGCGCAGCCGGGTCAGGGCGCGGGCGCGGTTGCCGGCGTGCACCAGGACCCGTACGCCGGCGGCGTCGTCGGGCAGGTTCAGCGCGACGACGACCGTGCCGTTCGGCAGTTTGCAGAAGCCTCCAGCGGCCATGCGGTCACATCCCCGTTCCGGTCGGTGTCAATAAGCGAGTCACAGAACGCACCTAAACACGATCGGCGGCAACCCGCCAGGGGGTTGCCGCCGATACGCGTCTGACCTGCGAAGGTGCCGACTACTTCACCGCGGGTCCGACCTTGACCGAGATCGTCGAGCCGTCCTTGGCCTCGCGGACGATCGAGATCTTGGTGTTGGTGTCAGTTACCTTCACGCCACCGGCGGGGTTCGCCGGGTCGTAGTAGGTGCTGGCGTGGTCGTTGAAGACCGAGACGCCCCTGGAGGACTTGATCTTCGTCGCGACGTCCGCGTTGTGCAGCGTGAGGCCGTCCGTGCGGTACAGGCTGAACGGGGAGTCGTACGCCTGCATCCGGTTGCGCATCAGCGTGCCGTCACTCCAGCGCAGCGCGGTCGGGTGCGAGTCGATCGGCAGGATCTGGCCGACGCCCGGGTGGTCCTTGGCGTTGGTGTTGTTGTCCGCCTGGGACAGGTCCCACTTCCAGATCAACAGGCCGTTCTGGTACGGGTAGTGCTCCACCCAGTCGGGCCGCGCCTTCGAACCGAAGTTGTACGGGCCGGTCTTGAGCGTGGTGTCGTACGACACGTACTGCCGGTTCTCGGCGATGTAGTACTGCTTGTAGTCCTTGGTGAAGGACGCGCCGATGCGGGAGAACCCGGTCGAGGTCCACGCGTTGTCCGCCGACTCGGCGTCGTCCGAGAAGAGCGCGGCACCGTCGGCGGTCACGGTGATCTCGTCCGCGGTGAAGCCGTTCTCCGCGACGCCGCCGTCCGTGAGGTAGCGGAAGCGCAGCTGGATCTTCTGGCCGGCGTAGGCGTCCAGGGGGTACGACAGCTTCTTGTCGGTCTCCGAGAAGCCGGTCAGCGCGGGCTTGCCGCCGCCGTCACGCGGGATGGGCTGGCCGTCGGCGGTGCCGTCCAGGGCGGTCCAGTTGGCGCCGCCGTCGGTGGACACCTCGGTGTAGAGGAAGTCGTAGTTGTTCTCGGTGGCCCACCAGCCGTCCAGGCTCAGCGTGGCCGAGGACTTGCCCGTGAGGTCGACGGACCGGGTCAGCGTGTTCTTCAGGTCGTTGCCGCTGCCGCTCCACCACTGGGTGGCACCCTGCGCGGGCTGGGTGATCTCGGTGGTGACCGCCTTGTCGGGCAGGCTGACCACCAGGGCCTGCTTGTTCTTGGTGTTGTACTCGGCGACGCCCAGCTTGTGCGAGGACTTCTTGCCGGCCTTGGCGGTGTCGTAGTTCAGCCAGCCCAGCTGCAGCTTGTCCCAGGCGTTCATGTCGCCGGGCAGGTCGCCGATGGACTCCTTGCCGGTGCCCAGCCAGGAGCCGGAGGACATCAGGGTCCAGAAGCCGGTGGAGTTGTCGCCGCCGTCGGTGTCGTACTCGTCCGGCAGGCCGAGGTCGTGGCCGTACTCGTGGGCGAAGACGCCGAGTCCGCCGTTCTCCGGCTGGATGGTGTAGTCGCCGACCCAGATGCCGGTGTCGCCGATCTGCGCGCCGCCGAGCTTGTTGGCGTCGGGGCCGGTGGAGCCGGTGTCGGTGCCGAAGGCGTACCAGCGGTGGGCCCAGATGGCGTCCGTGCCCTGGGCGCCGCCGCCCGCGGACTCGTCCTCACCGGCGTGCACCAGCTGGAAGTGGTCTATGTAGCCGTCGGGCTCGTTGAAGTTGCCGTCACCGTCGTAGTCGTAACGGTCCCACTGGTCGTACTTGGCCAGGTCCTTCTTGATGTCGGCCTCGGACTTGCCGGCCGCCTTCTGCTGGGCGACCCAGGAGTTCAGGCCGTCGCTGACCACGTTCCACACGGTGGTGCAGTTGGTGGAGCCGCACGCGTCGTTGCCGTAACGGGCCTCGTTGTAGGGGACCTTGACCCAGTCGGAGACCTCGCCGTCCACGGAGTAGCGGCCCGAGGACTGCTTCTCGTAGTACTTCTTCAGCGACTCGGTCTTCTTGCCGGTGCCGAAGTACAGGTCCTGGAAGTGCTTCTGGTTGTAGTCCTTCTGCCAGGCCGTGGAGTTGTCCTGCTTGCGGTCCGGCGCGGCGATCGTGTTGTGCAGCGGCCCGGGGGTGCCGCCGAACTTGGGATCGGTCTTGTCGCCGAACTCCACCAGGATCGTGAAGATCTTGTCGGTCTTCTCGCGGCTCAGCTCGACGTACTTGCTCTTGCCCTTGCCGCTCTTGAGCTTGACGACCTTGGAGCCGCCGCGCTCCTGCGGGCTCGCCTTGCCCGCGATGATCTGGTTGAGCGCCTCTTCGCGCTGGGCCTTCTGGGTCTTGCTCAGCGGGCCGTCGAGGTCGTGCGACTTCTGCTGCACCGGGGCCGGGTCGTGCCGGTGCACGGCGTCGGCCGGTGCCTGCCGGGTGCTCGCCTCCGCGACCGCGAAAGTGGCGAACGTGGCGGAGGCCGCCGCGATCGTGACACCGATCGCCGTCGCTCTGAACGTCCAGGATCTGCTGGTCACTTGAGTTCCTCCCCCGCGCCCCGCGCGCGGACAGGGGGTTCCCGTGTTCGGAAGTCCGTGCGCGCATGACAAGCGCGTGTTCAAGTGACGACATTTGACTAGAGGTTTAGAAGAAAAGACAGATCTTGACTCGGTAAGGCTCGGTGCACTATGCGGAGTTGACACCGGCTTTAGACAGAGCGTGCTTCCTGTGCGCCCCCCATGCATCGGCGGCGTGGGTTAGGTCACGCTTACCGCGGCGCCCGCTCGGGCATGCAGGCGGGGAGAGAGTCGAACGGCCACCCCGACACCCGAAGACCTCCGAGGACACGATTGCCATGCCTCGTCCGACCGTCGCCCAACTCGCCTACGGCGCGAGCACCGTGATCTTCTCGACCCTCGCCATGCTGCTGCTGTCCCAGACGAGTTCGGGCGTCGGGATCGCCGTCATCGCCCTCGCGGCGCTCGCGCTCGGACTGCTGGTCGCGATGACGGTTCCGGCGCCGGGGGCCCGCGGCGCACAGCAGGAGGCCGCCGGCACGGCCCCGGAGGGGGAGCGCGTCCCGACGGCCCTGTGAGGCCGACCGCTCAGCGGCGCGGTTCGGTCTCGGTGCTGACCACGACCGTCTTGGCGGCCTTGTCGTGCAGACCCTGTTTGTAGGGCTTGTCGAAGAAGCTCCAGCCGCCGCAGATCACGGTCCAGATGCAGGCGCAGCAGAAGGCGAACGGCAGCCACAGCACCAGCGCGCGCAGCAGCGAGGTCTGCGCGCTGGGGGTCGCGCCGTCGGACAGGTTGGCCACCCGCAGGTGCAGCCACTTCTTGCCGAGGGTCTGGCCGGTCTTGTGGATGAAGAAGGTGTCGTAGGCGATGTAGAGCACGGCGGCGATGACGGACTGCCCCAGGGAGCGGGCGGCGTCGATCCGGTCGCCGTTCACGTCGTACTCACGCACGTTGAACGCCCAGGTGAGCAGGTAGACGACGATGCCGACGAGGATCATGTCGATGATGCGGGCGAGGGTCCGCTTGGCGCTGTCGGCGAGCGGGGGCATCCCGGCCAGCGGGTCGCCCGGGTAGCCCCCGGCGCCCTGCGGGCCTCCCCCGTAGGGGCCGCCACCGGGCGGGGGCTGGCCGCCGCCGTAGGGACCGCCCCCGTAAGGGCCGCCCGAGGGTGGGGGCTGCTGGCCTCCGTAGGGGGGTGGCTGCCCGCCTCCGTAGGGCGGGGGCTGCTGCCCGTCGTAGGGAGGCGGCTGTCGGCCGTCGCCCGGGGGCGGGGAGTCGTACGGTGAGCCCTGCCCCTGGTTCGGCGGGGGCGGCTTCCTGAACGGGTCGTCCTCGGGTGGCTGCTCTCCGGAGCCGGGGGGCGGTGCGCTGCTCATGGCCCGAGTGGATCGCGAACGCCCCGGCTCCGCACCCGGCGGACGGCCGTACGGGCTACGGGGTACGGCCGATCCGCCGACGCCCGGGGTCAGCCCGCGACGAAGGTGTGCGCCGCCTTGTCGTGCCAGCACTGGTGCCAGGGCCGGTCGAACAGGCACCACAGCACGCCCACGATCCCGATGCCGAGCAGCCCCGGAACGCTGTACACCAGCCAGCGGCGCAGCGCCGGGGCGAAGGCCGGGGGCTCATGGCCCTCGATGTCGCGGACGTCGAGGCCGCACAGCTTCTTGCCGAGGGTGCGGCCCCATCTGACGGTGGGCAGCACCTCGTAGAGGACGCCGAGGACGAGCAGGACGGCGAGGACGATGCCGAGGCTGGTGCCGGTGGTGCCGTCGAGCAGCCAGACGGTGACCTCGTGCCCGGACCGCCGGGCCGTGTCGACCTTCTGCTGGATGTGGTCGAGGGCCCGGGTGCCGAGGGGGACGGCCGCGACGGCGGTCACGGCGCCCACCACCACGGTGTCGATCAGCCGGGCCGCGAGCCGCTTGCCGAGTCCGGCGGGGCGGGCGGCGGCCTGCCTGCGCGCCGCCGCCTGGAAGACGTCCTCCACCGGTGGCTTCCACGGCGCGACGGGCTGCTCCTCCGCCGCTCCCCCGGCCAGTTGGTGCACCTGCTGCGCCCAGGACCCCTGGCCGGGACCGCCCTGCTGCGGCACCTGCGGGGCGGCGGGCGCGGGCCCCCGGTTCTGGGGCGGCTGCACGGCGCCGAAGCCGGGCCCCGGGCCCCGCGGGCCCCGACACGCCTGCCGGGCCCGCCTGTTGGCCGGGTACGCCCGCGCCCGGCTGCCCGGCCGCCGCCGCGGGGCGGCCGGAATCACCCGCGTGGCCCCCTTGACCGGGCACCCCCGACAGGCCCGGGGCACCTGCTCCGTCCGCCGCGGGCCACTGTCCGGGCATCCCCGAACCCCCCGTCTGCCGGGCGGAGTCGCCCGTGACCGCCGGGCCCGAGGCGGCCGGGCCGCCGGGTTCCTCGTCGAAGAAGTGCGGGCCCGTCTCCTCCACGGCCGGGGTGGCACCCGGGGGCGGGGCGAGCGATTCGCCGTCCTTCGGGGCCGGGCGACTGGTGCCGGGCACCCAGGCGGCGCCGTTCCAGTACCGGACGTAGCCGGGGATGGACGGGTCCGGGTAGTAGCCCTCGCGGGGCCGGTCGTCACCGGGGGCCGGGGTTGGGGCGCTCATGTCCGTCGTCCCGTATCTGCTCGTGGGTGGGATGGGGCCTCCCACATCTATCAGACGCGGGCACCCGCCACCGCCAGTCCCGCAGGACCCACTCCTTCCGGGCAACGCCGCGCGCGCCGCGCGGACCGGGCCGAAAAAATTTTCTCCGGACCCGCGTAATGCCCGGGCCGTCGCCCCCTCTCCCCTGGTACGGGCCCGCACCGAGCGGCCCCGCGCAGTCCCCGGCACGAAAGGAAACCCAGGTCATGCAGCACACCGTGGTGGAGCGGGAGCTCGAACTCAAGCTGATCCTGTCGCCCGAGCGGAGCATCCCGGTCCCGGCCCGGCTCGTCTACCGCTCCGACGACCCCTACGCCGTCCATGTCGTCTTCCACATCAACTCCGAGTTCCCGGTGCACTGGACCTTCGCCCGCGATCTGCTGGTGGAGGGGGTGTTCCGGCCGTGCGGGCACGGGGACGTGCGGGTGTGGCCCACGAAGTCGGCGGGGCGCAGCGTCGTCCTGATGGCGCTGAGTTCGCCCGACGGGGACGCGCTCCTGGAGGCGCCGACCCCGCAGGTCTCCGCCTGGCTGGAGCGCACCCTGCGGGTGGTCCCGCCGGGCGCGGAGGGCGGGCAGCTCGGCATCGACGACGCCCTCGACCAGCTGCTCGCCCGGTGAGCCCGGCCGGAGCGACCCGCCCGGCGGACTCAGAAGAGCTTGCCCGGGTTGAGGATGCCGAGCGGATCGAAGACCTGCTTCACCGACCGCTGCATCTCCACCCCGACCGGCCCGATCTCCCGTGCCAGCCAGTCCTTCTTCAGGACCCCGACGCCGTGTTCGCCGGTGATGGTGCCGCCCAGTTCCAGGCCGAGCGCCATGATCTCGTCGAAGGACTCGCGGGCCCGGCGGGACTCGTCCTCGTCCGTCGCGTCGAAGCAGACGGTGGGGTGGGTGTTGCCGTCGCCCGCGTGGGCGCAGACGCCGATCGTCAGGTCGTACTTCTGAGCGATCCGGTCGATGCCCTCCAGCATGGCGCCGAGCTGGGAGCGGGGCACGCACACGTCGTCGATCATCGTCGTGCCCTTGACCGCCTCCAGCGCGGTCAGCGAGAGCCGCCGGGCCTTGAGGAGCAGCTCGGACTCGGCCGCGTCCTCGGCCGGGACGACCTCGGTGGCGCCGGCGGCCTCGCACAGGGCGCCGAGGGCGGCGAGGTCGGCGGCCGGGTCCGGGGTGTCGAAGGCGGCGAGCAGCAGTGCCTCGGTGGTCTCCGGCAGGCCCATGTGGGCCAGTTCGTTGACCGCCTTGACGGTCGTACGGTCCATCAGTTCGAGGAGCGAGGGGAGGTGGCCGCCGGCCATGATCCGGCAGACGGCGTCGCAGGCGCTCGCGGCGGAGGGGAACTCGGCGGCCAGCACGAGCTGCTGGGGCGGCTTGGGCTTGAGGCCGAGGACCGCGCGCACCACGATGCCGAGGGAGCCTTCTGAACCGACGAACAGCCGGGTGAGGTCGTAGCCCGCGACGCCCTTGGCGGTGCGCCGTCCGGTGGACATCAGCCGGCCGTCGGCGAGGACGACGTCCAGACCGAGGACGTACTCGGCGGTCACGCCGTACTTCACACAGCACAGGCCGCCGGAGCCGGTGCCGATGTTGCCGCCGATGGTGCACATCTCCCAGCTGGAGGGGTCCGGCGGGTAGTACAGGCCGTGCTCCTCGACGGCGCGGGAGAGGTCCGCGTTGATCACGCCCGGTTCGACCACGGCGACCCGGTCGACGGGGCTGATCTCCAGGATGCGGTCCATCTTGGTGAGGGACAGCACGACGCAGCCGTCCGAGGCGTTGGCCGCGCCGGACAGTCCGCTGCGGGCGCCCTGGGGGACGACGGGGACGCGCAGCGCGGTGGCGGTGCGCATGACGTGCCGCACCTGCTCCACGGTGCGCGGCAGGACCACGACGGCGGGGGCCCCGGCGGGGCAGAAGCTGGCCATGTCGTGGGCGTAGGCGGCCGTGATGTCGGGGTCGGTCAGCACGGCCTCGGGGGGCAGTCCGGCCAGGAGCCGGTCGGTGAGGCTGCCGGTTGCTGCGATGGCTTCGATGGCTTCATCGCGACGTGCTTCGATGCGGCTCATGATCACAGGTTCGCACTCACGGCCATCGGTGTGAACCCCGTCAGCCTCTCGCCACGCCCGGCGCGATCTTCTTGTCATATTGACGCACAGTGAGCGCCATGGACAACCGAGTGAGCGAGCCGGGAACGCCCCTGCCGAGCGGGCCGCCCGCGCCCCGCCGTTCCCGGCGGTTGCTGCGGCGAGTACTGATCACCGCGCTGAGCGGCGGGGTGGTCGCGGGAGCGGTCCTCACCCTGTGGCCGGGGATCGGACCCGGGGCCGCGAGCCCGCCCGCCCCCGGGCCGCGGGCCCACCGGGCGCAGCTGCGCGCCCCGGCGCAGGCGGCCCACCGGGCGCAGCTGCGCGCCCCGGCGCAGGCGGCGCTGGCGCTGACCGCGGTGACCTCCGGGATGCCGGCGACGCTGCCGGCCCTGACGGCGCTGATCGGGCAGCAGGAGCAGCGGGTGCGGGCCCGGCCGCAGGACGCGAGGGCGTGGGCGGTGCTGGGGACGGCGTACGTCGAACGGGGGCGCGCCACCGCCGGGACGGCGGACTTCCCGCGGGCCGAAAAGGCGCTGGAGACCTCGCTCCAGGTGGTGGACGAGGAGCAGAACGTCCAGGCGCTGGACGGCCTGACCGCGCTGTCCCTGGCCCGCCGTGACTTCACCGAGGCGAAACGTTACGCCGAGCATGCCCAGGAGCTGGCGCCGACGCGGTGGTCGTCGTACTCCCAGCTCATCGAGGCCGATACCGGGCTCGGTGACGACGACGCGGTCGGCGACTCCTTCGACAAGCTGATGGCGCTCAAGCCGGGCCCGGCCGAGCGCCCCGCGGTGATGGCGCGGGCCGCCGCGGTCTACCGGAACCGGGGCTGGCGCGAGGACGCGGTGGCCCAGCTGACCGACGCGGCCGCCGCCGCCCGCACCCCCGCCGAACAGGCCGCCTATCTCACCCAGTTGGGCCAGCTGGCGTTCGAGCGCGGCGACCTCCAGGACGCGCTGCGGCACTATGACGCGGCCCTGCGCCAGGACGCCGACCAGCCGGCCGCCCCGGCGGGACGGGCCCGGGTGCTGGCGGCGCTGGGCCGTTCGACGCAGGCGGTGACCGCGTACCGCACCGCGCTGGCCCGCCGCCCCGACCCGCGCGACGCGCTCGACCTGGGCGAGCTGTACGAGTCGCTGGGCATGGTCAAGCAGGCCCGCGCGAGCTACGACCAGGTGCGGGAGCTGGCGCGGCGGGAGACCTCGAACGGGGTGGACGACGAGCTGGTGCTCGGCCGGTACGAGGCCGACCACGGGGACGCGCAGCAGGCCGTGGAGCGGCTGCGCGGCGAGTACGACCGCCAGCCCGGCACCGAGGTGGCCGACGCCCTCGGCTGGGCGCTGCACCGGGTCGGCGAGGACGACGAGGCCCTGGAGTACGCCACGACGGCCACGGACGGCACGAAGGGCGGGGGCGTGCGCAGCGCGCTGTACGCCTATCACCGGGGCGCGATCGAAGCCGCGCTGGAACTGGACGGCCCCGCCCGGCGCAGCCTCCAGAAGGCGTTGCAGATCAGCCCGGCGTTCTCCCCGCTGTGGGCCCGCGAGGCGAAGTCGGCGCTCGCGGCGCTGGGGAACCCGCCGGACGTGGCGGTGCCGGGCTGAGCCATGACGGGGACCGGCCGGTGGGTGCGGCACCGGGCGGTCCCCGTCATGCGGGGGGTGGCGGTCGCTCGGTCTAGAGGTTGCCGCGCTTCTCCTGCTCGCGCTCGATCGCCTCGAACAGGGCCTTGAAGTTGCCCTTGCCGAAGCCCATCGAGCCGTGCCGCTCGATCATCTCGAAGAACACCGTCGGACGGTCCTGGACCGGCTTGGTGAAGATCTGGAGCAGGTAGCCGTCCTCGTCGCGGTCGACGAGGATCTTCAGCTCGCGCAGGGTCTCCACCGGCACCCGGGTCTCACCGGCCCACTCGCCGAGGGTGTCGTAGTACGAGTCCGGGGTGTTGAGGAACTCGACGCCGGCCGCGCGCATGGTGCGGACGGTCCCCACGATGTCGTTGGTGTTCAGCGCGATGTGCTGGACGCCGGGACCGCCGTAGAACTCCAGGTACTCGTCGATCTGGGACTTCTTCTTGGCGATCGCGGGCTCGTTGAGCGGGAACTTCACCTTCAGGGTGCCGTCCGCGACGACCTTCGACATCAGCGCGCTGTACTCGGTCGCGATGTCGTCGCCCACGAACTCCTTCATGTTCGTGAAGCCCATGACCTTGTTGTAGAACCCGACCCACTCGTCCATCTTGCCGAGTTCGACGTTGCCCACGCAGTGGTCGATCGCCTGGAAGGTGCGGTGCTCGGGCTGCGCGACCATCGGCGCGGCGGCCACGAAGCCGGGGAGGTAGGGGCCGTCGTAGCCGGTGCGCTCCACCAGGGTGTGGCGGGTCTCGCCGTAGGCGGCGATGGCCGCGAGGACGACGGTGCCGTGCTCGTCCTTGACCTCGTACGGCTCGTCGATCGAGCGGGCGCCCTGCGCGACGGCGTACTCGTACGCGGCGCGGGCGTCCGGGACCTCGATGGCCAGGTCGATGACGCCGTCACCGTGCTCGGCGACATGCTGCTCGATGAAGCGGCCCCACTCGCTCGACTGCTTGATCACCGAGGTGAGGACGAACCGGGCCGAGCCGTTCTCCAGGACGTAACTGGCGGTCTCGCGGCTGCCGTTCTCCGGTCCGGAGTAGGCGACCAGCTTCATGCCGAAGGCGGCGGAGTAGTAGTGCGCCGCCTGCTTGGCGTTGCCCACGGCGAAGACGACCGCGTCCATTCCCTTGACCGGGAAGGGGTCGGCCTGCCGGGTGGTCGCGTCGGGAGTGTGCTGTGTGGTCTGCGTCATAGCGGAAGGGTGACCGGACTCTGCAAGGTGCGCAATAGTTTCCGCATTCACTGGGCATTTTGTTAAGCGGAACGGCCCAGTGGCCGGACTTTCTGTACATGATGACCACCCCGGGAGCGGCTGTGGCGATCGATCATCTGGACGGGCAGATCATTGTGCTGCTGGCGCGGGAGCCGCGGATCGGCGTGCTGGAGATGTCCCGGCGGCTCGGGGTCGCCCGGGGCACGGCACAGGCCCGGCTCGACCGGCTCCAGTCGAACGGCGTGATCCGCGGCTTCGGCCCCCAGGTCGACCCCGCGGCCCTCGGCTATCCGGTCACCGCGTTCGCCACGCTCCAGATCCGGCAGGGCCAAGGGGCCGACGTCCGGGCCTACTTGACGACGGTGCCGGAGGTGCTGGAGCTGCTGACCACGACCGGCAGCGGGGACATGCTGTGCCGTCTGGTGGCCCGTTCGAACGCCGATCTGCAACGGGTGATCGACCGGGTCGTCGGCTTCGAGGGCATCGTGCGGGCCTCCACGGCGATCGTGATGGAGAACCCGGTGCCGCTGCGGGTGATTCCACTGGTGGAGCAGGCGGCGGAGGAGTGAAGGACCCAAGGGGCTGACGCGCGGGAGTTGATGCAAAGAAGTTGATGCAAAAGAGGCGTTGCAAAGGAGGCTTTGCATAGCTATCTTTGTACGCATGACGGAGCACGAGACACCGAAACAGCGCCGGCTGGACGCCCGCTCACTGCGCGGGCTCGCCCATCCCCTGCGGATGCAGCTGCTGGACGCCCTGCGGGACCACGGCCCCGCCACCGCGTCCCAACTGGCCGAGCGGCTCGGTGAGTCCAGCGGCGCGACCAGCTACCACCTGCGCCAGCTCGCCGACCACGGCTTCGTCGAGGACGCGCCGGAGCTGGGCAAGGGCCGGGAGCGGTGGTGGCAGGCGGTCGCCCAGGGACTGGCGTACGACAGCACGGACTTCGAGGACGCGAGCCCCGAGGTACGGGGGCTGACGGAGGTCTTCCTCCAGGAGGGCGCCGCCCGGCACGCCCGCGAGCTGGCCGCCTGGCTCGGCACCCGCGACGCATGGTCCCCGGCGTGGTCCCGCGCGACCGACATGAGCGACATGAAGCTGCGGCTCACGCCCGACCTCGCGCTCGAACTCATCGAGAAGATGCACGAGTTGATCGACGGCTACCGCGACCGCGAGATCGCCGCGGACGCTCCGGAGGCGGAGCAGGTCCGCGTGCACACGCACCTGTTCCCCATCGACGCGAAGTAACCCGACCCGAAGTGAGAGGCAACGCCATGGAGATCAACGCCCAGCTCGCCCGGCAGCACCGCGCCGACCTCCGCACCCGGGCCACCGCCCACCGCCTCGCCGCCGCGGTGCGGCCGGCGACGGAACTGCGGACCCGCGTCGGCTGGACCCTGGTCGGCCTGGGCCTGCGGCTCGCTACCGCACCCCGCCCGACGGTGGCGCTCGCGCGCTAAGGCTCGTCGGACAGGCCCTAGCAGCTCGGTACCGAGCCCTTTCCGGTCTCCAGGGCGCGCAGCGCGTCGACCGCGCTCTTCAGGGTGGTCACCGGGACCAGGCGCAGCCCCTTGGGGAGATCGCCGCGGGCGTCGGCGCACTCGGCCCTCGGCACCAGGAACACGGTGGCACCGTCCCGGCGGGCGGCCTGCGTCTTCAGGCCCACCCCGCCGACCGCGCCGACCTTGCCCGCCTCGTCGATCGTGCCCGTACCGGCGATCGTACGGCCGCCGGTGAGATCGCCGCCGCGGCCGTCGCCGTGCAGCTTGTCGATGATCCCCAGCGTGAACAGCAGGCCCGCGCTCGGGCCGCCCACGTCCGCCAGCTTCAGCGTGACCTTGACCTTGTCGGGGCTCAGATCGAGGTACGTCAGCGCCGCGCTGGTCGCCGCGTCCTGCGACTGCCGCATCTGCGCCGTGTTGTGCCGCTCGATCTCCTTGAGCGTGTCGCCACTCGGGTACACCGCGTCGCGGGGCATCACGGCCCGGTCGGTACGGAACCAGTCACCGGCGAGGTCCCAGAAGGTGAGGCGGGCGTCGGGGTTGGTCGCCTCGATGGTGACCATCCGCAGCTGGCCGCTCGTCGGGCGGGTGTCGGCGCCCTTGACCGTGATCACCTGCGCGCCCCGGTTCGAGCCCAGCACGTTCGCCGTCATCCCGGGCTGCGCCACGGAGAAGGGCAGCGGCGCGAACACCGCGGTGGCGAGGAGCGCGACGACGGGGAGCGCGCACAGGGTGAGGGCCTGGGGGCGCGTGAGACGTGAGAGCACGGGTTCAATTTACGTGACGCGTGCCGTCCGGCGGCTCGGCGGTGACCGGCAGGGGTGCCGGGCGCCGATTTCGGCTCCCGTCGAGCGGGGGCCGGGCGCGCGCCTTCGGGACGCCGGTCAGCGCAACGCCTCCGCCACCTCCCGGGCCGCCTCCACCACCCTCGGTCCCACGCGTTCCGGGACGGAGTCCGCGAGCATGACGACGCCCACGCTGCCCTCCACCCCGGTCACCCCCACCAGCGGCGCGGCCGCTCCGCACGCGCCGGTCTCCAGTTCGCCCCGGGTCAGGGTGTAGGCCGGTTCCGCGGCGGGGGCCCGGCGCGCGGCCAGGATCGCGCGGCCCGCGGCGCCCCGGTCCAGGGGGTGCCGGAAGCCCGCGCGGTACGCCACGTGATAGTCGGTCCAGGTCGGCTCGACCACCGCCACCGCCAGCGCCTCCGTGCCGTCGACCAGCGTGAGATGCGCCGTCGCGCCTATCTCCTCCGCCAGCGACCGCAGCGCGGGCAACGCGGCCTCCCGGACCAGCGGATGCACCTGGCGCCCGAGCCGCAGCACCCCCAGCCCGACGCGGGCCCGGCCGCCCAGATCACGTCGTACCAGAGCGTGCTGCTCCAGCGTGGCGAGCAGCCGGTACACCACGGTCCGGTTCACGCCCAGTTTGTTGGACAGCTCGGTGACGGTGAGGCCGTGGTCGGTGTCGGCGAGCAGCTTGAGGACGCGCAGTCCCCGATCGAGCGTCTGAGAGGTCTCCGCGGTCACGACGCCCACTCCTTCGGCGGTGAGGTCGGCGTACCCCCGAGCGGGAAATGCGTCACCGAGTCCCGTCGGCGACGCGCTCCAGAGGCCGCCGATCGGCAGGACGGCCCGGCGGCTCCGGACCCTGTCGCTTTCACGGCTGCGCTCCGCGGCGGCGCTGCCACGGGGCGTTGCGTAGCGGGACAGTAGCGAAGCGGGTTCGCTGAGCGGAAGTCTTGGTCCAGAATCCGGGCAAGGACGAAGACGAACTGACGGTATACGTCCAGATACGTACGGCAGCGTAACCTGACGCGTCAGCGCATCCGCGTCGCCCACTCCTGCACCTTGGTGATCCGCTGCTTCAGCTGTCCCGCCGTCGCCTCCGCGCTCGGCGGTCCGCCGCACACCCGGCGCAGCTCGGTGTGGATCACCCCGTGCGGCTTGCCGCTCTGGTGGACGTAGGCGCTCACGAGCGTGTTGAGCCGCTTGCGCAGCTCCATCATCTCCTTGTGGGAGACGACGGGGCGCCGCTCGGCGGGCAGTTCGAGCAGATCGGCCTCGGTGTCCGGCTTCTTCTTGCTGTGCGCGATCTGCCGGGCCTGCCGCTTCTGGAGCAGCATCTGCACCTGGTCGGGCTCCAGCAGTCCGGGGATGCCGAGGTAGTCCTGCTCCTCCTCGCTGCCCGGGTGGGCCTGCATGCCGAACTCGGCGCCGTCGAAGAGCACCCGGTCGAAGACGGCCTCGGACTCCAGCGCCTCGAAGGAGAACTGCTCCTGCTCGCCGGTGTCCTCGTCCTGCTCCTTGTTCGCCTCCTCCATCTCCTTCTCGGATTCGGCGTACGGGTCCTCCTCGCCCTCCTTCTTCGGCTTGTCGAGGGCGTGGTCCCGTTCCTTCTCCATCTCGTTGGCGAAGGTGAGCAGGTCGGGCACCGTCGGCAGGAAGACGGAGGCGGTCTCGCCGCGCCGCCGGGAACGCACGAAACGGCCGACGGCCTGCGCGAAGAACAGCGGGGTGGAGATGGTGGTGGCGTACACGCCGACCGCGAGCCGGGGCACGTCGACGCCCTCGGACACCATGCGGACCGCGACCATCCAGCGGTCCTCGCTCGCGCTGAAGTCGTCGATGCGTTTGGAGGCGCCGGTGTCGTCGGACAGGACGACCGTGGCCTTCGTACCGGTGATCTCGCGGATCAGCTTGGCGTAGGCGCGGGCGGAGTCCTGGTCGGAGGCGATGACGAGGGCACCGGCGTCCGGGATGGCCTTCCTGACCTCGGTGAGCCGCTGGTCGGCGGCGCGCAGCACGCTGGGCATCCAGTCGCCGCGCGGGTCGAGCGCGGTGCGCCAGGCCTGGCTGACCGCGTCCTTGGTCATCGGCTCGCCGAGCCGGGCGGCGATCTCGTCACCGGCCTTGGTGCGCCAGCGCATCTGCCCGCTGTAGGAGAGGAAGATGACCGGGCGCACGACGCCGTCGGAGAGCGCGGAGCCGTACCCGTAGGTGTAGTCGGCGGCCGAGCGGCGGATGCCGGCGTTGTCCTCCTCGTACGTCACGAAGGGGATGGGGTTGGTGTCGGAGCGGAACGGCGTACCGGTCAGCGCGAGCCGCCGGGTCGCGGGTTCGAACGCCTCCAGGCACGCCTCGCCCCAGGACTTGGAGTCGCCCGCGTGGTGGATCTCGTCCAGGATCACCAGGGTCTTGCGCTGCTCGGCGCGGTTGCGGTGCAGCATGGGCCGGACGCCGACGCCCGCGTACGTGACGGCGACGCCGTCGTACTCCCGGCCGAGCGGCCCGGCGCTGTACTCCGGGTCGAGCTTGATGCCGACCCGCGCCGCGGCCTCGGCCCACTGCTTCTTCAGGTGCTCGGTGGGCGCGACCACGGTCACCTGCTGCACCACGTGGTGGTGCAGCAGCCACGAGGCCAGCGTCAGCGCGAAGGTGGTCTTGCCGGCGCCGGGTGTGGCGACGGCGAGGAAGTCACGCGGCTGCTCCTGGATGTACTTCTCCATCGCCCCCTGCTGCCAGGCACGCAGCTTGTTGGCGGTGCCCCACGGCGCGCGGCCGGGGAACGCGGGGGAAAGGTGATGCGAGGAAGCGGCGGTGGTAGTCACGGTCTCCGTGGTCAGGTTCAGTCGGCTACGTATGACAACCGGGCCACCCTACCGGCGTCACCCTCCCCTCCCGCCCCGAACGACCCGGGGTCACCGCCGGGTGGGACCCACGTCACAGCCCCCGCAGCCGCCCCGCGATCACACCCACGTCGCTCTGTGTCCCCGCCGCCACATCGATGACCAGCGCGTACGCCGCCTCCTGGTCGACTCCGGCCAGATCGACCCCGTTGAGCGCGAGGAAGGTGGCGGTGGCGAGCCAGGCGGTGCGCTTGTTGCCGTCGACCAGGGGGTGGTTGGCGGCGAGGGCGTGCAGGAGGGCGGCGGCCTGTTCGTACAGGTCGTCGTAGGCGGCCGTGCCGAACATCCGGGCGCGGGGCCGGTGCACGGCGGAGGCGAGCAGCCCCGGCTCCCGCGCCTCGGGCGGCCGGCCGCCGAAGGCGAGCGTGGCGAGGGCGGTGACGTCGGCGACGGTGAGGTGGCGGGTGGGGCGGGTGTCCTGGGCGCCGTGGGTGTCCTGGGTACCGGGGGTGACTCGGGTGCCGTGGATGTCTCGGGTGTTCATTCGCCGAGCCTCCTCAGCAGGTCGGCGTGGGCGCCCGCCAGCCGCTCGGCGGTCTCGCGCACGGCCGTCTCCTCCGTCGCCAGATATCGGCGCACGGCCTCCACCACCGCCTGCTCCGGTGTACGCCCCTGCGCGTCGGCGAGGTCGCGGAGGGCCTGGTGGGTGGCGGGGTCGAGGTGCACGGTCAGTGGGCGCATGACGGCCAGCCTCATCGCCTGGTCAGGGGCCGGACCACGGGATTACGAGCCCGCCGGGGCCGTCCTCGTGGTGGCCGGCCGAGCGCCGCTCCCGCAGCGGGTCGCCACCCACACACCCGCCAGGGCGACCACCGCCATGGCGAAGAAGACGACGGCGAACGCGGCGGGACGGGCGGCGGTGCCGCCGCCGAGGGCCGCGAAGGCGGCGCCCGCGGCGGCGAGGAGGAGGGCGTTGGAGAGGGCGTCGGAGATCTGGAGGGCGGCGGAGTTGGCACCGGCCTCCTCGGGGGCGGACAGGCGCAGCAGCAGGACGCTGGTGGAGGAGATCACCAGGCCCATGCCGAGACAGCCGAAGGCCCAGACGACGGCGACGATCCAGGCCGGTACGGCGGGCAGCAGCACGCTCGGCGCGGTCACCAGCGCGGCGACGACCAGCACCATCCCGGCCGTCATCAGCCGCTCCCGGTACGGCGCGAGGCGCGGCCGGGACTGGAGCCAGGAGCCCAGCGCCCAGGTGCCGCCGCCCGCGGCCAGCGAGAGTCCGGCGAGCGTCGGCGACAGGCCGCGCTGGGTGACCAGCATCAGCGGCACGAAGGACTCGGCGGCGACGAACGATCCGGCGCACACCCCGCGCAGCAGGACGACGGAGGGCAGGCCGCGGGCGGCGCGGTAGGTGCCGCGCGGCAGCAGGCCGAGGACGGCGGGGACCAGCAGGGCGGCGCCGGCCGCGGCGGGGAGCAGGGAGAGGGGGCGCAGGTCCTGGGCGGCGTACTGGACGAGCCCGGCGCCGAGGGCGATACCGAGGGCGAGCCGGATGCGGCGGCGGTCGAGGGGGGCCGCGGCGGCCTCCGCGTCGACCGGTCCCGACGCCCGGCGGCGTATCTGGGGCAGGGCGAGGGCCAGCGGGAACACGACGAGGACCGGGATGCCGAGGAAGACCCAGCGCCAGCCGAGCTGTTCGGTGACGGCGCCGGAGGCGAGGGGGCCGACGATGGACGGCACGACCCAGCCGGCCGCGAACGCCGCCATGATCGCGGGGCGCAGCCGCTCGGGGTAGGCGCGGCCGACGACCACGTAGAGCGCGACGATGACGAGGCCGCCGCCGAGTCCCTGTACGGCGCGCCCGAGGATGAACACCCACATGGTCCCGGCGGTGCCGGCGATCACGAGGCCCGCGGCGAACGCGCCGATGCCGGTGGTCAGCGCGGCGAGCGGGCCGCGGCGGTCGGCCCACTGACCGGCCAGGACCATGCCGAAGAGGCTGGTGGTGAAGAAGCCGGAGAACGCGAAGGCGTAACTCGCCACGCCGTCCAGTTCGCGGGCCGCGACGGGCATGGCGGTGCCGACGGCGGTCGCCTCGAAGGCGATCAGGAACACGACGGACACGATGCCGACGCTCAACGCCCGGTGGGCCCGGCCCAGCACGCCGCCTTCCGGCTCGAAGCCTTCCTCCACCACGACGTCGTCGTCGGCACGGGACCCCAGCACACTCATGCCCGCCAGGGTAAGGCCCACAACCCCCGATGACTCCTGTCGAAGGTCCCCCTCTCCCCTGCGACCTTGGACCTAGGCCCCCTCCCATGAACGCCGTATGGCAGTCACATTGCACCCGCCCCAGACCCCTTGAGCCCCCCTCCGCCCCCGCCATACGGTCGTCCCATCAACACGGCCGTGTGCCCGAGTGGTTCAGGGGCTCGCCTGCAAAGCGAGTTACGCGGGTTCAATTCCCGCCACGGCCTCCAAGCATCACCTGAGCCCGCCCGAGCGGTTCAGGGGCTCGCCTGCACCGCATCCATCAGCGAGCTCCGCTCGCGGGGAGTTACGCGGGTTCAATTCCCGCCACGGCCTCCAAGCGGTGCCGCTCGCCTCAGAGTGGCAGGTCGTCGGGGAGTACCCGGAATGCCTTGTGTCGGCCCAGTGGCCGCACGGCCCGGAAGTCGCGTCGGTCGAGGGTGAGGATCGCATCGGTGTCGTAGTCCGCCGCCAGCGCCATGTTCACCGCGTCGGCGAGGTCGAGGTTCAGGGCGCGGTAGCGGATGCGCAGCATCTGCGCGGCACCTAGATGATCCTCCGTGATTTCCGGAACGACGACCCGGCCGCGGCGCATCCAGCGGCGGATGTCATCGACCGCGCTGAGGGCGGCCTCACGTCCCAGCTCACGCGTGGCGACGTGATCGAGCTCCGCCAGCAGGAGCGGAGATGCGATCAGGAGGCCGGCGGCCATGATCGCCTCGTTCGCCGCTCCGTGATCCGAGTGCGTCGAGTCAAGGGCGGCCAGGAGACCGGACGTATCGGCGATGACGATGATCACGCGGCGGTTCCGGTGTCCGTCTCGCGGCGAACCGCATCCGCGACCGTGTCACGGACCTCCGAGTTGGACAACGTCCGGCCCGCTCCTTCGAAGGTGCGTGAGAACAGCGGCTCGTCCCAGACACGGTTCGCCATCGCCGCGAGGTGAATCCCCTGGCGGATGATCTCGGCCTCGCTTATCCCCCGGCGTTTGGCCGCCTCCTTGATGATCGCCAGATCCTCCGGGTCGGCGTAGACATTGGTGCGCTTCATAGACATGTACCAAGCTTAGTCCATGTACCAAAGCTGCACATACTGCTGGCTCGGCTCTCGTACTCAGAGCACCCCGCCCGCCTCGTCCTGGAAAGTGTCCGTCCAGTAGTGCCACGTCGTGCCCGGGAGGGTGGCGGTGGGGTCGAGGGTGGTCAGGGTGTGGAGCATGGCGGCGGCCAGTTGGTCGTAGGAGGTCGTCGTCAGTTCGTGGGAGAGGTGCTGGTCGATGGTGCGTTCGTGGTGGAGGAGCCAGAGGGTGAACGCGAGGGTGGAGACGTCGGTGTTGAGGGGGTAGAGCGCGGCCTCGGGGGCGGAGAAGGTCAGTACCGCGCCCGTGCGGCCGTCGACGACCAGGCTGTTGTCCTCGACCAGGTGGCCGAGGCGGATCAAGTGGTCGCAGTGGGCCGGGAGTTCGGCCGGAGGGTACTCGGCGCGCTCCTGGGTGAAGTACTCGCGCAGCGTCGGCAGCGGGGCGTCCGGGTCGGTGAAGAAGAGGACCGCCTCCTCGGGCAGCCCGGTCTCGCGCAGGAAGCGGCGGGTCGGCTCATGGGTGAGCGTGGCCGGGAAGTCGACGTCCTCGAAGCGGGCCACCCTGCCGTGCCCGAACTCCTGGTCGAGGACGCGCGCGGGGATGTCCAGGGTGAGCCCGGACACCGTGCCGGGGCCCGCGGCGAGCGCGAGCGGGCGGATCAGGGCCGCCGCCTTCCAGTACGGCGGCACCCGGCCGTCCGTGCCCTCCTCGAAGAGGGCGAGCAGCCGGCGGGACGCCTCGGCGACCGTCCGCGGGCCGTACTGCCCGGCCAGTGAGGCGAACCGGCCGCGCAGGCCCGCCAGTTCCTCGGTGACCGCGGCGAAGCGCAGCAGCGTGGCCAGGGACGGGGCGAAGGGGCGCCATTCGGCGGGGTCCCGCAGATACGCCGTGGTGATCTCGCCCGTGTCGCCGTCGAGCAGGATCGACTCCCGCTCCATCCCGGCCGGATTGAGCAGCTCGCCTATCACCAGGCGGTCCCGCAGCTCCTCCGCCAGATGGAAGGGGCCGTCCGCCGCGTCCGCGAGGGTGCGCAGTCCGTGGGCGCGCAGGGGCGAGAAGGTCA
Organism: Streptomyces sp. LaBMicrA B280; assembly: GCF_049222185.1. Lineage (NCBI taxonomy): Bacteria > Bacillati > Actinomycetota > Actinomycetes > Kitasatosporales > Streptomycetaceae > Streptomyces > Streptomyces sp. LaBMicrA B280. The sequence goes on along the minus strand of NZ_JBMJCT010000004.1, from coordinate 185,086 downwards.
GCACATCGGTGACGGCGGGCAGCCCGGGGCCCGCGAGCAGGCCCCGCGTCGCGGCATGCGTGACATGGCGGTCCAGCTCGGCCTCGGTCAGCGTGATCGCCGCTGTCCCGGCATCCGTCGTCGTACCCATCGCTCCCCCGCGGTCTGGCCCGTGCGTGAAAAGTACGGGCGCCCGCCACGCGGCTCCCCCACCGCTGAGCACACTACGCGGCCCCACTGACAACGCCCCCGCGGTGGAAAGACGCCGGGCGGCCCCGACACGTTGCGCGGCGCCGGTCAGCGGTCGGTGACCACGGCCGCCTGGGGGCGGATCGGGAGCCGGTTGACCGGGCGCCCGGTGGCCGCGCGGACGGCGGAGGCGATGGCCGCCGGGGACGTCACCACCGGCACCGCGCTGACCGACTTGGCGCCGAACGGCGCGACCACGTCCCGCTCCTCCACCAGCTTGACGATCCGGATGTCCGGCACGTCCAGGGCGGTCGGCAGGGCGTACCCGGTCAGATCGGGGTGCCGGATCAGCCCGCGCGGGGTGCGCAGGTTCTCGGTGAGCGCGATGCCCACACCCTGCGTGACGCCCGCCTCGATCCGGGCCGCCAGCTGGGCGGGGTTGAGCACCCGGCCCACGTCCTGGGCGACGGCCAGCTCCACCACCCGCACCGAGCCCAGCTCGATGTCCACGTCCACCACCGCGCGGATCGCGCAGAACGCGAGGCCCACGAACGCGTCGCCCTGCCCGGCCGCGTCCAGCGGCTCGGTGGGGTGCGGGCGGCACTGCGCGGTGGCCCACAGCTCCTTGCCGTCCAGCGCCTCGGTGACGGTGGTCGAGAGCACCCCGTCGTACGAGGTGATCTTGCCGTCGTCGATCTGGAGCAGCTCCGTCGACATGCCGAACTTGTGGGCCAGCGGCTGGAGAAGCTGGGTGCGGACCATCTTCGCGGCCCGCTCCACCGCGCCGCCCGACACCCAGGTGTGCCGGCCCCGGCTGCCCGGTCCGGACGGCGGCTGGTCGGTGTCGACCGGGGCGACCCGGACCTCCTCGATGCCCAGGGTCTCCTGGACGATCTGCCGGGCCAGCGTGGTGAATCCCTGGCCTGCCTCCACGGCCGCGCACAGCACGGTCGCGATGCCGTCGTGGACCTTGACCGTCGCCGTGGACACCTCGTCGGCGCCCTCCCCGCCGAGCATGTGCACCATGCCGAGGCCGTAGCCGACGCCCCGGCGCACCGCGCCCGGCTCCCCCGCGCCCTCGGGTCCGCCGGGCAGCAGCCAGTCCTCCTCGGGGGTGTCCTTGGGCAGCTCCGGAAGCGGGAAGTCCCGTACGGCCTGGAGGAGTTCGGCGACCGGGGCCGGGCAGGTCACGGTCTGGCCGATGGGCAGCACATCGCCGGTCGCGAGCGCGTTGCGCAGCCGCAGTTCGGCCGGGTCCACATCCAACTTGCGGGCCAGCTTGTCCATTTGGGCCTCGTACGCGGCGCACACCTGCATCGCGCCCTCGCCGCGCACATGGCCGGAGGGCGGGTTGTTGGTGCGTACGGCCCAGCCCTCGATGAAGGCGTTCGGCACGACGTACGGCCCGCACGCGAAGGAGACGGCGGCCGCCAGCGCCTCCGCGGAGGTGTCGGCGTACGCGCCCGCGTCCAGGAGGATCTGCGCCTCCACCTTCACCAGGTTGCCCTCGGCGTCCGCGTGATGGCGGTAGCGCAGCAGGGTGGGGTGGCGGTGGGCGTGGCCGAGGAAGGACTCCTCGCGGCTCGCGGTGAGCTTCACCGGCAGGCCGGTGCGCAACGCCAGCAGGCCGAGCGGGAGTTGGAAGCTGCCGTCCTCGCGGTCGGCGGTGGCGCCGGGCACCCCGGTGACCACGATCTTCACCCGATCCGGGGACAGCCCGAAGCAGGCGGCGGCGGTGTCGCGGTCGTGGTGCGGGTCGGTGGAGGCCAGGTACAGCTCCACCCCGCCGTCGGGGCGGGGCACCGCGAGACCGGCCTCGGCGCCGATCGGGGCCGGGTCCTGGCGGCCGATCCGGTACAGCCCCTCGACCACGACCTCCCCGGCCGCGTCCGGGTCGCCGTGGCGCAGCGGGATGTGCCGGATCAAGTTGCCGTCGGGGTGCAGGGGTTCGGCCTCGAACGCCTGCTCGGGGTCGGTCACCGGGTCGAGGATCTCGTACTCGACGATGATCGCGGCGGCGGCGATCCGCGCGGTGTCCGGGTGGTCGGCGGCGACGGCGGCGATGGGCTCGCCGTGGTGCCGTACGACCTCGGCGGCGAACACCGGCCGGTCGGGGGTGCCCCGGCCGTGGCGGGGGGCGCCCGGCACGTCCTCGTGGGTGATGACGGCGCGCACGCCGGGCATCTCGCGGGCGTGGGAGGTGTCGATGGACACGATCCGGGCGTGCGCGTGCGGGGAGCGCAGGACGGCCGCCCAGAGCAGCCCCTCGGCCCACAGGTCGGCGGCGTACGGGAAGGTGCCCTCGGTCTTGGCGCGGGCGTCCGCGTGCGGCAGCGAGACGCCGAGGCCGTGCAGTACCTGCTCGGGCTCGGGGGCGGGTTCCGCGGTGGCGGTGGCGGCTTCGTCGCTCACGCCTGGCCTCCGTCCTGGCCGTAGTGCTGGTCGTACGGGCCGGGCGTGTCGCCGTAGCCGTCCGGGGTGGGTGGCGGCGTGTCGAAGACGCCCGGGGCCTCGAACACCGACGGGCCCGCGCTGCCGGAGCCGGGGCCCGCCTGGTGCGGTACGCGCGCGTCGTCGGCGTCCGCGGCCGCCTCCTGCTCGGGGGCGTGCGCGCTCTCGCGTTCGGCGACGACCTCCTGGACGGCCTGGACGACGCCCCGGTAGCCGGAGCAGCGGCACAGGTTGCCGCACAGGGCCTGCCGGGTCTCCAGTTCGGTCGGCGCGGGGTTGCCCTCCAGCAGGTCGTGCACGGTCATCGCCATGCCGGGCACGCAGAAGCCGCACTGCACGGCGCCGCACCTGGCCAGCGCCCGCTGCACGTCCGAGGGGTGCCCGTCCTGGGCCAGCCCCTCCACGGTGCGCACCTCGGTACCGGCCGCGGTGACGGCGGGCACCAGGCAGGAGGCCACGAGCCGCCCGTCGACCTGCACGTTGCAGGCCCCGCACTCGCCCTGCGAGCAGCCGTCCTTCGCCCCGGCGAGGCCGAGCCGCTCGCGCAGCACGTAGAGCAGCGACTCCCCGATCCAGGCGTCGGTGACGGGCCGGTCGGCGCCGTTGACCCGCAGGACGTAGGAGGCGAGGGGGTGGTCGTCGTGGGGCGGGAGGGGGGCCGGTTCCGGCTCCTCCGGTGCCTCGGCGGCTTCGGACGCCCCGGCCTGCCCGGGCTCGGCGTCGGCGTGTTCGGCCGCCTCCGGCGCGGGGGTCGGCGTGTCGCCGTCGTGCGCCGGAGCGGGCTCCGTGGGTACGGCGGGCGCGGGCACGGGCGTGTCGGACCGCTGCCCGGGAACACCGGGCACGGCCGCGCCGGACCGCTGTTCGGGTACGACGGGTACGGCGGGTACGGCCGGGTCGCCGGTGGGCGCCGGGGTGCCGTGCGGCGGCGTGGCGGCCGGGTCGGGCGCCGTCTCCGGCGTTCCGATCTGGCGCCCTGCGCGTGCCCGGCGGGGTCGTACCCGCCCTGCGCCTCCACGCCCCGCGCGTGCCCGGCGGCGTCGTACGCGCCCGGCGCCACCGCGGGCTCCCCGGCGCCACCCTGCTCGTACGCCTCGTGCCCCAGCGTGTCCTGGCCGTACGCGCCCGGCGCGGAACCGTTCTGCTCCGGCGCGCGGCCGGTCTGCTCGTGGGCGCCCGGGACGGGACCGGTCTGCCCATGGGCGGCAGGCCCGTACGCGGCGCCCGGCTGCTCCCGCACGGCGTGTTCCTGACCCGCGTGGGCGGCCTGCTCGGGCCCCGTGTGCTCGTACTCGCCCTGCCCGGCCCCGGGCTGCTCGTACGCGGGCTGTGCGGCCCCCGACTGCTCGTACGCGGCCTGGGCGCGGGCCTGGCGGCGCGCCCGCGCGCTGCCGACCCCTTGCGCCGTGCTCTGCGCGCGCGCCCGCGCGCTGCCGACCCCTTGCGCCGTGCTCTGCGCGCGCCCGGCGCGGAACTCGCCGGTCCCGGGGTCGTACGCCTCGGCGTGGCCGCCGGTCTCGGGACCGAACGCCTCGCCCTCGACGGGCGCTCCGGCCTCGCCGCCGTACGTCTCGTGTCCGTACGCCTCGCCGGATCCGTACGTGTCCGGGCCCTGCGCGGCCTCTTGCCGGTCGCCCCACGGCTGGCCCGCGTTGGTGGCCCAGGGTGCGGGCGCGCCGCCCGGGAGCGTGGCGGGCGGGGTGCCGCCCCACTGCTCCACCAGGGACGACGTGGTGAACTCGCCCGATTCGTCCGGAAGTTCCCCACCGGCGACCGGGATGGACCACTGCCCGGTGACGTCATGGCCGGGCGCGGCGGGCGCCGGGGGCTCCTCGAAGTTCCAGTGCTGGGTGGCCGCGGGGTCGTACGTGAAGCGGTCGCCGCCCTGCGTCGCCCCCTGCCCGGTGTCCGGGTCGGGCCACTGGCCGCCGCCCTGGCCGCCGTTCGGGTCGGGCCACTGGGCGGCGCCGCGCCCTCCGGCGCGGGCCAGCCGCCCTGGCCGCCCTCGGCCGGGGCCCCCGGGATGCGCGGCGGCACATAGCCGTGGCCCGGCGCGGCCAGCGGGCTGTTGCCGGACAGCAGGGCGTCTATGCCGCCCTCGGGGAGCTTGACGAAGGCGGTGGCGCCGTCGTCGTAGTCGCCCTGGGGCAGCGGGTTCCAGCGGCCGCCGCCCTCGGGCGTGCCCTCTCCGTGCCGGTCGTCGGTCACGACAGCGCCCTCCCCAGTGCTCGTCGGGCCAGCGCGGCGACGGTGCGCCGCAGGTGCAGTACGGCGGGCGGCAGCGACGGCACCGTGCCGTCCGCCTCCGGCGCCGGGTCGGGGATGCAGGCCGCGGCGACGTACTCGCCGAAGGCGCTGAGCGCCTCGGGGACGAGCGCGCGGTCGTTGTCCCAGTCGATGAGCTGCGCGACCCACTGCTCGGCCTCCAGCGGCCGCAGCGGCATCGGCGCGATGGCCCCGACCGCGCAGCGCACCCCGCGCCGGGCGGGGTCGAGGACGAGGGCCACGGAGGCCAGCGCGCGGCCGGGTCCGGTGCGCCCGGTCGCCTTCAGGAAGACCTGCGGGGCGTGCAGCAGCGGCACCCGCACGAAGCCGATGAGTTCACCGGCGCCCAGCATCTCCACGCCCGCCAGCAGGTGCGAGACCGGGACCTCCCGGCGCGCCCCGCCCGGTCCCGCGACGATCAGCGTCGCCTCCAGCGCGGCGAGCACCGGCAGCGCGTCGCCGGTGGGCGCGGCGGAGGCGATGTTGCCGCCCAGGGTGCCCGCGTTGCGGATGTGCGGCGGGCCCGCGGCGCGCGCGGCGGCGGCGAGCGCCGGGATCAGGGCCGCGAAGTCGGGGCGGCCCATGCGCGCGAGGGTGAGCCCGGCGCCGAGCAGCGCGTGGCCGTCCTGGTACTGCCAGCCGCGGATCTCGCTGATCCGGCCGAGCCCGACCAGGGCGGCGGGCCGCAGCTGCCCGGAGTTGACGGCGGCCATCAGGTCGGTGCCGCCCGCGACCGGGACCGCGGTGGGCATCGCGGCGAGTGCCGCCACCGCCTCGTCCAGCGTCGTGGGCAGCGTGACGGCCTGCCCCGCCTGCGGTGCGTGCGTGGTCAACCCGGCTGCCCCTTCCCGCTGCCCCACCTGGTCCCGCCTGTTGCGCCGTACGGTACGTGCTGACAGGGCGGACGTGGCAACTCTGGCACATCTTCGCAGGGCTCGAACGCGGGGGTCCGCTAGGAGGCATTCGCCCACCCCACCGAGGAGATGGTCTGGTTTCGCACCGCTTCACCGGTGCGCGCGAATTGCCACTCTTCGGTGAAACTGACGGGGTTTTTCCGCTATCTGTTCCATCCGCGTTGCGCGACCCGCCCGTTGGGGTACACCCGGCGGGTTCCGGCCGTTCGGGATCACCTGTTGGGCGGCGGTCCGTCGAGCGGGCGGCCCAGCACACCGGGTCGGCGCTGCCACGGCCGGGGTCCGCCCGGCGGCCGGTAGTCGACGCCCAGGGCGTCAAGTCGCCGGTAGTGCGCGGTCATCCGGCGTTCGAAGTCCGCGAAGTCCCGCTCCGGGGGCGCGGGCAGCCGGCTCCAGGCGACCTCCGCGAACGCGACGAGCCGGGGAAACGCCTGGTAGTCCACGCGCCGGGCGTCCTCCAGGGCCTCGGTCCACACATTGGCCTGGGTGCCGAGCACATGGCGCGCCTCGGCCTCGGTGAGCGCGGCGGGAACGGGTTCGAACCGGTAGACGTCCTCCAGGGTGCGTACGAAGCCGATCGGCACGGGTTCCTCGTCGCCGGGGGCCTGCCGGTGGTCCAGGTAGACGTACTGCTCGGGGCACATGACGACGTCGTGTCCGGCGCGCGCCGCGGTGACCCCGCCCTCGTAGCCGCGCCAGGAGGAGACCGCGGCGCCCGGGGCGAGTCCGCCCTGGAGGATCTCGTCCCAGCCGATCAGCCGGCGTCCGCGCGCCCCGAGCCAGGTGTCGAAATGCCGTACGAACCACGACTGGAGCTGGTCCTCGTCGGCGAGACCGAGATCGGCGATGCGCTCCTGGGCGGCCGACGACTTCTGCCACTGGTCCTTCGGGCATTCGTCACCACCGATGTGGATGAACCGTGACGGGAACATCTCCAGGACCTCCTCGAACACCCCTTCGTAAAACCGGAGGGTGTTGTCGGTGGGGGCCAGTACGTTGGAGTTGATCCCCCAGGTGTCCCAGACGGAGAGCGCGGAGGTGTCGATGACGTCGGTGTTGCCGAGTTCCGGATACGCGGCGACGGCCGCCTGCGAATGCCCCGGCACATCGATTTCCGGCACGACGGTGATATGCCGCTCGGCCGCGTAGGCGACGATTTCCCGGATGTCGTCCTGGGTGTAGTAACCCCCGTGCGGCTTGTCCTCCCACAGCGGTGAGGCCCGGTGACCGAATTTCGTCCGCGCCCGCCAGGAGCCGGTCTCGGTCAGTTCCGGATACCGCCTGATCTCGATCCGCCAGCCCTGGTCGTCCGTCAGATGCAGATGCAGCACATTGAGTTTGTGCGCGGCCATCAGATCGAGATAGCGCAGCACCCCGTCCTTGGGCATGAAGTGCCGGGCCACGTCGAGCAGCAGCCCGCGCCAGCCGAACCGGGGGCTGTCGTGCACGGTGAGCGCGGGGAATTCCCAGGTGGCGCGGCCGCTGACGGGAGCCCGCCGGAAGGCCTCGGGTCCGAGCAGCTGCCGGAAGGTGCCCGCGGCCCAGAACAGCCCGGCCTCACTCGCCCCGTCCAGGGTGACCACCCTGTTTTCGGCGGTCAACCGGTACGACTCCGGGCCGCCGAGTTCGTCGGCGAGCGCGGGCACGATCCGCAGCCGTACCCGGCCGTCCTGTATACGGCTTTCACCCTCGCGGTACGGCGCGAAGGGCAGCCCCGTCGCCGCGCCGACCGTCGACCGCAGCCAGCGGGCCACCCGTTCGGTGCCCTCGGCGGCCTCGATCCCGGTGTCCGCGTCGACCGCGCAGCACGGCCGGGGTCCAGCGGGCGATGCCGTACTCCTGGGTGCCCGGGTCGGCGAGGTCCGCGTCGAAACCGCTCTCGGCCCTCAGCATGGCCGCGACGCGCCGCCCGGCACCGAGACCCGGCCCGGGGGAGGGGGGAGGGGCAACTCCCCAGCCGTTGCCGCTTCCCCCCCCCCCCCTTCCCCCCCACTGGCTCCACGCCCCGTGTTGCACCCCGTGCAACAGCCGTTTCGCTCTGCACAACCAGTCGATCGGCAGGAAGGCTAGGACCCCCGGAACCGGCCCACAAGAGGTCTCGACCAATCGGGTATGCAAAGGGCCCCGGCGCACACCGAAGCGCGCCGGGGCCCTCGCGGGTCACAACGGGAGGCGGGGCCTTACTTGCCCTTGCCCTTGTCGCCGCCCTTGTCCTTGTCGCCACCGGCGCCCATGGACTCGTAGATCTCCTTGCACATGGGGCACACGGGGTACTTCTTCGGGTCGCGGCCCGGCACCCAGACCTTGCCGCACAGCGCCACGACGGGGGTGCCGTCGAGGGCGCTCGCCATGATCTTGTCCTTCTGGACGTAGTGGGCGTAGCGCTCGTGGTCGCCGTCGCCGTGGGACACCTGCGGCGTCGGCTCTACGAGGGTCCCCGTACCAGTCCCGCGCTCGGGCTCAAGAGTGCTCATATTGCCCAGGGTACTGAAGCGTCCGGGCATCAGTTGAGCGAAGGGTCGTCCGGATACGTGGCCACCATCGCCAGCTCGCTGCGCTGGCGGCGCAGCACCTCCCGCCACAGCCGTTCGGGCTCCGGCGAGGACACGTCGCCGGGCTCGGACTCCACCACGTACCAGGCGCCCTCGGCCAGTTCCTCCTCCAGCTGGCCGGGCCCCCAGCCGGCGTATCCGGCGAAGATCCGCAGCGAGCCGACGGCCGGGGCGAGCAGCTCGGGCGGCGCCTCCAGGTCGACCAGGCCGATCGCGCCGTGCACCCGCCGCCAGCCCAGCGGGGCCTCTTCTCCGTTCGCCCCGCCCGGTATGACCGCCACGCCGAGCGCGGAGTCCAGCGAGACCGGTCCGCCCTGGAAGACGACGCCGGGCTCGCCGGTCAGCTCGGCCCAGCCCTCCAGGATGTCGCCGACACCCACCGGGGTGGGGCGGTTGAGGACGACGCCGAGGGAACCCTCCTCGTCGTGGTCGAGGAGGAGCACCACCGCGCGGTCGAAGTTCGGGTCCGCCAGGGCGGGGGTGGCCACGAGCAACCGCCCTGTGAGCGAGGACACCTCGGTCATGCCAGACATGATCCCGCATCTTCCCCCGGAGTGGGGAGCCAATCGGAGTGCCCGGGTGAACGCAGCTCAGGGTGCGTGGAAGCAGGCCCGGCGCACGCTCACGGTCGGTGACCCCGTGTGTCCGATTGCAAACGGTTCGTGTTGTGACACACCCATGACGCGACAGGGCGGTGCGTGGACTTACGGACGGGGGGTGATCGGCGATTACCCTGTCCCACGGCCCGCCCGTGATCGGCGGCCCCCCATGCCCATCTGATCGGAACGCGAGATTCATGACCGTCAACGACGATGTCCTGCTTGTCCACGGCGGAAACCCGCTTGAGGGTGAGATCCGTGTCCGCGGTGCGAAGAACCTCGTGCCGAAGGCCATGGTCGCCGCGCTGCTCGGCAGCGCGCCGAGCCGGCTGCGCAATGTTCCGGACATCCGTGACGTGCGCGTCGTACGCGGGCTGCTCCAGCTGCACGGGGTGACGGTCCGTCCGGGTGAGGAGCCCGGCGAGCTGGTGCTCGACCCGACGCGCGTCGAGAGCGCCAACGTGGCCGACATCGACGCCCACGCCGGCTCCAGCCGGATCCCGATCCTGTTCTGCGGCCCGCTGCTGCACCGGCTCGGGCACGCGTTCATCCCCGGCCTCGGCGGCTGCGACATCGGCGGCCGGCCCATCGACTTCCACTTCGACGTGCTGCGGCAGTTCGGCGCGACCATCGAGAAGCGCGCGGACGGGCAGTACCTGGAGGCGCCGAAGGGCCTGCGCGGTACGAAGATCACGCTGCCGTACCCGTCGGTGGGCGCGACCGAGCAGGTGCTGCTGACGGCCGTACTGGCCGAGGGCGTCACGGAGCTGTCCAACGCGGCCGTCGAGCCGGAGATCGAGGACCTCATCTGCGTGCTGCAGAAGATGGGCGCGATCATCGCGATGGACACCGACCGGACCATCCGCATCACCGGTGTGGACCAGCTCGGCGGCTACACCCACCGGGCCCTGTCGGACCGCCTGGAGGCCGCGTCCTGGGCCTCGGCGGCGCTGGCGACCAGCGGCAACATCTACGTCCGCGGCGCCCAGCAGCGCTCGATGATGACGTTCCTGAACACCTACCGCAAGGTCGGCGGCGCCTTCGAGATCGACGACGAGGGCATCCGCTTCTGGCACCCGGGCGGCCAGCTGAAGTCCATCGCCCTGGAAACGGACGTGCACCCCGGTTTCCAGACCGACTGGCAGCAGCCGCTGGTGGTGGCGCTCACCCAGGCCACGGGCCTGTCGATCATCCACGAGACAGTCTACGAGTCCCGGCTGGGCTTCACCTCGGCGCTCAACCAGATGGGTGCGCACATCCAGCTCTACCGCGAGTGCCTGGGCGGCTCCGACTGCCGCTTCGGCCAGCGCAACTTCCTGCACTCCGCGGTCGTCTCGGGCCCGACCCGGCTGCAGGGCGCCGACCTGGTCATCCCCGACCTGCGCGGCGGCTTCTCCTACCTGATCGCGGCCCTCGCCGCCGAGGGCACCTCCCGGGTCCACGGCATCGAGCTGATCAACCGCGGCTACGAGAACTTCATGGAGAAGCTCGTGGAGCTGGGCGCCAAGGTCGAACTCCCGGGCAAGGCCCTCGGCTGACCCCGAGCAAACAAGCAAACAGGGCGGTCCCCCTCCGTGGAGGGGGACCGCCCTGTTTTCACGCCTTCAGCTGACATGCCCCGAAAGGGGCACGGGGCTGTACTCGATCTGCGGCTCCACCGCGCGGGCGCGACCAGCCACAGCGGCTCCGCGGCCGCGGCACGGCGCTGGAGCGCAACGGCGCTTCAGTGAACGGCGTTGCAAGCGCAGCGCTTACTTGCCCTTGGCCGCTTCCTTGAGCTTGGAGCCCGCGGTGACCTTCACGCTGAACCCGGCGGGGATGTTGATCGGCTCGCCGGTCTGCGGGTTGCGCGCGGTACGAGCGGCACGGTGGGTGCGCTCGAAGGTCAGGAAGCCGGGGATGGTGACCTTCTCGTCGCCCTTGGCGACGATCTCGCCGACGGTCTCGGCGAACGCGGCCAGCACGGCGTCGGCGTCCTTGCGGGTCACCTCGGCACGGTCGGCCAGCGCGGCCACCAGCTCACTGCGGTTCATGTTGTTACTCCCGTGTTTTCTTGCCGTTGGGGTGTGCCACGCGGCGGTTATGCCCGCGGCACTGCGATGCCGATGCGCTCGCGCCCAGGGACGCATCCTGCCCCTACCTGCGGCGGGAAAGCCAATCCGGCACCCGTAGGAGTCGTGAGAACACCCTGGGGAGTCACACGAAAAGCGCCTGATCGGCGTCACCCTAGAGTGCACCCGGCGTCAGGTGGTTCCACGACGCGCCGGTGCGGGGGCCAGCGTGGTGATCCTCACAGCCCCCGGCACCGTACGACACGCCGTGGTCGGGCGATCCGCCCTGGTCAGACCGTTGCGCCGACCGCCTTGGCGGCCTCGCGGACCGCACCGGCGACGGCGCCCGCGACCTTGTCGTTGAAGACGCTCGGAATGATGTAGTTGGGGTTCAGCTCGTCCTCGCTGACCACATCGGCGAGTGCCTTCGCGGCGGCGAGCATCATCTCAGTGTTGACGGTACGGGACTGCGCGTCCAACAGCCCGCGGAAGACACCCGGGAAGACCAGCACATTGTTGATCTGATTGGGGAAGTCCGAGCGGCCGGTGGCCACCACCGCGGCCGTCTGGCGGGCGATCGCCGGGTCGACCTCGGGGTCCGGGTTCGCGAGCGCGAACACGATCGCGCCGTCCGCCATGGTGGCCACGTCGTCGCCGTCCAGGACGTTCGGGGCCGAGACGCCGATGAAGACGTCCGCGCCGCGCACGGCCTCCTTCAGGGTGCCGGTGAGGCCCTCCGGGTTGGTGTTGTCGGCGATCCAGCGCAGCGGCGAGTCGGCCGGGGCGTTCACCAGGTCCTCGCGGCCCGCGTGCACCACGCCGTGGATGTCGGCGACGACGGCGTTCTTGGCGCCCGCCGCGAGCAGCAGCTTGAGGATGGCCGTACCGGCCGCGCCGGCGCCGGACATCACGATCCGGATGTTCTCGATCGCCTTGCCCGTGACGCGCAGCGCGTTGGTCAGCGAGGCGAGCACCACGATGGCGGTGCCGTGCTGGTCGTCGTGGAAGACCGGGATGTCCAGGGCCTCGCGCAGCCGGGCCTCGATCTCGAAGCAGCGGGGCGCGGAGATGTCCTCCAGGTTGATGCCCGCGAAGCCGGGGGCGATCGCCTTGACGATCTCCACGATCGCGTCGGTGTCCTGGGTGTCCAGGCACAGCGGCCAGGCGTCGATACCGGCGAAGCGCTTGAAGAGGGCCGCCTTGCCCTCCATCACGGGCAGCGCGGCCTTGGGGCCGATGTTGCCGAGGCCGAGCACCGCGGAGCCGTCCGTCACGACCGCGACCGAGTTGCGCTTGATGGTGAGCCGACGGGCGTCCTCGGGGTTCTCGGCGATCGCCATGCAGACGCGGGCCACACCCGGCGTGTAGACCATGGAGAGGTCGTCACGGTTGCGGATGGGGTGCTTGGACTGCATCTCGATCTTGCCGCCGAGGTGCATCAGGAACGTACGGTCGGAGACCTTGCCGAGGGTGACGCCCTCGATCCCGCGCAGCTTCTCGACGATCTCCTCGGCATGGGCCGTGGAGGTGGCCGCGATGGTGACGTCGATACGGAGCTTCTCGTGCCCGGACGCGGTGACGTCGAGGCCGGTCACCGAGCCTCCGGAGGACTCCACGGCGTTGGTGAGCTGCGAGACGGCGGTTCCGCTCGCGGGCACCTCCAGCCGGATGGTCATCGAGTAGGAGACGCTGGGCGCCGTTGCCATGGCCGACTTCCTCTGCTTTCACCGTGTCGCTAAGTTGTGCCGTCCGATCGTCGCACCTACCGATCAGTACGTGGTAGTCGCCCTCGGTTGCGGACGTTTTGTTCATGGGTGACTACCGAGTGGTGCGTGTTTTCGGAAAACGACTTCCACCATACGAGAGTCAGCGGGCATAAGAAAGAGGCCCACGTCACTCTGTCGTGACGTGGGCCTCCCACGTAGATGACACCGGCCCGCCATGCTCGCCTCGCGGCAAGTGGTCCCTCGAAGGGACGAAGGTTGGGCCCGGGGGCTTGGATCGAGCCGGTGCCGTACCAAGGCTAACAAACGGATGCCGGATGCCGTTCCCCGCGCGGGGAGTTCGTCGAAAACTCAGTCGCGCAGCAGATCCGGCACCCCGGCCGGATCCGGCTCGTCCCGCTCCCCCGACACCACCGTGAGCTGCTGGGTCGCCCGGGTGAGCGCCACGTAGAGCACGCGCAGCCCCGCCGGGGACTCGTCGGCGATCTCCGCGGGCGAGACGACGACCGTCGCGTCGTACTCCAGCCCCTTGGCCTCCAGGCTGCCGAGCGCCACCACCCGGTCGCCGAGCCCGGCGAGCCAGCGTCTCGCCTCCTCGCGCCGGTTCATCGCGACGACCACGCCGACCGTGCCGTCCACGAGGTCCAGCAGCCGCTCCGCCTCGGCCCGCACGGTGGCCTGTAGGGACTCCCGTACGACGGTGAAGCGCGGCGCGACACCGGTGGACCGTACGGCGCGGGGCGACTCGGAGCCGGGCATGGCGAGCGCGAGCACCTTGGCGGCCAGCTCGGCGATCTCGGCGGGGTTGCGGTAGTTCACGGTGAGCTGGAAGCGGCGCCGGGGGCGGCTGCCCAGGGCCTCGTCGCGGGCCTCGGCCGCCTCGTCCGGGTCGGACCAGGAGGACTGGGCCGGGTCCCCGACGACCGTCCAGGTGGCGTGCCGGCCGCGGCGGCCGACCATCCGCCACTGCATCGGGGTGAGGTCCTGCGCCTCGTCCACGATGACGTGCGCGTACTCGGTGCGCTCCTGCGCCAGCCGCTCGGCCCGCTCCCGCTGGGTCTCCTCGCGCACCGGCATCAGCTCCTCCAGACCGGTGAGCTGGTCCAGCGGGTCCAGCTCCCGCTTCTTGCGGGGCCGGGCGGGGACGCCGAGGATCGCCTGGAGCTCGTCCAGCAGGGCGATGTCATGCACGGTGCGGCCGTCGCGCTTGAGCGAACGCGCCACCTTGCGCACCTCGCCCGGGTTGAGGATCCGGCGCGCCCAGCGGCCGAGCCGCCTCTCGTCGGCCATCGCGTCGAGCACCCGCGCCGGGGTCAGCTCCGGCCACCAGGCGTCCAGGAAGCCGATGAAGGCGTCCTCACCGGTGATGTCCTCGTCGAAGGAGGAGCGCAGCTCGGCGGCCAGCTCCGGGTCGGTGTGCCGGGACCCGGCGCCGGACCTCGCCCACAGGGCGTCCAGCAGCAGCTTGCGGGCGCGCGGGCGCAGCAGGTTGACGGGGGCGGTGCCGCCGAGGGCCGTACGGCGGATGCGGTCCAGCTCCTCGGCCTCCAGTTCGAGCCGGCGGCCGAAGGCGACGACGCGGAGCCGGGTGGGGTCGACGGCGGGACGCGGCGTGTCCTCGTCGTCCTCCTCGTGGCCGTTCACCGGAGCCGCCAGGTCCTGGCCCAGTTCCAGAGCTCCCCTGGCGGCCTTCCGCAGCACCTTCAGCATCCGGTACGAGCCCTTGGCGCGGGCCACGGACGGGGAGTCGTACAGCGTCGCCGTCACGCCGTCGACCAGCGAGCCGATCGCCCGGATCGCGACCTGGCCCTCCTCGCCGAGCGAGGGCAGCACGCCCTCGGTGTAGGCGACGAGCAGCGGGGTCGGGGAGACGATCAGGATGCCGCCCGCGTACCGCCTGCGGTCCTGGTAGAGCAGGTAGGCGGCGCGGTGCAGGGCGACGGCGGTCTTGCCGGTGCCGGGGCCGCCCTCCACGTACGTGATCGAGGCGGCGGGCGCCCGGATGACGAGGTCCTGCTCGGCCTGGATGGACGAGACGATGTCCCGCATGGTGTGGCCGCGGGCCTGGCCGAGGGCGGCCATCAGGGCGCCGTCACCGATGACGGGCAGTTCCCTGCCGTCGAGGCGGGCGGTGAGCGCGGGCCGCATCAGGTCGTCCTCGACGCCGAGCACCCGGCGTCCCTTGGACCGGATGACACGCCGGCGCACCACCCGTCCGGGCTCCACGGGGGTGGCTCGGTAGAAGGGCGCGGCGGCGGGGGCGCGCCAGTCGATGACGAGCGGGGCGTAGTCCGCGTCGAGGACGCCGATACGCCCGATGTGCAGGGTCTCGGCGATGTCGGCGGTGTTGTCCTCGCGCACCGCGCCCTCGGCCGGCTCGACCGCCGTGTAGGCCCCGTCCGGCCCCTTCTTGCCGTCCTTGCCGAGCAGCAGGTCGATGCGCCCGAACAGGAAGTCCTCGAACTCGTTGTTGAGCCGGTTCAGGTGGACACCGGCGCGGAAGACCTGCGCGTCCCGCTCGGCGAGCGCGCCGGGCGTGCCGACCTGGCCGCGCTGGGCCGCGTCGTTCATCAGGAACTCGGCCTCGTGGATCTTCTCCTCCAGCCGCCGGTACACCCGGTCCAGATGTGCCTGTTCGACGCTGATCTCTCGGTCGCGCACGGAGTCCTGTGCGCCGTGTTCCGAACCGACCGCGGAATGCTGAACCTGAGCGGCCACCGGGCCCCCTTCTGACGTGCTGGGCAGCCGTCAACCGTACGCGAAGGAGGGCGGGCGAGGCTACGGGACCCGGGCGCTTCGCCGGATACGGCGATCTTGTACGTGCGGGTGCCGGAGGCGGACGCGCGGGCGCCGGGGCTCAGGCGCGGGTCGGGGCGGCCGCCCGGCGGCGGTGGCGGGCCACCCGCTCCCGGTTGCCGCAGACCTCGCTGGAGCACCAGCGCCGGCGGCGGCCCCGGGAGGTGTCGAGGTAGAGGAGCGGGCAGTTGTCCCCCTCGCACTCGCGCAGGGCGGCCCGCGCGACGGGGTCGGTGAGCAGTTCCACGGCGTCCCGGGCGAGGAGCGCGAGCAGGGCCCCGGGGCCGGGCGGCGCGACCAGTTCCCGGACGAGCGGCCCGTCGCCACGCCGTACGGCACAGGGCACCGGCGGCGTCTCCCGGGCCACCTCGTTGACCCGCCCGAGCGCCCCGCCGTACGACACCGTTCCGCCACCGCGCCGTACCAACTGCCCTATGTCCTCCCGCACTTCCCGGAACCGCACGACCCAGGTCTCGTCGGCGTGCCCGAGGCCCGTACCGGCCGGCACCAGTCCGGCCTCCTCGATCCAGCCGCACAACGCCCGGACGGAGTCGAGCCGTTCGCCCGGATGACCGGTCGCCAACAGGTCCAGACAAATCCGTCCGGCATCGAACCGCAGCGCCATGTGCCTGCCACCGCCTAGGCATACGGGGAGTCGTACAGCCACCTCCCTCCCACAGTGCCCGTCCGACCGCTTCCCCGGAACCCCCCGCACGGGGGCCGGTCGCGGTCAGGCCGGCGGGATGTTCTGGTTGGCCCGGAAGAAGTTGGTCGGATCGTAGGTGTGTTTGACCTCGGTCAGCCGGTCGTAGTTGCCGCGATAGGCGGCCCGCACGCGGTCGGTTGGCTCCTCCTCGCCCAGGAAGTTGAGGTAGCCGCCGCCCATGGAGTGGGGGTGCAGGTCGGTCCAGTAGTCGACGCACCAGCGGCGGAGCAGGGCGGCGTTGGCGGGGTCCGGGTCGATGCCCGCGATGACGCCGGACCACAGGGCGTCCCGGTAGGCCCAGGCCGTCTCGTCGGGGCCGGGGCGGTGGGCCGCTCCGTCCACCGGGTAGAGGTGCATGGTGGACAGGCCGGTGGGGAGGTTCTGGCCGTACTTCTCGTGCACGGCGATGGCGTCGTCGGAGATGGCGTCGAAGAAGTCCCCGCGCCAGTACCACTGGAGCCCCTTGGGCAGCAGCTGGTCGAACATGGTCTGGAGAGCGGGGTAGGGCATGACCGTGGTGAAGTGGAAGGCGGGCGGCCCGGCCCCGGCCACGGCGGCGACGGCCTTCTCCAGCCGCGCCTGCTCTTCCTCCGGGGCCGTCCCGGGGTGCGTCGGCGTGTGGCACCACACCACCCCGCACATCTTCCGCCCGTGCAGCGGTTCGGGGAACGGCGGCCCGGGCGGGACCGTCAGGAGCGCGAAGAACCCGCTCAGCTCCTCCGGCGCGCCGGGCAGGAACTCCCGGTACCAGCACAGCACTTCACGCACCTGGTCGAGTGGCCAGAGGGTGATCGCGACCCCGACGGCGTCCACCGGGTGCAGCCGGAAGGCGAAGGACGTGACGACGCCGAAGTTCCCGCCGCCGCCCCGGAGCGCCCAGAACAGATCGGGGTGCTGGTCGACGGACGCGGTGACGAAGCTCCCGTCGGCAAGCACCACGTCCGCGGAGAGCAGGCTGTCGATGGTGAGTCCGTAACGGCGGGTGAGATGTCCATGTCCACCGCCGAGGGTGAGCCCGCCGACCCCGGTGGTCGACATGATCCCCGAGGGCACCCCCAGCCCGAAGGTGTGCGCCGCGTGGTCGAGATCGCCGAGCCGGCTCCCGCCGCCGACCCGGGCGGTCCGGGCCTCCGGCTCGATGTGCACCCAGCGCATGGGCGTCAGGTCAAGGGTGAGCGCGCCGTCCACCAGGCACAGCCCCGGTCCGCTGTGCCCGCCCCCGCGCACGGCCGTCGCCATCCCGTTGTCCCGCGCGAAGGCGAGCGCGGTCCGTACGTCCGCCACGTCCACGCACCGCGCGAACGCGGCGGGGCGCCGGTCGATCATGGCGTTGTAGAGGCCGCGGTCCCGGTCGTACCCGGGATCCCCCGGTCCTACGACGCCTCCCCGCAGAGCCCCCCGCAGAATGTCCAGAGCGGTCTCGTCGATGACGCTCATGGCCGAACACCTCGGTTCGCACAGCGGAACCCCTGCCAAACGCCGCAAACATTGTCCGCCCGGGAAGCGGATCCCGCATGTCAGGGGCGCCCGGACGGGGAGCGGCGGCGCCGGGGCGGTCCGTCGTACGGAACCCGCCCAGGGGCGGCGCGGGGCGCCGTAGGTTCGGGGGATGACGAACAGCGCCGTGCAAGAAGAGTTCCTCCGGTCCTTCCACGCCGTGCGGCCCGCCGTGACCGCCGAGGCGTTCGGGCGGGGGCGGGGGCCGGACGGGCGGTCCAGCTACGAGCTGCTGCGCGACCGGGTCGCCGGGCACCGGCGGGTGCTCGATCTCGGGTGCGGGGACGGCCTGTTGCTCGAACTGCTCGCGCGGGACGGCGGCAGGGAGTTGGCCGGGGTGGATCTGTCGCCCCAGTCGCTGGCGCTCGCGCGGCGGCGGCCGGGGCTCGGCGCGGCACGGCTCCACATCGGGCGGGCGCAGGAACTGCCGTTCGCCGACGGGAGTTTCGATGCCTGCGTCTCCCATCTCGCGCTGATGCTCATGGGTGACATCGAGCAGGTCGCGGCCGAGGTGGCGAGGGTGCTCGTGCCGGGCGGGGTGCTCGCGTGCGTGATGGGCGGCGGGGCGGTCGGCGGGGAGGCGTACGAGCGGTTCGTGCGGCTGCTGCGGCGCGCGGGCGAGGAATCCGCCACGCGCATCCCCGCGTTGGGGGACGGGCGGGTGCGCGGCCGGGAGGGGCTTGAGGAGGTGCTGCGTCCGGTGGGGTTCGGGGAGGTCGAGTGGGAGACCGTGCCCATCGACATCGGCGGGACCCTGGAGCAGGTGTGGGAGTGCGTGTCCGGGCTCTACGATCTCGCGCCGATGGAGGCGAGGACCGTCGCCCGGCTCCGCCAGGACTTCCTCGCCGAGGTCACCGACCTGCTCACGCCGGAGGGCACCGTGCCCTGCGGGTTCAAGGTGCGCCTCGCCTCGGCGCGGCTCGTCCGGCTGGTCTGACTCACACGGCCCCCGCCGCGGTCAGACGGTCGGCGGTCTCGGCGTGCGGGCCGGGCAGCGCCTGTGCAAGCGCCGTAAGGCCGGTGCCGTGATCCTCCCGGAGGTTCGGGTCGGCACCGTGGGCCGGCAGCGCGCGCACCGTCTCGGTATGGCCCCAGCACGCCGCCGCGCACAACGGCGTCCCCCCTCAGGATCGCGGTGAACAGACGTCGGAGGCCGCCCATGAGGCGGTGCCAGCGATAAAGGCGCATGGCAAAGGCCCCGTCGCGTGAAGCGGCGGGGCCTTTGCCCACATGGGGTTACCTCCCGGGGGAGGTTCGTGGAGATGGCGGGAATCGAACCCGCGTCCAACGGTGCGGAATCAGGGCTTCTCCGTGTGCAGTTCGCTGTGATTTTCTCGGCCCCGGCAATCACGCGAACAAGTCGCCGACGGGCTCAGTCACTGTTTGATTTCCCTCTTCACCCCGTGACCGGGATCAAGGTTTAGTCCCCTAGCTGATGCCAGGATCCGGGTCGGGAACAGCCCCGGGCTGACACTTCGCAAGTCGCTACTTAGGCAGCGAGGGCGAAGGAATCGCGCTTGGTATTGGCGATTATTTTTTTCGGCCTGTGGTTTACGAGATCATGGCCGCTTCCTCGACACGCTTCCCCTGCTTCGACATCCGCTGTCGAAACCGATCATCCCCATGTTGTTTTTTCAAGGTGCGCACCGGGCTGACGTCCGATGCTGCCGCCATCGTACGGGAACAACGCGGCTCCGTGCCACCGTATTCCCGCCCTACACGCCGCGCTGCCTCCGCTTCGCCGCCGCGATGGCGCGGTCCGACTCACGACGGTCCTGCTGCTCCCGCAGGGTCTGCCGCTTGTCGTACTCCTTCTTGCCCCGGGCGAGCGCGATCTCGGCCTTCGCCCGGCCGTCCCGGAAGTACAGGGCGAGCGGCACGATGGTGTGACCGGTCTCCTGGGCCTTGGACTCCAGCTTGTCGATCTCCTCGCGGTGCAGCAGCAGCTTGCGCTTGCGGCGCGCGGAGTGGTTGGTCCAGCTGCCCTGGTGATACTCGGGGATGTGGGCGTTGTGCAGCCACGCCTCACCCCGGTCGATGTGGACGAAGCCGTCGGTCAGCGAGGTCCGGCCCTCGCGCAGCGACTTGACCTCGGTGCCGGTGAGCACGATGCCGGCCTCGTAGGTGTCGATGATCGCGTAGTCGTGCCGGGCCTTCTTGTTCTGGGCGACGATCTTGCGCTTGCCGCCCTTCTCGCCGTCCCTGGCCTTGCCCGCCCCGCCGCCCTGCTTGGGCTGGGACTCCTTGGGTACGTACATTCCCTTACTCATAGTGCCGTCCATTTTCGCACTACGCGGGGGGCTCGGGGCCAGCCTTTAATCGGCGTCGCCCAGGCCGGTGAGCACGGTCTCGGCACGCCGCAGGACGCCGTCCCCCGCCTCCAGGTCGGGCGTGATGCCCCGGCCGTCGACCGCGTGCCCGGACGGGGTGCGGTAGTGGCCCACGGTCAGCTCGGCCACCGAGCCGTCGGGGAGGTTCGTCGGCATCTGGATGGAGCCCTTGCCGAAGGTGCGGGAGCCGATCACGACCGCGCGGCCCCGGTCCTGGAGGGCGCCGGTGAGCAGCTCGGCCGCGCTCATGGTGCCGCCGTCGACCAGGGCGACCAGGGGGCGGGCGGTGTCCCCGCCGGAGGTGGCGTGCAGGGCGCGCGGGGCGCCGTCGACGTCGTAGGTGGCGACCAGGCCGCCGTCCAGGAAGGCGGAGGCGGTGGCCACGGCCTCGGTGACCAGGCCGCCGGAGTTGCCGCGCAGGTCCAGCACGATCCCGTCGCCGGGCGGGGCGGCCCGCAGCGCCTCGCGGACCTGGGCGCCGGTGCCCTTGGTGAAGGCGGCGATCCTGATCAGGGTGGCCCGCACGGACAGCCTGCGGACGCTGACCGAGTCGGTGGTCAGGGTCGCCCGGCGCAGGGTCTCGGACCAGGCGCGGGTGCCGCGCTGGAGGCCGAGCGTGACGGTCGTACCGGCGGGCGCGTCGTCGGCGTCGCCGCGCAGCCGGGCGACCACCTCGGTGACCGGGAGGCCGTCGGCGCGGGCGCCGTCGACGCTGCGCAGCCGGTCTCCGGTGCGGATGCCGGCCGCGGCGGCGGGCGATCCGGGGCGCACCCCGGTGACCTCGATACGGCCGTCCTGTTCGCGTGCCGCGGAGAGGCCGACGCCGGTGTAGCGGCCGTCGAGGGAGTCCTGGAACTCCTGGTACTCGCCCTCGGAGTAGACGGCGCCCCAGCGGTCGCCGCTGCGGCTGACGGCCCGCTCGGCGGCCTCCATCGGGGACGTGCCGTCGGCCATCGCACGGGCGGCGGCCTCCCGTACGTCCTCCTTGCGCCCGGCGCCCACGGGCACCGTCGTCGTACGGCGGGCCGGGTGGTCCGGGTCCGGGAAGGCCCCGGTGACCGCCCCGGCGACGATGACTCCGGCGAAGACCAAGGTCAGCGCGGCCCCTTGGCGGGCGCGCCGAGGCGGACAGAGCGGGTCTCGGCCGGACATGGCGGTGAGTCTAGGACAACGGGCCTCTCGTCACGGCCCGTTGCCCCGCCCACCGCCTTGGTTTGCGTCACACCTTCAGGTACTTGCGCAACGCGAAGAACGCGGCCAGGGACGGCATCAGCACACTGGTCGCGAGGATCAACGGCAGCTTGGTCAGCACCGAGTCCCAGCCGACGAAGTTGATCAGCGTCAGCTTGTGGGAGAGATCCATGCCGTGGTCGATGGTGAAGTACCGGCCGACCACCAGGAACACGCAGGCCAGGCCACCGCCGATGAGCCCGGCGACCGCGGCTTCGGCGATGAACGGCGCCTGGATGTAGAAGCCGGAGGCGCCGACCAGGCGCATGATCCCGGTCTCACGCCGACGGCTGAACGCCGACACGCGCACGGTGTTGACGATCAGCAGCAGCGCCACGAACAGCATGAGCGCCATCACGCCGAGCGCGCCCCGGTTCATCAGGTTGAGCAGCTGGAAGAGGTTGTCCAGGATGCCCTTCTGGTCCTGCACCGACTGCACTCCGTCACGGCCGTTGAACGCGGTCGCGACCACCTGGTACTTCTGCGGGTCCTTGAGCTTGATCCGGTACGACTCCTGCATCTGGTCCGGCGTCAGCGAGCCGGCCAGCGGGGAGTTGCCGAACTGCTCCTTGTAGTGCTTGTACGCCTGGTCCTGCGACTCGTACGACACCTTCTCGACGATCGGCATCTTCTGCAGGTCGGAGAGGATCTGCTTCTTCTGGTCCTCGGTGACCGCGCCCTTGGCGCAGTGCACGTCCTGCTCGGCGTCGTGCTTGTTGCACAGGAAGATCGAGACGTTGACCTTGTCGTACCAGTAGCCCTTCATGGTGCTCACCTGGTCGCTCATCAGCAGGGAGCCGCCGAAGAGGGCCAGGGACAGGGCGACGGAGACGATGACAGCGAAGGTCATCGTCAGATTGCGGCGGAGACCGACACCGATCTCCGACAGGACGAACTGGGGGCGCATGGCGTCGGGTTGTGCCTTTCCGTGGACGAACTGGGGCGCGAGGTCAGTGCTGGTAGCCGTAGACGCCGCGGGTCTGGTCGCGGACGAGGCGGCCCTTCTCCAGCTCGATGACGCGCTTGCGCATCTGGTCCACGATGTTCTGGTCGTGCGTCGCCATGATGACGGTGGTGCCCGTCCGGTTGATCCGGTCGAGCAGCTTCATGATGCCGACGGAGGTCTGCGGGTCGAGGTTGCCGGTGGGCTCGTCGGCGATCAGCAGCTTGGGCCGGTTGACGAACGCGCGCGCGATGGCCACGCGCTGCTGCTCACCGCCGGACAGCTCGCCGGGCATCCGGTCCTCCTTGCCGCCGAGGCCGACGAGGTCGAGCACCTGGGGCACGGACTTGCGGATCTCGCCGCGGGACTTGCCGATCACCTCCTGCGCGAAGGCCACGTTCTCCGCGACCGTCTTGTTGGGCAGCAGGCGGAAGTCCTGGAACACGGTCCCCAGCTGGCGGCGCATCTGCGGCACCTTCCAGTTGGAGAGGCGGGCGAGGTCCTTGCCCAGCACGTGCACCTGGCCGTGGCTGCACCGCTCCTCACGGAGGACCAGCCTCAGGAAGGTGGACTTTCCGGAGCCGGAGGACCCCACGAGGAAGACGAACTCGCCCTTTTCCACTTCCAGTGAGACATCCCTGAGTGCGGGACGGGTCTGCTTGGGGTAGACCTTGGAGACATTGTCGAATCGGATCACGGATGCACCACGGGTCGCCGGGGGTAGATGAGCGTGACCATACGCGAACCGGGTGCGCAAGCGCAGGCGCAGGCAGAGGTTGGGCAAGACTTGTACGCTTTTGCCCCGGCCGCCGCGGCACGGGCCCCGCGCACGCCGCGGCGGAAACTGGCACAGTGGGAGGGGAACGTTCGCGTTCCTGTGAGCGTTGTACGAAGTGATACGGCCGGTGCGAGGAGGGCGAGCGCATGACGTACGACCGGTTGGTGTGCGCGAACTGCGCGGCGCCCGTGAGCGAGGGCCGGTGCCCGGTGTGCCGTGCCAACCGCGCGCGTCTCCAGCAGGAGGGCTTCCTGGGCGGGATCAATCCGATGGCGCTGATCGCGCTGCTGGCGGTGCTGATCGCCGCGGTGGCGCTGCTGGCCCACCAGACCGCCTGACCGCGCAGGCCCGAGACGTAAGAAGCGGCCGAGAAAACCCCCAGAAACCCGTCAGGGCCCGGAGCCGAAGCTCCGGGCCCTGATCGCGTACGGCGGGTACGCGGGCGGCTACCGTCAGGCGGCCGCGCCGCCCCGGCCCGCCAGACGCGGCAGGACACGGAAGCCGATACCACCGGCGATCATCGTCGCGGCGCCGATGACCAGGAACGTGGTCTGCCCGGCACCGGTCTCGGCGAGCTGCTTGCCGCCGGTCTGCGGCTGCGGGTTGTCCGACCCGGTGTTGGTGAGCGCCGAGGAGCCCTCCTCCTGGGTGGCGTTGTCGTTGCCGCCGCCCTGGGGGCTGTCGCCACCGGTGCCGGAGCCGCCGCCGGTGCCGCCGCCGTGGTGACCGCCACCGCCGTTGCCGCCACTGTTGCCACCGCCGGTGCCGTTGCCACCGGAGTTGCCCTGGCCACCGGTGTTGCCGTTGCCGCCGGTGGTCTGATCGCCACCCGTAGTGGTGGTGTCGCCGCCGGTGGTCTGGTCGCCGCCGGTTGTGGTGGTGTCCCCGCCGGTGGTCTGGTCGCCGCCCGTGGTGGTGTCGCCGCCGGTGGTCTGGTCGCCGCCCGTGGTGGTGTCGTCCCCGCCGGTGGTCTGGTCGCCACCGGTCGTGGTGGTGTCCCCGCCGGTGGTCTGGTCGCCACCGGTCGTGGTGTCATCGCCACCGGTGGTCTGGTCGCCGCCCGTGGTGGTGTCGTTGCCGCCGTCGGACTGACCACCATCGGTGCAGATGCTGATCGGGCAGCCGCCATCGGTGTCGCCACCGTCGTCCTGGCCGTCGACACTCGCACCGAGGCTGATCGGGCCCGCGTGGACATCGAGGTCCAGGGCGGAGGCCGCGCCGGCGGCCGTCAGGGACGCACCGGCCGCGATCACGGCGCCCGCGGCTATCCGCGCGACCCGGATCCGCGTCTTCTTCGTCATATGGTTGCTACCCCCAGTAGCTGTTCGTCAATGAGGCCGCGCAGTGGGGCTGGCCGTGATCGACGGAGGCAGCTGGCCAAGCCCGAATCAAGGTCGAGCGATTCGGCACCCCCGGTTCACATGCGCCCCAGATACACGCATGCCGCGCTCACCCTTCCGATTTTTCAAAGCAACGTCAAGGGCGTTCTATTCGCTTTGTCCGAACCAGAGGGTATTCAGGGGGATTTGAAACATGTGACTGTGACGTAAAAGCCGGACAAAACAACAACTGCCGCCACGCGGGCGGCAGTTGTCATGTCGACAAAGTTACTTCTCCTGCTGCTTGCGCCAGCGAATGCCGGCCTCCAGGAAGCCGTCGATCTCGCCGTTGAAGACGGCCTCGGGGTTGCCGACCTCGTGCTCGGTACGCAGGTCCTTGACCATCTGGTACGGGTGGAGCACGTACGAACGCATCTGGTTGCCCCAGGAGTTGCCGCCGTCGCCCTTGAGGGCGTCCATCCTGGCCTGCTCCTCCTGGCGGCGGCGCTCCAGCAGCTTGGCCTGGAGGACGTTCATCGCGGTGGCGCGGTTCTGGATCTGCGACCGCTCGTTCTGGCAGGAGACCACGATGCCGGTGGGCAGGTGGGTGATGCGGACCGCGGAGTCGGTCGTGTTGACGCCCTGGCCGCCGGGGCCGGAGGAGCGGTAGACGTCGATGCGCAGCTCGGACTCGTCGATCTCGACGTGGTCGGACTGCTCGACCACGGGCAGCACCTCGACACCGGCGAAGGACGTCTGGCGGCGGCCCTGGTTGTCGAAGGGCGAGATCCGCACCAGGCGGTGGGTGCCCTGCTCGACGGAGAGGGTGCCGTAGGCGTACGGCGCCTGCACGGAGAAGGTGGTCGACTTGATGCCGGCCTCTTCGGCGTACGACGTCTCGATGAGCTCCGTCTTGTAGCCGCGCTGCTCGGCCCAGCGCAGATACATCCGCTGGAGCTTCTCGGCGAAGTCGGCGGCGTCGACGCCACCGGCCTCGGCGCGGATGTTGACCAGGGCCTCGCGGGAGTCGTACTCGCCGGACAGGAGGGTACGGACCTCCATCTCATCCAGCGCCTTGCGCACGGCGGCCAGCTCGGACTCGGCCTCGGCGCGGGTGTCCGGGTCGTCCTCCTCCTCGGCCATCTCGAAGAGGACCGAGAGGTCGTCGATGCGACCGCGCAGCGCCTCCGCCTTCCTGACCTCGGCCTGGAGGTGGGAGAGCTTGCTGGTGATCTTCTGCGCCTCGTCCGGGTTGTCCCACAGGGACGGGACCGCCGCCTGCTCCTCAAGCGCGGCGATATCTGCCCTCAGCTTGTCGAGGTCCAGGACGGCCTCGATCGACTCCATGGTCGAGGAGAGGGACTTCAGCTCTTCGGATACATCGACGACTGCCACGGTTCAAGCGTAACGGCTGTGGCAAGCGACCTCCGCCGCGCTGGTCACGGCCGGGTCTCGTCCATCCGCCCACCCGACTCGGTGGCTTGCCGGGTGAACGTCTGGACCCGGGGTCGGAGTGAAGAGGGCGGGCAGGTCAGGGGGCCGAGGATGTCGATGCCGGGGGCGGAGTGTCCTGCGGGGAGTCCGAGGTCGCCCACCACGCGCCGACCGACACCAGCGCCGCCACGGCCACCCCCGCCACCCCCAGCGTGATCCGGCGCCGTCGCACCGCCGCGCGGTGTTTCGCCGAGCCCGGCCGGGGGGCACGGAGAAGCGTTCGGCCGTCATATGGGCCAGCGTGGTGTCCACGTCGAACACCGGCTGCGGGATCATCGTCGCCCCGCGCATCAGACACGCGAGCACCCCGGCCTTGTAACCGAACGTGTGGAAGAAGGGAGCCCGGCCGGGGGGCTCCCGCGGGGCGGGGTGCCCGGGCCGTGCCGTGCGCGCCGCCGGCCAGCTCGTCGGGCGCCGGCACCCGCATCGACGTGTGGGTGTCGCGGTTGGAGTCGGGCCGGGCGCCCTGGACGAGGGAGACCGCGCCCCGTCGTCGTACCGGCTCACCCGGCGCGGGAGCCGACGGCGTCGCCGGTTCCTCCTCGGCCGCCTCCTCCGGGAGGTCCGGCTCGTCCACGTCCAGCGGCGGCAGCCCGGCCAGGGTGGGCAGCTGTTCCCGCAGCCGCGCCGCCAGCTCGGACGCCCGCAGCCGGGACGCGGGCGCCTTGGCGAGGCACTGCACGATCAGCTGCCACAGCTCCTCGGGGATGCCGGGGAGCGGGACCACCGTCTCGGTGACATGGCGGCGCAGCACCGCGCCCGGGTGGCCGCCGCCGAACGGCGTGAAGCCCGCCAGCAGCTCGTACAGCACCGTGGCCAGCGCGTAGATGTCCACGGAGGCCCGCGGGGGCAGCCCCTCGACGATCTCGGGGGCCAGATAGTCCGGCGTACCGATGATCTTCGTGGCGCGCGTCCGCCGGGGCGCGTCGATCAGCTTGGCCACCCCGAAGTCGGTCAGCAGCGCCGGATGCGCCCCGCCGGGGCCGAGCGGGCCCTGCATGTCGAGCAGCACGTTCTCCGGCTTGACGTCCCGGTGCACGACCCCCGCCGCGTGCGCCGCGGCCAGCGCGTCCGCGACATCGGCGACGATCGCCACCGCGGCCTCGGGCGAGAGCCTGCGCTCCCGCTCCAGGCGGGTGCGCAGATCGGTGCCGCGCACCAGGTCCATCACCAGGGCCAGGTCATTGCCGTCGACGACGAGGTCGCGCACGGTGACGATGTGCGGGTGCTCCAGCCCGAGCAGCGCCGTGCGCTCCTGGACGAAGCGCCCGACCAGCTCCTGGTCCGAGGCGAGGTCCTCCCGCAGCAGCTTGATCGCGACGGGTCCCTCGGGCCCCTCGCCCAGCCACACCGTGCCGGCGCTGCCCCGCCCCAGGATCTGGTGCGCGGTGTACCGGCTGCCGATCTTCCGTGCCAAGACTGCTCCTACAGACGCGTGTTGTCGTTAAAACTACGCGTCCGGCGAGCCAACCTTCACCGTGGAGGCGGAAATCACCCGTCAGATGTCGACAAATCCCCTACCCCATGGATCAGTTGTTGCCGCCCAGGTCCTTCACCCAGCCGCTCACCTGACCGGCCCAGTGGGACAGCTCGTGCCAGTAGCCGCGGCCCTGGCCGACCCAGGTGTGCAGCGGGGTCAGCTCCCAGATCAGCCAGCTCGCCACCACCAGGATGACGATCGTGAACAGGCAGCCCTTCAGACAGCCGAGCCCGGGGATCTTCATCGGGTTGGCGCTGCGCTGCCGCGGCGCCCTGGGCTCCCGCGCGGGTCGCTGCGGCTGCTGGGGCTGCTGGGGCTGCTGCGGCGGGGCGTACTGCTGGGGCTGGCGCTGAGGCTGGTGTTGCTGAGGCTGCTGGGGCGCGTAGCCGTACCCCTGCTGGTACCCCTGGGGCCCCTGCTGCCGTCCGCGCTGCTGCGGCTGCTGGGGGCGCGGCTGCGGCGCCTGCCGCGGCTGGTGCTGCGGGCGGGCCACCTGCCGCTGGGGCCGGTGGTGCAGCGGGTCGTCCTCCGGGGAGAGGTACTGGATCTGCGTCTGCTCATTGCGGTCCCGGGCGGCCCGCAGCTGGTTCTGCCAGGGGTGCGGCTGCTCGGGTCCGGGGCCCTGCGGTCCGGTGTTCGGCAGCACGGCCGTCGGATCGGCGGCGCCGGTGTGCGGCAGTACGGCGGTGGGGTCCGCGGCACCGGCGGGCCCGGCGGTGTGCGGCAGGACGCTGGTGGCGCCGTTCGGGTCGTACGAGCCCTGCGGGGCGCCCGTCGGCAGGACGGCGGTGGGGTCCGCCGCGCCGACGATGCCCGGCTCGCCCGGCACCGAGGTCGGGGCCGGGTCGGGGGCGAGCAGCGCGCCGACGCCCTCGGCCGCCGCGATCTGCGCGGAGTTCGCGTGCACCCCGATGCCCTCGGCGACGACCCGCAGGCCGCGCGCCAGGTTCTCGGCGCTGGGCCGCTCCAGGGGGTTCTTGCGCAGGCAGCGCTCGATCACCGTCCACAGCGGGTCGGGCACGGTGGAGGGCCGGCGCGCCTCGGCGCTGAGGTGCTGGTGCAGCACTTCGAGCGAGGTGGCGCCGGAGAACGGCGGACGGCCGGTGACCAGCTCGTACAGCAGGATGCCCGCGCCGTACACATCGACGGCGGAGGTCTGCGGGCGGCCCTCGGCGGACTCCGGCGCGACGTACGCGGGCGTGCCGACGAACTCCTGGGTGCGGGTCAGGCCCGGGGAGTCGGCGAGGCGGGCGATGCCGAAGTCGGTCAGCATCGGGTGCATCTCGCCGTCCCGCTGCCGCAGCAGCACGTTGGCGGGCTTGAGGTCGCGGTGGACGACGCCGTCGCGGTGGCTCGCGGCGAGCGCGTCGGCGACCTGCGCGGTCAGCAGGGAGGCGGCGACCGGCGTCAGGGGGCCGTTCTCGCGCAGATAGCGGTGCAGGTCGGGGCCGTCGACCAGGTCCATGACCAGCGCCAGCAGCTCACCCTCGACGACCAGGTCGCGGACCCGGACGATGTTCGGGTGGGTGAGCCGGAGCAGGACGGAACGCTCGCGCAGGAAGCGCATCACGATGTCCGGGTCGCTCGCCAGCTCTTCCTTCAGGACCTTGATCGCGACCGTTTCGCCCGGCTGGCCGGCGACGGCCGCCTCCGCGCCCGCGGTCTCGCGCTGGCGGGCACGCCAGACGGTGCCTGTGGCGCCGCGTCCGAGCGGCTCCTCAAGCAGGTACTTGCTGCCGACTGGCCGCACGTCACGCGCTCCCTGCTGCTTGCTGATGCTGCTTGCCTGCATTCCGGATGTTCCGAACCACTGTAGTGGTGCCGGATGGGACGCCACGTAAGCGTTCCCGGGCGGGCTCGAAGGAAAGACGCGCGTCTTTCGTCCGTGGTTGCCCGAAGCCAGACGGAAGCCAGACGGAAGCCGACGGAAGCAGCAGGAAGCAGCCATAAGGCCGACGGAAGCCGCCATAAGAGGGGACGTGACCGATCTCAACTGATCGCCGTGGTGGTCCATGTCAGGCACTTTTGGGGTCAGAGCCGACCAATCAAGATCACTTCGCACCGGGTGGCGGGCACGGTGTCGGCGGCAGGTGCGAGGATGCTCCCCGTACTGGCCGACGTGCTCGTGTGGGGTGGGGGGTAGTCCGCGCCCGCGCAGACCCGCGCAGAAGGGACCGCTGACGCCGATGCAGATCCGGCTGACCGTCGTAGACCCGCCGGGCCCGCCCCCACAGCGAGGCGCGAGCCGCGACGTGCTGGTCACGGCGCCCGTGGGCACCGACCTCGCCGCGGTCGCGTCCGCGCTGGCCGGGGCGGTCACCGGGGAGGGCGCGGGCCGCGACACCGGGGGCGCGGCGGTCGTGCTGTACTCCGGCGGTGAGCGGCTGGATCCGCGCCGCGCCGTGCTCGGGGAGCCGCCGCTGGTCGACGGCGCCGTACTGGCCCTGGGCGCGCCCCTGGCCGCCGAACCGCATCCCGAGCTGGACGACGCGCCCACCCAGCTGCATGTGGTGGCGGGCCCGGACGCGGGCGGGGTGCATCTGCTGCACGGCGGCCGGATCACGGTCGGGCGCTCCGCGGACGCGGACGTACCGCTGGACGATCCCGATGTCTCCCGGCTGCACTGCGCGGTGACGGTGGGCGCGGACGGCCGGGTGTCCGTGGTGGACCTGGGCTCCACGAACGGTACGACGCTGGACGGCACCCGGATCGGGGAGCGGGCGGTGCGGGTGCCCGCCGGGGGCCTGCTGCGGATCGGGGAGTCGGCGCTGCGGGTCGCGCCCGGGGGCCCGCGGGTGCGGGTGCCGGTGGTCGCGGACGGCGAGGGCTGTCTGCGCGTCGGGCCCGGCGCGGCCGTGCTCTTCCGATCTGACACCGGGGTCCCGCAGCGGCCCGACACCTGGCCGGACCCCGCCTCGCTGCTGCTCACCGCGCTCGGCCCCGGGCCCCGGCTGTGGGAGCGCGGCCCCGGCCACCCGGAGGCGCTGACCGTGCGGCTCGGTACCGCCGACCGGAGCGCGCCGGACGGCTCGGGCCTGCTGCCCGCCGTACCGGTGACCGCCGCGCTGCGGGAGGCGGGCGCGCTGGGCCTCGCCGGTCCCCGGCCCCGGCTGTCCGGGCTGGCCCGCGCGGTGCTGGCCCAGCTCGCCGCGCTGCACTCCCCCGATCTGCTGGAGATCGTGCTGATCAGCGCGGACGGCTCCCGCCCGGTGGAGGAGCGGGCGGCCGAGTGGTCCTGGCTGGGCTGGCTGCCGCACGTCCGTCCGAACCACGGCCAGGACTGCCGGCTCCTGCTGGCCTACGACCGCGAACAGGCCGCCGCCCGCACGGAGGAGCTGCTGCGCCGGGTGGACGACCTCACGGCGCGCGGCGCGGGGACCGCCGTCACCCGCTCGATCCCGGCGCAGAGCACGAGGGGCTCCGGGGGCTCCGGACCGCGGTCGCACCCGGCGCCGTACGACACCCCGCTGATCCCCCACCAGAGCCAGGCGCCCGGCACGCCCGGCACGCCCGCCGGGCCGCTCGGCGACCCGGCCTCCGGCACCCTCTCCCCCGCCTTCGGCACGCCGCCGCGGAGCCCGCGCCGCCCGTCCTGGGCCAAGGAGGAGGCCGACCTCGGCGGCACCGGTTTCCCCGGCCCCTACACGGTGGTCGTGGTCGACGGCGACCCCGGCGGGACCGGGCTCCAGGAGGCCCTGGCCCGGCTCGCCGCGGTGGGCCCCCGGGCCGGGGTGCATGTGCTGTGTCTGGCGGAGGTCTCCGCGTCCTCGGCGTCCTCCCCGGTGTCCCGTACCTACGACACCGCGTGCACGGTGACCCCGACGCTGCGGCACTGCGGGGCCGTGGCCCTGCTCAGCGGCGATGTGGCCGGCACCCTCCAGCTGATGCGGGTCGCCCCCGGCGGGCCGGTGGCGCCCGGGGTGCTCGCCACGGTGGACGCGGTGTCCCCGGCGTGGGCGGAGCGGTTCGCGCGGGCGCTGGCCCCGCTGCGGCCGGGACGAGCTGGGCCTGGCCCGGGCCACCCCCGCCTCCCTGATGGCCCGCTGGGCGGACGCGGCCGACGATCCGGAGGCGCTGGGCGGCCGGGCGCGTGCCGTGCTCGGCGCCGGTCCGCACGGCCCGGTCACCGCGGACCTGGTGGCCGACGGACCGCATCTGCTGATCGAGGGCCCGGCGGGCAGCGGCCGTACCGAGCTGCTGCGGGCCGTGGTGGCCTCGCTGGCCGCGGCCGAGCGGCCGGACCGGCTCGGCATGGTGCTCATCGACGGCCGGGACGGCGTCGGCACCGGCAACGGGCGCAACGAGGGTCTGCGGGTCTGCGTGGAGATACCCCATGTGACGACCCATCTGATCGCCAACGACCCGGTCCGCATGCGGGAGTTCGCGCAGTCGCTCAGCGCGGAGCTGAAGCGGCGCGCCGAGCTTCTGGGCCGGACCGACTTCGCGCAGTGGCACGCGGGGCGGGCGACGCCCGGCCGGGTGGTCGCGCAGCGCACCCCGCCCGGCGCGGGGGACATCGAGGCGCCGCCCAGCTCCACGCTGCGGCTGCGGCCGGGCGCGGCGGCACGCCAACGCGCCGAGGCGGTACCGCCGTTGCCCCGGCTCGTGGTGGTCGTCGACGATCTGGACGCGCTGGTCTCCCCCGCGCTCGGCGCCCCGGGGCGGCCCGCCGCGGGCTCGGTGACGCGGGCCCTGGAGGCGGTGGCCCGGGAGGGTGAGCGGCTCGGCGTGCACCTGGTGGCGGCGACCGGCACGGACGGCCGTACGGCGGACAGCGAACCGGCCCGCCGGGCGACCCTCCGCGTCCGGCTCGCGGCCCCCCAGCAGGGTCCCGACGAACCGGCTCCGGGGCGCGGTGAGTTGGCCCATCCGGACGCGCCCGCGGTGGAGTTCCAGGCGGGCCGGGTCACCGGCCGTATCCCGCGCACCGCGACCCAGCGCCCCACGGTGGTCCCGCTGGACTGGCACCGGGTGGGCGATCCCCCGACCCGCCGCCCGGTCCGCGAACTCGGCAACGGCCCCACCGACCTGGCCCTGCTGGCCAGTGCCGTGGAACGCGCCGCCCGCCAGGTCGCGGCCGCTCAGGTGCCGTCGCTGCTGTAGGCGCCCGCAGGCCCCAACTCGCCCTGGATCACGGCGCATACGCCCCTGATCACGACCCGGTCACGATCACCCCTTCGCGCCCGCAGGCGCTCTTGCCGCGCCTCCACGGCCCGCGTACACCGGAGCGCACGGACAGTGTTCCGGCGTTCACGATGCACGGACGTTGACGGTGCACGGACGTGCGCGGTGCGCGGACGTGCCCGATGGGCGGACGTGCCCGATGGGCGGACGTGCCCGATGGGCGGACGTGCCCGATGGGCGGACGTGCCCGATGGGCGGACGTGCCCGGTGGGCGGCGGAGAACGACGAACGGGGAAGTGATGCACAGCAGGAGCAGCACCATCCGGACCGGCAGGACCGTCGGCGCGGTCGCCGCGTTGCTCGCGGGGGGCCTTGTGCTCGGCGCGTGCTCCGGCGGGGGCGGCGACGGCAAGACGGGCAAGGAGAGTTCGCCGTCCACCGGCGGCTCCGTGCCGCTGCCCAAGCTGGACGGCGCGCGTCTGGAGATCGCGGCCGTGTGGACCGGGCAGGAGCAGACGAACTTCAAGAAGGTGCTTGCGGAGTTCGAGAAGCGGACCGGGGCGCAGGTCACCTTCGTGCCCGCGCAGGACCCGATCATCAACTTCCTCGGCTCGAAGATCGCGGGCGGGCAGCCGCCGGACATCGCGCTGCTGCCGCAGCCGGGCGCCATCAGGCAGGCCGTGGACAAGGGCTGGGCCAAGCCGGTCGGGCCGGACGCGCTCAAGGAGGTGCAGAAGAACTACTCGCAGGGCTGGCAGGACATCGGCAAGGTGAACGGCAAGCAGTACGGCGTCTATTACAAGGCCGCCAACAAGTCGCTCATCTGGTACAACGCCAAGGTCTTCGAGAACGCGGGCGCCAAGGAGCCCGCGACCTGGAAGGACCTGCTGACGACCGCGCAGGCCGTCTACGACTCCGGGGTCACGCCCTTCTCGGTGCCGGGCGCGGACGGCTGGCCGCTCACGGACTGGTTCGAGAACGTCTACCTCTCGCAGGCGGGGCCGGAGAAGTACGACCAGCTCGCCCAGCACAAGATCAAGTGGACCGATCCCTCGGTCAAACAGGCGCTCCAGACGCTGGCGCAGATCTGGGGCAAGAAGGACTATCTGGCGGGCGGGCAGGACGGCGCGCTCCAGACCGAGTTCCCGAACTCGGTCACCCAGACCTTCACCGGCGGCGACCAGCCGAAGGCCGCGATGATCTACGAGGGCGACTTCGTGCAGGTGAACATCGGTGAGACCAAGGCGAAGGTGGGCACGGACGCCAAGGTGTTCCCGTTCCCGGCCGTCGGCTCCACCGCGCCCGTGGTCTCCGGCGGTGACGCGGCGGTCGTCCTGAAGGACTCCAAGGCGGCGCAGGCCCTGATGACCTTCCTGGCCTCCCCGGACGCGGCCACCATCCAGGCGAAGCTGGGCGGCTATCTCTCGCCGAACAAGAACGTGGCGATCTCGGCGTACCCGAACAGCGTCCAGCAGAAGATCGCCAAGTCGCTGATCGCGTCCGGCGACGACTTCCGCTTCGACATGTCCGACCAGGCCCCGCAGGCGTTCGGCGGCACCCCCGGCAAGGGCGAGTGGAAGGATCTCCAGGACTTCCTGAAGAACCCGGGCGATGTCGCGGACGCCCAGGCGGCGCTGGAGAAGGACGCGGCGGCCGCGTACGGAAGCGGGAGCTGAGCCGGCCATGGCGTCGGCAGCGGCGGCCGGGGCCCCACCGGGTCCCGCCGCGCCCCGCGCGCGCAAGAGCGTGACCGGCACCCGCAGGGCCGTGGCAGTGCTGTTCCTGCTGCCCGCCCTGGTGCTGCTGGGCGCGCTCGTGGTCTACCCGATCGGGTACTCGGTCGTCCGCAGCTTCGGCACGAACTCCGGGCACGGGTTCGCCGGATTCGACAACTACAAGACGGTCTTCACGGACGACGGCATCCTCACCGCCCTGAAGAACAACGTCATCTGGGTGGTGTTCGCGCCCGCCGTCTCCACCGCGCTCGGGCTGATCTTCGCGGTGCTGACCGAACGGGTGCGCTGGGGTACGGCGTTCAAGCTGGTCGTCTTCATGCCGATGGCGATCTCGATGCTCGCGGCCGGGATCATCTTCCGGCTGGTGTACGACCAGGACCCGGGCAAGGGCGTCGCCAACGCCGCGTGGGTGTCGGTGCACGACACCTTCGCGCGGTCCTCGGCGTTCCCGATGGCGCACCCGGGCCGTGAGTCGCCGCTCGTCCCGCAGGGCGGCGGCTTCGTCACCAGGGCCGCGGTGCACGCCGGGCAGCCGGTCACTCTGCCGCTCGTCGGGGTCGCCCCGGACAAGATGCCCGGCGACGCGCACCGGGCGGCGGCCGCGCACGCCGAGCCGGGCAAGGTCACCGGCACCACCTGGCAGGACTTCACCCGCGGTAAGGGCGTCGGCCGGCTCGGCGCGCCCGACCCGGGCGAGCTGGGCTATCCGGGGATGCGGATCGAGGCGGTGAAGGACGGCAAGGTCGTGGCCTCGACGAAGGCGGCGGCGGACGGCACCTTCACGCTGCCCGCGGCGGCCGACGGGGCTCGGCTGCGGCTGCCCGCGGCCAACTTCCGGGAGCCGTACAACGGCGTCGAATGGCTCGGCCCCTCGCTGGTCACCCCGGCGATCATCGGCGCGTACGTCTGGATGTGGGCGGGCTTCGCGATGGTGCTGATCGCGGCCGGACTCGCGGGCATGCCACGGGAGTTGCTGGAGGCCGCGCGGGTGGACGGCGCCAATGAGTGGCAGGTGTTCCGCAAGATCACCGTGCCGCTGCTCGCACCGGTCCTCGCGGTCGTCGCCGTCACCCTGATGATCAATGTGCTCAAGGTGTTCGACCTCGTCTACATCATCGCCCCCGGCTCCTCCCAGGACGACGCCAACGTGCTGGCCCTGGAGCTGTACCGCAGGGGCTTCGCGGAGGGCCAGCCGGGCGTGGCGAGCGCGATCGCGGTGTTCCTGCTGGTGCTGGTGATCCCGGTGATGCTGTTCAACATCCGACGGCTCCGGCGGGAGGTACGACGATGACGGCGCTCGCCACCGATACGCGCGGGACGACCCCACCCGCCTCCGCGCCCCGGCCCTCGCTCGGCACCCGGATCACTCGCGCGCTGGGCGGCCCCCTGGTCCGCGTCCTCCTCATCCTGGTCGGCCTGTTCTGGCTGGTGCCGACCATCGGCCTGCTGATCTCCTCTCTCCGCTCCCCCGACGACATGAGCGCGAGCGGCTGGTGGACGGTCTTCACCAAGCCCTCCCAGCTGACCTTCGGCAGCTACCAGAAGCTGCTGGAGAACAGCGACATCACCCACTCCCTGCTGAACACGGTCCTGATCACGGTCCCGGCGACCGTCCTGGTCGTGGTCATCGGCTCGCTCGCCGGATACGCATTCGCGTGGATGGAGTTCCCGGGCCGGGACTGGTGGTTCCTCGGCGTGGTCAGCCTGCTGGTGGTGCCGGTGCAGGTGGCGCTGATCCCGATCGCCGAACTCTTCGGCAAGATCGGCCTGTTCGGGACGATCCTCGGCGTGGTCCTGTTCCACACCGGCTTCGGACTGCCGTTCGCGGTGTTCCTGCTGCGGAACTTCTTCGCCGAGATCCCCCGCGAACTGCTGGAGGCCGCCCGCCTGGACGGCGCCGGTGAACTGCGCCTGTTCACCCGCGTGGTGATGCCGCTCGGCGGCCCGGCCATCGCGAGCCTCGGCATCTTCCAGTTCCTGTGGGTCTGGAACGACATGCTGGTCGCCCTGGTCTTCACCAAGTCCGGCACCCAGCCGATCACGGTCGCCCTCCAGACCCAGGTCCGCCAGTTCGGCAACAACATCGACGTCCTGGCACCCGGCGCGTTCATCTCCATGGTGATTCCGCTGGCCGTGTTCTTCGCGTTCCAGCGGCAGTTCGTGTCGGGGGTGATGGCGGGGGCGGTGAAGTAGGCCCTGCCGGACGTGGCCGACGGCCCTGGTACCCCGTGCACGGGGGCCGGGGCCGTCTACGACTCCAGCGGGACGATCACGGAGGGGCCGGTGAACTCGACGGCGAGCGCGTCCATGATCACCTCGTCGCAGACCTGACCGAGCCAGTACCCCGCCTGGCGGAGCCTTCCGACGGTGCGGAAGCCGGCCTTCTCGTAGGCGTGAACGGCGGCGGTGTTGGGTGCGAGGACCTTGAGCCAGATCATCCGCAGGTTGGTGATGTGGAACCCGTAGTCCAGGACAAGCCGGGTCGTCGCCGCCCCCAAGCCCTTCCCGCGTGCCTCGGGGGCGAGCATCACGACGTACTCGGCGGTGCGGACAGCGGAGTCGGGCAGCAGGGTGGCGATTCCGGCGGGAACCGGTACCTCGCCGGTGAGGTCGTAGACGGTGAAGCGGATGTTGTCGCCCCGGATCTGGTGGGACATGCCCTCGGTGCGGGCCTCCAGCGACTCGGGCTGCTGGCGGCCGTAACCGACGAGGACGACGGGATCCTGTTCCCACCGCCAGTAGGTCTCCACCAGATCGGCACGGTACGGGCCGAGTCCGCAGGCGTTGTCACGGACCCAGATGGTCGGCTCAGGGCTGGCGGTGATGGCGGCCTCCGATGGTGAGGACGGGCGTGTAGACGAGGGTGGACTCGGGCTCGGCGACCGGGGCGCCGTCTTCAGTCTGCACCCAGGCGTGCAGTCGCACGGGGTCGGCGGCGATGCCGTGGCACCAGGTGACGGCGAGCCGTCGAGCGGCCAGCAGCAGCACGGCGGCGGCGGACTCCTCCAGACAGGCGGTGCGTGCCGGGGAGCACCACCCGGCGGCTCGGACCGCTCGAACGGCGGCTTCCGCCTGCCGAGGGGTGGCCGGGCAGCGGCAGGTTGACGCGGCCCGCTCGACGACCCGGACGACGCGGTTCATCGCGGTGCCGCGCTCGCCGACGGCCTTGACGGCAGCGACGACGGCAAGCGCTCCGGACCCACCCAGCAGGGCAGATGTCCGGACGGGGCCGGGGCGGACAGTGCCGGCGGGGTGCTCGGTGCTGCCCCAGCTCGCGGCCACGGTGGCGGCCGGGGTCACCGGCCACGGACCAGCGGCCGGGGTGGGGGCCAGGAGCCCTGCGGTCAGCAGCTGGTCGGCGAGCCGCCCCGGTAAGGAGCCGACGTGGCCCGTGCGGGCGGCGGTGCGGAAGCGTTCAGCGGCGGCGGGCAACAGTCCACGGACTTGGCCGGTGCGGTAGTCGATGAGGACCAGGACGTGCCCGAAGTCGACGGCGCGGACGTGTGCGGGTGGGACGGCGAAGCTGGTCGGCTCAGGCACGAGGTCTGCTCCTCACCGGCGTACGGGTCCAGCCGGGGGCGAGGTCGCGGTGATGGGCGGTGAGCCATGCTTCGGCGGCGAGTGCCTGTTCGAGGGTGGCAAGCGGCATCGGCAGCCCGGCCGCGGCCTGGGCCAGGTGCCGACGGAAGTTTCCGGGATGGAGCAGGCCGAGCGCGGCTAGGTAGCCGTCCGCGAGGGCGGACAGGTCACCCAGGTTGGCCCGCATCCCGGTGTAGTGGTCGGCGTCGAAGCTGCCCTTGGTCGTGCGGGCGGTGGTCTGCGGCGGCAGCAGGTCAGCCATTGCGCGGGCCAGGTGCGGTTTGTAGGCGTACAGCGCGGGTCGGCTGCCGATCGGGCAGGTCAGCACGGCGTCCACCACGACCGGGTCGAGGAAGGGGTTGTGCAGGTCTATGCCGCAGGCAGCGGCGAGCCGGGCGTCGGCGACAGCGGTGCGGGCGACCTCGCGGATCTCGTCCACGAGTACCCGCACCGCGAAGTCAAGGGCCGGCAGTGGGTCGGGCTCGGCGGCGGCCCGTTGGGCGGCCTCGGCCAGCAGACGCCGGGCCTGCGGCTCGGCCCAGGACGGGAGAGGCAGCAGCGGGAACCAGGTGACGCGGCCGTGGTCGTTGCGGCCGGCCGCCGTTCCGGCCTGTGCGGCAAGCAGGTCCAGAGCCCGGTGCCGGGTGGTGCGCACGAGGCGGACTGCGTCTCGTAACAGCGGACCGACCGGAACGTGTCGAAGGCGAGCCCACCCGAGGGCCTCGGCCACCGCGCGGCCCGGGTTGCGGTGGCGGATCAGGTCGGCGAGGTGGGCCGGTGGCTGAAACAGGATGCTGTCGCCGCCGTCGCCGGTCAGGTGAGTACAGCTGCCCAATTCAGCGCGCATCCAGTTCAGTTGGTGGATCAGACGGGTGTTGGTCAGCGTCGAGGGCGCTGGTTCGTCGGACGCCGGGACATCGGTGATCCGCGTGTAGGGCAGGTGCCGGTCCGTGAGCGGCAGCAGATGGTGGGCGATGCGGCGCGGATATCGGTCGGCGGCCAGGCGGGCGTGGTGCAGGTCGGCCCCACGGAGGTTGCCGTCCGGGTGGACGGTGACCGCGTCCAGTCCAGACGCTGCCCGGCGGGCAGGGTGGTGGCGGCCAGCACCGCGATACTGGTGGAGTCCAAACCGCCTGACAGGTCCGAGGACAGATCAGGGGCGTCTGCCCGTAACTCGACCGCGCTCTCCAGCGCGGTACGCAGCCGGACGTGGGGCGGGCCGCCGAGCACCGGCTCCGGGCGCCAGACGGTGGTTGCCCGCCAGGCGGTGGCATGCGCCGGCAACTCGACTCGTGCGCCGGGGGGCAGCTGACGCACGCCGCTGAAGAAGGTCCGGTCTCCCGCGAGAGCGGGCACCGAGGGCAGCAGAACCGCGCAGGCCAAACGCCCGGTGTCGATGGCCGCACCGGTCAGGCTTGCCAGCAGTCGGGCGGAGGTCGACCAGGCCCAGCCGCCGTCCCACCGGGCGGCGTACACGGGGTAGGCAGCGGCAGGGTCGGTGTACACGACCACCGCACCGTCGTCGGCCTCCTCGACGATCGTGTAGGTGCCGGGCCAACGCCAGGCCGCGTCTGCGGGCAGGGCGCCGTCGGCCAGATGAGAGAACTCGACAGCGCTCGCCCCGCACCAGCCAAGGAGCAGGACGCGGCGTCGGCCGACGATGTCGGCGAGCACGTGGGCAGGGCCGTCGCCGAGTCGCCAGGAACTCGATGCGGCCGCGAGCGGGGTGGAGCCGATGGGACGCGGCAGGCAGACGTCAGGAGTGGTATTGAAACCGCCGAAGATCACGAATTCCTCCCTGGTTGCGGTTGGACCGGTGGTGCGGCCCGGCCGGACCGCACCACCGGGTGGAGGATCAGCTGTTGTAGGCCCGTCGCTTGTCCTCGCTGTGGCCGCCGCCCTGGCCCTCGGTGAGGGCGGCAGCGTCGCCGAGCTCGACCAGCGTCAGCTCGTCCTCGTCGGCCTCGGTGGCGCGAATCTGCTGCTCGATCATCGTGTGATTCCTCTCTGTGTGAACGGAGTTGTGTCCGCCCGGCTTGCCTCAACAGGCCGGGTCCGACGCCCAGAAGGGGGCGCCATCTCCCGCCCGGGGTACCTGCGGCGGGAAGTCTCGGTGGTTCAGCTCACGGGGTCAGCGGGCGTCGGGTGCGCCAGGTGTGGTCGCCGGTCCCGCGAACTGGCGGCGCCGGTCCTCGACCAGGAGCTGTCACTGGTTCCGAAGGGCCGTCGTGCCCGCATAGGCCCGTCGAGTGGAGGCGACGCGGTCCAGGTAGTTCGCGAGGGCGTCGGGGCCGGCGCCCGGGGGGATCGGGTCGAGGGCGACGACGAGCAGGGCGGGGCCGCCACGGTTGAGATGAGACCGCCATGCGACACCGACGGTGGGTACCTGCATGAAGACTGTGGGATGCCCGTAGTCGAGGGCGACGTAAGGGCCTCGCATCACAATGCGGAGCCCCACAGCCGGCACGGTCTCAGCTGCGGGACGCAGCCCCATGGCGTCGACCATGCCCATCAGGCCGACCTCGATCGATTCGGCCGTCTCACCGGGGCGTTGCGGAGGAGGGTGTCCGATCAGCAGGAAGGCAACCATGTCGAGCCATGTCGACACGGTGCACCCCGCGACGAAGTCGGCGCCGGGTACGGCCCGGATGGTGAGGCCGGGGCCGGTCACCTGGTCACCTCGACCCATACCTTCTTGCCGAACGGCCTGTCGTCCACACCCCACCGATCCGCGAGGGCACCGACGATGTGCAGACCGCGCCCTCGGATGCTTTCGCCCGTTGCCTCACGAGGCCGAGGGCGGCGTCGTCTGGGGTCGTGCACCTCGACGCGCACGCAGTCGGGCGTCGTACTGACCACGACGAGGACCGAGTCGCCCGGCTCGGTGCCATAGCGGTAGGCGTTCGTCACCAGCTCGGAGACGATGAGCACGACGGTGTCGACACAGTCGGCGGCAACCGGGGGTTCACCATGTGCCAGTACCTCGCGCACGTAGGTGCGGGCCCGACCGACTGATTCGGGATCGCTCGCCAACAACAGCGTGGGCGGTGGGCCGTCGGGAGGCGGGCAACATGCGGGCGGAGGCGCTTGCGGCAGATTGATCACGATCACCCCTCATGGGCAAGTTCCGTGCGTGGTAGCCGACTTGTATGGGCTGGTACGGCTACGTAGCGAAAAGTTGGCTTACGGGAAGCGGATTTTCAGGCTGCACGGCTGGCTCGACTGCGTGCAAGACTTCACGGCGTAACACCACCGAGAAGGTGTCGAACGAACGTCCTGCATTGCGGAGCGGGTGTCCGAGGGCTTTCATCGTGAGGGGCGAAAGTCGCTCATACCGAGTTCTCGGAGGGGCTGTAGATGACTGAGGGCCCGACCGGATCAACCGTTCCTCGCCGCCAACTGGGACGGAACTTACGAGATTTGCGTAACCGAGCACGCCTGACAGTGCGTGCGGCGGCGACGAAGCTGGAATGGTCCGAGGCGAAGATGTGGCGCATCGAGACCGGCCAGACTCCGCTGCGGAGCCTCGATGTTCAGGCGATGTGCTCGGTGTATGGCGCTCCACCGGACATCACCGAGGCCCTGATGGGACTCGCGAAGGAGACCAAGGCGCGCGGCTGGTGGCACGCGTACGGCGACGTGATCCCGGAGGGCTTCGACATCTATGTGGGCCTCGAAGAGGCTGCGCAGTCCCTGTCGTCGTACGAGAGCGATCTCGTACATGGTCTGCTTCAAACCGACGGGTATGCGCGCGAGATCATCCGCACACATATCCGGGGAATTGACGACGCAGACCTTGATGGCCGCGTGCGCTTCCGCCTCGCACGGCAGGCACTCCTGACCCGAGCCACCGACCCGCCGGTGTTTCGGGCGGTTCTGGGCGAGGCCGTGCTACGTCGTCCCGTCGGCGGGCGGGAGGTGATGATGCAGCAACTCGCGCACCTTGTCTATGTCTCAGAGCTGCCCAACGTCTCGATTCGCGTGGCGCCCTTCGCTGCTGGTATGCACTCAGGAGTGGTTGCCGGCCCGTTCATGATCCTCCGGTTCCCGTTGACCGGTGACGGGGTGGACACGGAACCGCCGACGGTCTACGCGGACGGGTACACCGGGGGCCTGTACCTGGACAAGGAACGGGAGGTGCAGCAGTACGACGCGGCCTTCAACAACGTCTGGGAAGCATCACTGAACGAGCAGGCGTCGAGGCGTCTGATTGCTGAAGTTGCAGGGAGCTATGAAGAGAGTTGAGAACGCCGAGTGGTTCAAGTCGAGCCACAGCAACGGAAACGGCAACTGCGTCGAGGTGGCCTACCTTGACGACGTAGTCGCCACGCGAGACAGCAAAGAGCAGGCAGGCCCGGTCCTGACCAGCGCCTTCGAAGGGTGGCAGGCATTCATCGGAAGCCTGGTCAAGGGCGAGCTTTAGGTGCTGCCAGGCGCTGATCCGGGCACGTCTCCCCTCTGTTCCGGAAGGGAAGATCACTGATGGCTCACGTTGAAGACTCGTCGCTCCTGCCCGTGACGTGGTGGAAGTCGTCGGCGAGTGGTACGCAGTTCGACTGCGTCGAGCGCGGCATCGTCGATACGCAGACGATCGCGGTACGGGACAGCAAGAGGCCGACCGGCCCCGCGTTGCTTCTGTCGCGGGCGAGCGTTGCCAGGCTGGTGAGCGGTATCCGGATGGGCGGTTTCGAAGCGTAAGGCGCCACACAACGACAGAACGCCTCCCGCACAGACCGTTCGGGAGGCGTTTCTCATGCTCTCCGCTGGGCCATACCTGGACAAGGGACAGGAGGTAGCAAGGAACTATGAACAAGGCTGAGAACGCTCAGTGGTTCAAATCGAGCCACAGCAACGGAAACGTCAACTGCGTCGAGGTGGCCTACCTTGACGACGTGGTCGTCACGCGAGACAGCAAAGAGCAGGCGGGACCGATCTTGACCAGCGCCTTCGAAGGGTGGCGGGCATTCATCGGAAGCGTGGTCAAGGGCGAGCTATAGGGATTGCCCGGAGCGATCCGAAGGGCAACGCGCCTCCTGTGGCCACACAGGAGGCGTTTGTCAATTCCCACCGAAGAGGCCAGGTACCAGATGGCCTGCTCGTCTACGGCTCGCGCGCCGAATCGCCGACGCGATCCCCGCCCTCCCCCTACCGTCAGGGCCCCAGTCACCACCCCAACCCCCCAGGAAACATGAGCGGACAGCCGGCACAGCCCATCATCGACACTCACGTTCTTCTCCTCGACGGCGAGAAGATCCTGCTCTCGCAGAGAGGCGGCCCCTACGGCTACCGCCGGTGGCACCTGCCCTCCGGCAAGCTCGACCAGGGCGAAACCCTCACCGTCGGGGCGGCCCGCGAACTCTTCGAGGAGACCGGTGTCACGACCGACCCCGGCCACCTGGAACTCCGGCACGTCGTGCACCACCGCCAGGAGGACGGTTCCGAGCGAATCGGATTCTTCTTCGTGGCCACCGAGTGGGCGGGAACACCTGTCGACAAGGAGCCCGATAAGTGTCTCGCCCTCCAGTGGTTCGCCCCCCATGACCTCCCCGAGGACATCATCGAGTACCCCTACGCGGGCTTGCACGGCTGTCTCGACCAGTCCGGCACCCTGACGCTGCACGGGTGGCAGTAGCCACTGCGTATCAGCATCTGACCAACCGCACATGACGACCGGCCGGCTGTGGGCACGGAGCGGCTCTCGTCAGATCTTGTACAGGTGGTGCGGGATCGCTCGCTCCCAGACCGCTTCGAAGCCTGCGGAGCACAGCTTCACGGCTTCCGGGTCCGTCGTGATCTCGTCCTCCACCACCACGCCGTCACCCGAGAAGTGGTGCACCCGAAGCAGTGCGCCATCGAACAGCCAGAAGTCATTTCCCGGCAAGGGGATACTCGTGGCCTGTCTCCGCGGCAGCCTGCGCACTTCCTCACCGGCCGTGACGTTGGCACGGGTGACATAGTGCTCCCACCGGATGTAGAGTCCGATACCGGCTCGGAGATCACCCGGGCCCGGCGGATCGTCACGCCCCGGGCCACGGCGTCAGTGGTCAACTGATCGTAGGGGTGCCACCAGGACTCACGGTCCTCCCAGTCGATCCGCTCGCCCCGCTTCCACGCCTCGAAGCGGTCCGTCGACGCGTAGGAGTCACGCAGCTCCAAGTGGATGGCGGACCGCTCGCACTGGCCAAGCAGCTCAGCGAAGCCGGGCACGCTCGACGGCATCACATGCCTCCCTGACCAACGAGACGTCAGCCATGGGGCGGCTGGCGAACGCCGGTTGGTTCACAAGCAGTTACAGCGCCGCCGACAACGAGCGCGTGGAAGTAGCACTCCACGGTACGACAGTCCCCCGGGCCGACTTCGATCGCACGAGGGAAGCGTTGTCATGTGGCGACCGGGACGTGAACGCAGCGCCACAGAAGCCTCGTTGGCTCCCTGTCCGCCAGGACCCAGCCACCCCCTCCCGTTCACCGGGCATCCCCCGAATGCCGTACGGACCGTAACCCCGTCACCCTTTCGGCCGTTCCCGGGCAGAACGCCCGCGCCGTCAGACCCATGGATGTCCCGTGCCCAGGTTCAGTGTCATCGTCCCCGCGTACCAGGT
The DNA here is from genome assembly GCF_049222185.1 of Streptomyces sp. LaBMicrA B280. Lineage (NCBI taxonomy): Bacteria > Bacillati > Actinomycetota > Actinomycetes > Kitasatosporales > Streptomycetaceae > Streptomyces > Streptomyces sp. LaBMicrA B280. The sequence continues at coordinate 140,749 of NZ_JBMJCT010000004.1, read as the reverse complement.
CCAGGCGTATCTCTCCGAGTGCCTGGACTCGGTGCTGTCGCAGTCGTACCCGGATCTCGAAGTGATCGCAGTGGACGACGGTTCGCCGGACGCGTGCGGCGAGATCATCGACGAGTACGCGGCCCGGGATCCCCGGGTGAAGCCGTTACACCTGGCCGAGAACCGGGGGCTCGGCCGGGCCCGCAACGCCGGGATCGCGCAGGCCGGCGGCGAGTATCTGATCTTCCTGGACAGCGACGACACCCTCACCCCGGGCGCCCTCGCGGCGATCGCCGGGCGGATCGAGGCGACCGGCGAACCGGATGTGCTGGTCTACGACTACGAGCGCACGTACTGGGACGGCCGACGGGTGCGCAACCACCTCGCGGCCGAGCTGAGCGAGTGGGGCCGGGCGCCCTTCCGGCTCACGGACCGGCCCGGGCTGCTGCGGGTGCTGATGGTGGCCTGGAACAAGGCGTACCGGCGGGAGTTCGTCGCGGCCGAGGGCTTCACCTTCCCGCCCGGCTACTACGAGGACACCCCCTGGACCTTCCCGGTGCTGATGACGGCCGGTTCGATCGCCACGCTGGACCGGGTGTGCGTGCACTACCGGCAGCGCAGGCAGGGCAACATCCTGTCCACCACCAGCCGTAAGCACTTCGATCTGTTCGACCAGTACGAGCGGGTCTTCGCCTATGTCGCCGACCACCCGGAACTCGCCTCCTGGAAGCCCGAGTTGTACCGGCGGATGATCGACCACTACGGCGTCGTGTTCACCCGCCCCGGACGGCTGCCGCGCGGCAGCCACGGGGAGTTCCTGCGCCGGGCCCGCGACCACCACCGCCGCTACCGGGTGCCGAAGGCGCGGCTGCGGCGCCGGCATCTGCTGATCCGGTTCGGGCTGCACCGCACCTTCCGGGCGCTGCGCCACATCGCCGCCGCCCGCCGCCGTCTGCGGAGGCTCGTACTGGGTCCGGCGCGCGCGATGCGCTCCGCCGCGCTGCGGCTGCACTACCGGATCCAGCTGCGGCTGCCGCTGCGGCCCGAGCGCGCGGTGTTCGCCGTCGAGGGCGGGTACGGCGGGGACCCGGCCGCGCTGGAGGAGGCGATGCGCCGGTACGCCCCGCATGTGCGCTCCTCCTGGATCGCCGACCCGGCGCATCCGCGTCCGCTCCCGGCGGGCCCGCGCCTCGTCACCCCGGGCACGGCCGCCCACTGGACGGCGCTCGCCCGCTCCACGTACCTGTTCGGCGACGCCCGTCTCACCCGGGGGCTGCGCAAGCGGGACGGGCAGATCCTCGTGCGCGTCCTCGGCGGAACCCCCCTGGGACATACGGGACTTGATCTGGTGGAGCGACCCGCGGCCGTCCCCGGCGCCGACCCCGTGGGCCTGCTGCGGGACGTCGACCGGTGGGACCACGTCATCTCCGGCAACCGGCACTCCACCCTGACCTGGGAGCGGGTCCACCCGGGCCGCTGGACCACGCTGGAGTACGGCAGCCCGCGCACCGATGTCTTCCAGCGGGCCACCCCGGACGACGTGGCCCGGCTGCGCGCCACCCTGGGCATCCCCGCGGGCGCGGTCGCGATCCTCTACGCGCCCGCCCGCCGCGACCACCGCCGCACCCAGCACCTCCCGCTGGACCTGCCGAGGCTCGCGCACGGCCTCGGCCCGCGCTTCGTGCTGCTCGCCCGTGCCCACGGGGACGTCCCGGTCGAGGGCGCCCGGGTCATCGACGTCTCCACGCACCCCTGCCCCGAGAACCTGTGCCTGGCCGCGGACGCGCTGCTCACCGACCAGTCGCCGCTCATGTTCGACTACGCGGGGCTCGACCGGCCGATCGTGCTGCACACCGGGGACTGGGCGGCGTACACGGCCGTCCGGGGCGCCTATGTCGACCTGCCCGGCGCCCCGCCCGGCGCGGTGGGGCGCGACGAGGACGAACTGATCGGCGTGTTCACCGAAGGCCACTGGAACGGCGCGCGGGCCGCGCTGCTGCGGGCCGCGTTCCGGGAGCGGTTCTGCCCGTGGGACGACGGGCGGGCGGCCGAACGGGTCGTACGGCACATCGTGCTGGGCCGCACCGAGCCGTCCCCGGTGGTGCCGCTCGGCGAGCGCCGCCCGGTGCGCTCCGCCATGGCGAACACCTCGTATCCGGCGCGCTCCCCGCTGGTCACCGTGCCGCATCCGACCGGTCCGCGCACGGCCCCCAAGGCCGCCGAACACCGTTGATCCGCCCGGGAGTTCCCCTGCTCCGCGACTCGACCCGGCCCGCCCCGAGCCGCCCGCCCACCTGGCGCCCGGCGGGCCGGGTGCGCGCCGCGCCGTAGAGACACGACACGTCCGCAGGACGACAGAAAGAACGACAGAAAGAGCAGTATGCCCCGCTTCAGCATTATCGTCCCCACCCATGGGGTCGCCGGCCGACTGTCCCAGGCGCTGGACTCGGTCCTCGGCCAGTCCTTCGGCGACCTGGAGCTGATCCCGGTCCCCGACGCGCCCGACACCCCGGCCGCCGAGGTGGCCGCCGGGTACGCCGGGCGGGACCCCCGGGTGAAGCCGGTCCACTCACCGCCGTCCGCCGGGCTCGGCGGGGCGCGCAACGCCGGGATGCGGGCGGCGAGGGGCGCGTATGTGCTGTTCCTGGACGGCGACGACCTGCTGCCGCCGGGCGCGCTGGCCGCCGTGGACGCCCGGCTGACCGAGACCGCCGGGGTGGATGTGCTGTACGTGGAGCACGAGCGCGCCCCCTGGTGGGAGGGCGATCCGGTGAACCCGGTCGGGCCGCTGTTCGCCGGTGCCCCGAAGGGCGCCTTCGCCCCCGCCGAGCTGCCGGGGCTGACCGGCGCCGCGCTGCCCGCGTGGAGCGCGGTGTACCGCCGTACCTTCCTCACCGAGCATGAACTCACCTTCCCCGAGGGCCACTTCACGGACCTCGGCTGGGGCGGTCTGGTCACGGTCGCCGCCCGGCGGATCGCCGTACTGCGCCGGGTCGTCGTCCGGCACCGGCTGCGTCGGCAGGGCAGTCGGCTGAACCTGCCCGGCGAGGGCCAGCACGCCCTGCTCGACCAGGTGGAACTGGTCCTCGCGCGGGCCGCCTCGTGCGCGCTGCCCGCCGAACGCACCGGCCCCCTCTTCGACCAGCTGTTCGCGCTGGTCCTGAAGACCGCGGCCCGGCCGGAGCGGCTGGCCCGCGGACACCGGGCGTTCTTCCGCCGCGCGGCCCGCCTGTACCGGCGGTTCCGGCCGGCCGGGCACCGGATGCCGCGCGGCAGCCTCGGGGTGCAGCACCGGCTGCTCGCGGTCGGCGCGTACGACGCCTTCCGCGCCCTGCGCGACGCGAACCGGCTCGCGGGCCGGGCCGTCGAGACCGTGCCGCGCCCGCACGCGGTCCGCACCCGGCTGCGCTACCGCGCCGCCCTGCGCCGCCCGCTGGACCCCAATCTCGCGGTGTACTGCGCCTATTGGGGCCGCGGCTACGCCTGCAACCCGGCCGCGATCCACGCCAAGGCCCGTGAACTCGCCCCGCGGTTGCGCTCGGTGTTCCTGGTGGAGGCCGGGCAGGAGCACACGCTGCCGAAGGACGTGGAGTACGCGGTGCTCGGCTCGCACCGCGCCTGGGAGCTGCTGGCCCGCGCCACCTATCTGGTCAACAACGCCAACTTCGCGGAGGGCGTGGTCAAACGGCCCGGCAGCGTGCACCTCCAGACCCAGCACGGCACCCCGCTGAAGACGATGGGCGTGGACCAGTCGACGTACCCGGTGGTGGCCGCGCGCTCCGGCAGCTTCACCCGGCTGCTGGGCCGGGTCGACCGCTGGGACTTCAACCTCTCCGCCAACCGGCACTCCACCCGTATGTGGGAGCGCGCCTTCCCCGGCTCCTGGGAGGCGCTGGAGTACGGCTATCCACGCAACGACGTCTTCTACACGGCGACCGCCGCCGATGTGGCCCGGATCCGGCGGGAGTTGGGCATCCCCGAGAACCGGCTCGCCGTGCTCTACGCCCCCACCCACCGCGACCACCACTCCGGCTTCGAACCCGGCCTGGACCTCGCGGAGTTCTGCGCGGCCGCCGGTGAGGACGTCGTCGTGCTGCTGCGCGCCCACTACTTCTACGACCAGGGCCGCACCCGGCACTCGGACCGGATCATCGACGTCACCGCGCACCGCAGCACCGAGGACGTCTGCCTGGCCGCGGACGCGCTGATCACCGACTACTCGTCCATCATGTTCGACTACGCCAATCTGGACCGGCCGATCGTGATCTACGCCGACGACTGGGAGGTCTACCGGCGGTCGCGGGGCGTCTACTTCGACCTGATGGCCGAGCCGCCGGGACCGGTCGCCCGCACCCCTGAGGAACTGGCCGCCGTCTTCCGCGAACGCGCCTACGCGGACGCCGAGTCGACGGCGCTGCGGGCCGGATTCCGGGCGCGTTTCTGCGAGTTCGACGACGGGCGGGCCGCCGAACGCGTCGTACGGCGGGTGCTGCTGGGCGAGCCGCCGCAGGCGCTCCCGCCGGTGCTGCCGCTCGCCGAACGCGTCCCCGCCCCCGCCGCCGTGACCCTCGTGAGGAGCTGACCGTGCCCCGCTTCAGTGTGATCGTGCCCTGTTACCGGGTGCAGGCGTACCTGAGCGAATGCCTGGACTCGGTGCTGACGCAGTCGTACCGGGACCTGGAGGTGATCGCCGTGGACGACCGCTCGCCGGACGACTGCGGCGCGATCCTCGACGAGTACGCCGCGCGCGACCCCCGGGTGAAGGTGCTGCACCTGCCGGAGAACATGGGCCTCGGGCGGGCCCGCAACGCCGGGCTGCCGCACGCCACCGGGGACTACCTCTTCTTCCTGGACAGCGATGACACCCTCACCCCGGGCGCGCTCGCGGCGATCGCCGACCGGCTGGCGGAGAGCGGTGATCCGGAGGTGCTCGTGTTCGACTACGCGCGCACGTACTGGTGGGGCGGCACCCGGCGCAACGCCCTCGCGGAGGTGCTCGCGGAGGCCGGTCCCGGCACCTTCACGGCGGCCGGGTACCCGCGGATCCTGGATCTGCTGATGGTGGTGTGGAACAAGGTCTACCGGCGGGAGTTCGTCGCCGCGGAGGGCTTCACCTTCCCGCCCGGCTACTACGAGGACACCCCCTGGACCTTCCCCGTCATGCTCAGCGCCGGGCGGATCGCCGCGCTGGACCGGATCTGCCTGAACTACCGGCAGCGCAGGCAGGGCAACATCCTGTCCACCACCAGCCGCAAGCACTTCGACGTGCACGACCAGTACGAGCGGGTCTTCGCCTTCCTGGACGCGCATCCCGAACTCGACTCCTGGCGGCCCTACTTGCACCGAAAGATGGGTGAGCACTGCCTGGACATCCTGGCCAAGCCGGACCGGCTGCCGCCTGCCGACAAGGCCGAGTTCTTCCACCGCACGGCCGACCTGTTCCGCCGGTTGAAGCCCGAGGGCGCCCAAGTGGACGGCGAAGTGGCCCTGTTGGAGGGCGGCTGGGCGGGCTACCGGCTGCGGCGGCAGGCGGTCCGTGCCGGGCGGGGTGCGGCACGGCGGGCGGGCGCGGTACGGCGGGTGGCGGCCGGGCCGACGCTCTTCCGATCTGCTGGGCCTCGCTGCACGCCCGCCGCCCGCTGGACCCGGAGCTGGTGGTGTACTCGGCGTCCGCGCACCGGGGCCTGCTCGGCGACCCGGCCGCCGTCCACCGCGCGGCCCTGCGGATCGCGCCGCGGCTGCGCGGGGTGTGGGTGGTGCGGGACGCGGAGACGGCGGCGGGGCTGCCGCCGGACGTGGAGCATGTGATCGCCGGCACCCGGCGCTGCGCCGAGGTCATGGCGCGGGCCGCGTTCCTGGTGAACGACGTGCCCTGGACCGGCGTCCCGGCCAAGCGGCCCGGCGGTGTGCACATCCACACCCATCAGGGCACCCCGCTGAAGTACCTCGGCGCCGATCTGCTGGACAAGCCGGGCGCCCGGCTCGGCGTCGACGTGCCGCAGCTGCTGCGCCGCGCCGACCGCTGGGACCACAGCCTGGTCGCGAGCCGCTACGCGGAGCTGGTGTACGAGCGGGCCTACCCCTGCCACTTCGCCTCGGCGCGCACCGGCAGCCCGCGCAACGACGTTCTGGTCAACGGCGGTTCGAGCGACTTCCGCGCGCGGCACGGCATCCCGGACGACCACACGGTGGTGCTGTACGCGCCGACCCGCCGGGACTACCGCAGGGGCGGCCATGTGGACCGGATCGACGTGGCCCGGCTCGCGGCCGACCTCGGCGCGGGCCACACGCTCGTGGTCCGGCTGCATCCCGCGCTGGCGACCGGTCCCGCGCGCGGCCTTGGCCTCACGGAACTGGCCCGGCGCGGCACCGTGCTCGACGCGACGGACGAGCCCGACCTGGCCGACGTGCTGCTCGCGGCGGACGCCCTGATCACCGACTACTCGTCCATCATGTTCGACTACGCCAACCTGGACCGGCCGATCGTGATCCACGCCGACGACTGGGACGTCTACCGGCAGACCCGGGGCGCCTACTTCGACCTGCCGACCGAACCCCCCGGCCATGTCACCTACTCCCAGCGGCAGTTGACCCAGCTGTTCACCTCAGGACGCTGGCAGGACGACGACTCGACCCACCTGCGCTCCCGATTCCGCTCCCGCTACTGCGAGTTCGAGGACGGCCGGGCCGCCGAACGCGTCGTCCACACCCTGCTCCTGAACGAGCCGATGCCGGGCACGGTACGACTCCCGGGCCAGCCGACGACGGGACGGGACGCGCTGACGTCGGCGTGAGGGTCGTACCGGCTGGTCTCCGGCTTCTTCAGACCGCGTCCAGCACCCGGGACCAGCCGAAGGCCGAACCACTCGCGGAATCATGGCGGTGAGGAAGGAAGTCATGGGCGACAGCGGCGAAGTACTCGATATCAAGATCGCCGATCTCAAGGCGACAGCACCACGCTTCGACCATGAAAGCGTCGCCCTTGCGCACGCCCTGACCAAGCTGAGGAACGGGCTGACCGCGGCCGGGGCGCCATGGGGCGATGACGACCAGGGCGGGGAATTCCACAAGGCGTACGGGCCGCGCGTCGAACAGATCGAGCACGCCACCCAGATCCTGGTCACCGGCCTGGCCGGCATCCACGAGGCCATGGCCGACATGGCCGACGGGCACGTCGACAACGAAGAACTGGTCCACAGCATGTTCAGCCGGATCCAGATCCCTCATGGCGCCAAAAGCGACGGCCGGTGAGCGTCGCCGACAAGGCCCGCGAGATCGTCCAGGACATGACCGGCATGTGGTGGCCGGCGGCCGACGAAGACGGGCTGCGACATGCCGCGAAGGCATGGCGGGACTTCGCCGACGATGTCGAAGACGTCACCTCCGGCGCCAACAACGCGGCCCGCACCATCATCGAGCACAACAAGGGCGAGGCCATCTCCGCCTTCGCCGACCCGTACTGGCGTCGCTACTACTACGACAAACGCGGCTGGCTGAAGGATCTGGCAGACGCCGCTCGCGACATGGCCAAGGCGCTGGACGCCTACGCGGACGCTGTCCATGGAGCGAAGAAGAAGCTGGAACACGAGCTGGAGATTGTCGGCGCCACCTTGGTCGCCGGCACTCTGCTGGCTGTCTTCACCGCGGGCCTCTCGACGGAGGCAGCGGCAGCCGCGGCGGCCTCGGTCGCGGACGTGGCCGTCGGCTTGGGCATCGCCGTGACCGAGGAGATCGCCGCGATCGCGGGTACCACGCTGGCCACTGCGGCCTTCGCCGGCGTCGAATCGGTTGCCGTCGACCTGGCCGTCACCCAGCCCGTTTCCATCGCTCTCGGCGAGAGCAAGGGCCTCAGCCTCGACGAGGCCGGCCGGACAGCCGTTGAAGGGATGCTCTACGGCGGTATGTCCGGCGCCGCGGGACGCGCGACAGGAGTCGTCGCCGAGAACGGTTTCGAGGCGGTCTTCGGTGATTCACTGCGCGTGAAAAGTGCCGCCCTCGACCAGATGGGCAAGTCCCGCACATGGAATCTCCTGCGCGGCGAAGACTCGAAGGTTCCGGTGCCTCCGGGGAAACCCGGGGACTACGAGCTCGTATCAGGAGATCCCGTCTACTTCGGCAAGTCCACCACCACGATCGGCTACGACCAGCGCACCCTGAACAATCTGCAACGTGTCGCCCGGATGCCCGGCGTCCACGACGTGGTCGTCCACGGGACGAACGAGGGCGTGTTCCTGCCCGGGCGCGTCAATATGGCGGGCAAGACGCTGACCGACTTCGAGGTACACCCCAATAACGTCGTGGACGCGATCCGCAGCAACCCCGACTACCGCGGTGGACCGGTACGCCTCGTCTCCTGCCACTCCGGGGCCGACGCGAAGCCGCCGGAGCTGCCGCTGGCGCAGTCTGTGGCCAACGAGCTGGGCGTACCCGTGTACGCCCCCACGAACAGGGTGGGCACCTCACCCGACCTGGGCCTCAACCAGACTCCTACGATCGGCAACAATGGCTATTGGCGCACCTATCTCCCCCTGCACCACTGAGGCCCGCGGTTCGACTGGAGAGACGATGATCAAGCGAGTGGGCTTCTTCACCGAGCTCGGCGGCCACAGCGACGCGTCGGGCCCCGCCCCTTCGCTCCGGGACTCGACCCGGGTCGCCGGTCAGTGGGACGAAGACCAGGTGGTCGCATACCTGGAGTCATCCACCGAGATCTACTCCACCATGGGAGCCGAGCGGGACATCATCACCGGCGACGTGTGGATCCCAGGCGCCGGATCGCTGGTCACGGACGGCGCCTGGCTCTGGCCCGTCGAACTCGCACACTACGTACGCCACCACCACGTCGCTCTCCCCGCCGATTTCGTCGACCACATCCGAGCCAACGGCTACGCGAGCCCCGCCCTGTCCCGCGAGCAGGCCCTGGAAGTCTTCAACGAGTACTTCGACCGGGATGCCTCGGACGACTCGGCCGCACCAGGCTCTGCCCTGAGACCGTATTTCACGTGGTATTCGCCGACGCTGACCGGTGCAACGGGCCGAGAGCTGGTCAAGCAGCTCGGAACGGCGGGCCTCTCGGTCGCACATCCGCTCACGGACGCCGTGTTCGGCTTCGGCGAGACCGCGGAAGGCACAAAGGAACCGTTCATGGGTGGTCCCGGCCTACTGACGGCATCCCTGGCCGACGGCAAGTACCGCGAAGTCGAATTCCAGTGCTGGACGGGATACGACCAGTACTTCACGGTCAATGTGCAGCGCATCGATCCGTCGATCCAGAGATTCACCTTCCAGATCGCCGATCTCCCCTCAGCCGATCGGGAGAAGGCCGTCGCAGCGCTGGTACGAACGCTCGACCAGGGCGCGGCGCGCTGCCTCGGATTCGTCATCGACCGCGTCGGCACATCCGGCGGACAGGACTGGGACCGCATCCTGATCGGTTCCGGAGAGCGACTGGCCGTCTGGCCGGACATCGTCGGTATCCAGCGGGATCGCCTGCCCGCCCACCCGGAACTCAGCGCCGCGCAGCCCACTGAGTACGGGGCGCTCGCGGTCTTCCATCGCCCTGAGCGCTGACATCGGCGTGAGAGCCGTACGGCCGCAGCGCGAAAGCCGTACCGGCCGGTGGCGGGGGGGGGGGAAGCCACGGCCGGTACGGCGGCTGCGGGGTCTGCTCGGTCCTGTTCGACCTGCTCGGCTTGCCCGACTCGCTCGCCTTACCCGACTTACTCGACGACGAGGTCGACCTCGATGTTGCCGCGGGTCGCGTTGGAGTAGGGGCAGACCTGGTGGGCGGCCTCGACGAGCTTGCGGCCGGTCTCCTGGTCCACGGTCTCGGGCAGTTCGACCCGCAGGGTGACCTTCAGGCCGAAGCCCTCGCCCACCTTGCCGATGCCGACCTCGGCGGTGACGGCGGCGTCGGTGACGTCCACCTTCTCCTTGCGGCCGACGACGCCGAGGGCGCCGCCGAAGCAGGCCGCGTAACCGGCGGCGAAGAGCTGCTCGGGGTTGGTGCCCTCGCCGTTGCCGCCCAGCTCCACCGGCGGGGCCAGCTTGACGTCGACCTTGCCGTCGGAGGAGACGGCACGGCCCTCACGGCCGTGGGTGGCGGTGGCGACGGCGGTGTAGAGCGCGTCCATGACGAACCATCCCTCTCGATGTGTCCTGCGTCGTGCTGATTCGTTGGCTTCCTGCCGGCACAAGTAGAGCACACAATTTAGTTGCACACAATCAAATGCCGGACGAAGAGCTACCCTGGACCCATGACCGCTTCTCCCGCCGAGACCGAGACGGACTGGCTCCGCCTGGACAACCAGATCTGCTTCTCGCTGCACGCCGCGTCCCGCGCCTTCAACGGCGTCTACCGCGTGGTCCTCAAGGAGCTCGGCCTCACCTACCCGCAGTACCTGGTGATGCTGGTGCTGTGGGAGCAGGGCGAGCTGCCGGTCAAGAAGCTCGGCGAACAGCTGCGGCTCGACTCCGGCACGCTGTCCCCGCTGGTCAAGCGGCTGGAGGCGGCGGGCCTCGTGCGCCGGGAGCGCAGCGTCGAGGACGAGCGCTCGGTGCGGGTGCTGCTCACCGAGGAGGGCGCGGCGCTGCGCGAGCGGGCCCTGGAGGTGCCGCGCCGCATCATGCGTTCCACCGGCTTCGACCGCGCCGAGATCGCCGAGCTGCGCGCCCGGCTCGACCGGCTCACCAGCGCGCTGGACGCGGCGGCAGCGACGGAGGCCGAAGACTCGCGGGGCTGAGGGGCCGTACGTAGAGCCGTACGACGGTCCGCCCGCGCACGGCCTCGCCGCCCACGGTGAACTCCCGCTGGAGCAGGTCGAGTTTGGCCCGCTCGCCCGGGTTGCGCGGTGTCCAGCGGCCCGCCAGTACGGACCGGTCGGCGACGACCCACACCCGCCGCACCCCGGCCACCCGGCTCCGCACCTCCGGGGCCGGGACCTCCACCCCGTACAGGGTCCCGGACACGTCCCCGGCCCGCGCGAGCACGAGATCCCGTGTACCGCGAAACGCGCCGGGGTACGCCAGCTCGGTGTTGCGCGTGTACGCCGGCAGATACAGCACCGCGTCCCCCTTCCGCACCCCGTGCGCCGCCGCCCGCGCGATCGCCGCGAGGTCATCGGGCCGCCGGGCGGGGTCGCGGTCCTGCCGGAGGAGAGGGAACTGCTGGAGCGGGACGAGGGCGACGGCGAGGAGACCGAGGAGGGCGGCGGAGGCACGCCCACGCGACCAGGACCCGGTGCCCGGGCGAGCGGGCGGGCGCGCGCCCCCGGGCCGAAGGCGTGCCGCGGTCCCCGCCACCCACTCACCCCCCGCCGCGACCAGCAGCGGTGCCCCCGCCAGCGCGTACAGCACATACCGGTCGACGTACAGCGGCGGTGAGGACTGCGAAGCCAGCATCAGCACCGCCGGCGGCACCACCACCAACGGCGCCGCCACCCCCACGAGCGTGACCCGCCCCTTTCCCGCACCGGCCCCGCCCCGCAGCCCGGTCACCCCCGCCAGCAGTCCCGCCGGCACCCCCGCCAGCAGTCCCGCCACCGCGAGCCCCAGGCAGACCCAGTACACGCCCTCGGACGCCCCGAAGAACTGCCGGGCCAGCCCCGCCGCCGTCTCCCCCGTCGGCCTGCGCAGCCACGCCACCTGTGCCGCCTGCGCCCGGGACACGACCACCAGCGGCAGCAGGGAGAGCAGGACCGCCCCGGCCGCGCATCCCCAGCCCCGCCACACCCGTCCCCGCACCCGGGCCAGCGCCAGGGACAGACCGTGGGCCAGGACCACCAGCACCGCGAACTCGTGCAGCCAGCAGGTGACGCCGAGGACGAGGCCGTACCCCCACCACGCCCCGCGCTCCACCCCGCGCACCAGCAACACCGTCGCGCCCATCACCCCGGCGGCGACCAGCGCGTACGACCGGCCCTCCTGCGCGTAGTGGCCGACCATCGGGTTCACCGCGTAGAGCAGCCCCGCCCAGAGCCCCACCCGCGGCCGGGCCAGCCGCGCCCCCACCTCGGCCACCAGAGCCGTGGTCAGCACCGCACCGGCCACCGACGGCAGGCGCAGCACCACCTCGTCGGCGCGCACGGCGAGCACCGCGTGCAGGAGGACGTAGTAGAGCCCGTGCACCGCGTCGACCCCGTGCACGAGCCGCCAGATCTGCGGCACCGTCCGCCCCGCGACCTGGAACGTGACCGCCTCGTCCCGCCACATCCCGCCCCGGTCCACCCCCCACAGCCCGAGCGCCAGCATCACCGCCGCGGGTACCCCCACCACGACCGCGCGCCGCCCCCGCCCCCCGGGCGGCTTCCGCGACGGCGCTGGCACAGCTTCGACAGCTTCCACAGGGAGCCCGACGTTCACCACGGCCCGATCTTTTGCGATGAGACGATGTTTGCGGGTGATTGCGGCGTATCGCCGCCGATACTCCATCCACCCGGCTTAGGCTCCAACGCGATGAACGGTCCCCGTGTCACCCCCGGCCCCGTCCTCAAGCTCACCCTCGGCTGGCTCGCCACCCGGGCGTTGATGCTGTGGCTGCTCGCGCACGACAGTTCGCCGCTGCTCAGCGGCGGTTCGGTGGCGCGGGAGGTGGGGCGGTTGTACTTCCACTGGTACGGCGTGCTCGAACAGGGGTCGTACCCGGTGCACGACACGCTGTGGCAGTACCCGCCAGGCGCGGGCGCGGTGCTGCTGGCGCCGGGGCTGGTGCCGGGGTTGTCGTACGTCCAGGCGTTCGTGACGCTCACGCTGGCCGCGGACGCGCTGATCGAGGTGGCGCTGGTGCGCGCGGGGCGGCGGCCGGGGCGCAGTCTGCTCGGCGCGGCGCTGTGGACGGGCGGGCTGCCGCTGCTGCTGCACCTGCCGCTCGCGCGGTACGACGTCCAGGTCACCGCCCTCGCCGTCCTCTCCCTGCTGTCGCTGGCGCGCTCCCCGCGCGCGGGCGGTGTGCTCGGGGCGCTCGGCGCGCTGGTGAAGGGCTGGCCCGCGCTGGTGCTGCTGGGCACGCCCCGGGGCGCGGCGACGCGGAGCGCGTGGACATGGGCGGCGGGCGCCGGGGTCGTCGTCCTGGGGCTGCTGTCCGTCGCGTTCCGGCACCCGCTGTCCTTCCTGGCGGAGCAGGGCGGGCGCGGGGTGCAGATCGAGTCGCTGGGCGGTACGGCGCTCAACCTGGCCCGGCACGCGGGATGGTCGGGCCGGCCCCATTACCGGTACGGCGCCATCGAGTTGGTGGGTCCGTACGTGCCCGTCGTCGCCGCCGTGTCCCTCGCGCTGACGGCGGTCGCGTTCGGGCTGCTGGTGCTGTGGCGGGTGCGGGCGCGGCGCTGGACCGAGGCGACGGCGGCCGACGCGGCGCTGTGCGCGGTGCTGCTGTTCACGGTGACCAGCCGGGTGATCAGCCCGCAGTACATGGTCTGGCTGCTCGGGCTCGCCGCGGTGTGCCTGGTCTCGCGGCACACCGGTCAGCGCCCGGTCGCGGTGCTGGTCCTGGCGGCCTCGGCGCTGAGCACGGTGGTGTATCCGCTGTGCTACGGGCAGGTGATCGGGGGCAGTTGGGCCGGGTGTCTGCTGATGCTGGGCCGCAACGGGCTGCTGGCGGCCGCGGCGGTGCTGTCCTTCGTCAGGCTGTGGCGGGCCACGGTCGCACCGATGGTAAATGGTAGGCAAAGAACACAACCTTGCCCTGATTCCGACCGTCTACCAAACCGAGCACTAAGCCTCTCTTAACGGAGTATTACCGAACATTTCTACGCTCCCGGCCTGTGGACCCCATGCTTCCCGACCTGCCCGCCCAGTCAGAGAACACACAGACCCCACAGCGCACTCCGCGCACCGGTGCCGTCGGTGTCGTCGTGATCGACTACAACGACCGTGCCCATGTGGCCGACGCCGTGCGTTCGGCGCTCGCGCAGGGGCCCTCGGTCGCGGAGGTCGTCGCGGTGGACGACCGGTCCACGGACGGCAGCGCCGAGTGGCTCGACCGGCTGGCCGCCGACGACGCCCGGTTGCGGGTGATCCGGCGGGACGTCAACAGCGGTGGCTGCGGCAGTCCGCGCAACACCGGGATCGACGCGGTGACGGCGCCGTACGTGATGTTCCTGGACAGCGACGACGTGTTGCCGCCGGGCGCGGTGGACGCGCTGCTGACGGCCGCCGAGGAGGCGGGCGCCGCGGTGGCGAGCGGGCTGTGCGTGCGCCGGGAGCTGCCCTCGGGGCGTGAACAGCCCTGGCAGGAGCCCCTCTACACGGCGCACTCCGTTCTCGCGCGCCCCGCCCAGCGCCCGCTCCTGGTCCACGACACGCTGTGCGTCAACAAGCTGTACCGCACCGACTTCCTGCGCGAACACGGCATCCGCTTCCCCGAAGGCCGTTTCCTCTACGAGGACTTCGTCTTCACCGCCCGGGTGCTGGCCGCGGGCCCGCGCATCGCGCTGGTGCCGGACCGCGTCTACGTCTGGCACGTGCGCCGCGCCGCCGAACGGCTGTCGCTCTCCCTCGACCGGGGGCACATCGACAACTGGGAGGCGCGCACGCGGGCGTGCGCGCTGGCGTACGACATTCTGCTGGCCGCCGGTCAGAAGGAGCTGGCGCGGGCGGCGCGGGCGAAGTTCCTCGACCACGACGTGCGGATGTACGCGCGGGAACTGGGCCTGCGCGACGCGGAGTACCAACGCGCGTGGTGGACGCACACCCGTGACTACCTGCGGCGCTACGACGCCGCCGACTGGGAGCAGGACCCGGCGGCCCCCGGCCGGCTGCTGGGCCGGCTGCTCCTGGAGTCGCCCGAGCCGCGCGATCTGCCCCGGCTGCGGGACCTGGCCGCGCGTCCCGGCCGGCTGCTCCCGCCGTACGCCCGTACCCCGGACGGCGCCCCGGTCTGGTCCGGTGACCTGCCCCAGGTGTCCCTCGGCCCCTTCCTGACCGGCCCCGTCGAGACGCTCCCCCTCGCGCTGGACGCGGAGGCGCGGCCACGGGCGGGCACCGGGGCGCTCACGCTGCGGCTGCACGAGCTGTACGGCAGGGTGGCACAGGCGGGGCCGCGCGAGGTGGCGGTGCGCTGGGAGTCCCGGGACGACGCGCGGACCCGGGGGCGTACGACGGCCGCCCTCACCCCCGCCGGACCGGATCTCTGGTCGGCCGAACTGCCCCTGGACGTGGGCGCGTTCGGCGCGGGCGTCTGGGATCTGCGGCTGGCCGTGCGCTTCGCGGACGGCGCGGAACGCGAGGTCACCGCGGCCGCCCGCGCGGGCGCGGGGCGGCTCCGCCGACGGATCGTGCCCGACCTCCGGCACGGCGTGCTGCTCGTACAGCCGTACGCGACGCACTCCGGCGCGCTGGCGCTGCGCGTGGCGACGGGGGCCCGCGGGCTCGCCCGGATACTGCGCGGACGGCTGCGGCGACTGCTGCGCTGACGGCCGGCGGGCCGCTCGCTCGTACTGTGTCCGGAACCGCCGGGCCGTCCGGAACTGCTGAGCCGTCCGGAACTGCTGAGTCGTCCGGAACTACTGAGTCGTACTACTGGGTCTGGAACGAGACCGGGAAGAGAGTCAACGTGTCTGTCCTCATCGCCGGTGGAGCGGGTTACATCGGAAGCACCGTCGCGTCGGCCTGTCTGGACGCGGGCATCACCCCGGTGATCCTCGACAGCCTGGTCCGCGGCCGCGTCGAGTTCACCGAGGGGCGGATCTTCTACGAGGGCGACATCGCGGACGGCGCCCTGGTCGACCGGATCTTCGCCGAGCACCCGGACATCTCCGCTGTGGTGCACTGCGCGGCGCTGATCGTGGTGCCGGAGTCGGTGGCGGACCCGATCGGCTACTACGAGGCGAACGTCACCAAGAGCCTGGCCTTCGTCGAGCATCTGCGGCGCAACGGGTGCGACCGCCTCGTCTTCAGCAGTTCGGCGGCCGTCTACCGGGCCGAGGACGGCTCGCCCGTCACCGAGGACTCGCCGCTGGCGCCGCAGAGCCCGTACGCGCGGACCAAGGCGGTGTGCGAGGAGATGTTCGCCGACATCGCCGCGGCCGGGAAGATGCGGGTGCTGTCCCTGCGGTACTTCAACCCGGTCGGCACGGATCCCCTGCTGCGCACCGGTCTCCAGCTCAAGCGGCCCAGCCACGCGCTGGGGATGCTGATCCAGGCCCACCAGGCGGGGACGCCGTTCCCGGTCACCGGCGTGAACTACCCGACCCGCGACGGCACGGGCATCCGTGACTACGTCCACGTCTGGGACCTCGCGGCGGCCCACATCGCGGCGATCGAACGCTTCGACTCCATCCTCACCGCGTCCGCGCCGTCGATCGCGATCAACCTGGGCACGGGCTCCGGTACGACGGTCCGCGAGCTCTGCGCGGCCTTCGACAACGTCGTGAGCACGCCCCTGGCCACGATCGACGCGGATCCCCGGCCGGGGGACGTGGCCGGCGGCTACACCACGAGCGACCGCGCGTCCCGCCTGCTCGGCTGGACCCCGGCCCGCTCCCTGGAAGAGGGCATCCGCTCGGCCCTGGAATGGATCCCGGTCCGCGACAAGATGCTGGGGGACTGAGCGGGGGCGCGCCGCAAGGGGGCGCAGGGCGTACGCCGGGGAGAACTACCCTGAGCCGATGACTCCCCCTCGCCCCTCCGCCCTCGATCGAGCCGTCGGCGCCGTCGTCGGCAGCGCCGTCGGTGACGCCCTCGGCGCGCCCTTCGAGTTCGGGCCCGAGGGTGCCTTCTCGGGCCGTTTTCCGGCCGCCGGTGACGAGATGTGCGGCGGCGGTGGCTGGGACCCCGGGGAGGCCACCGACGACACGCAGATGGCCGTGCTCGTCGGCGAATCCCTCCTGGAGCGCGGCGGGTTGGACCTCCCCGACGTCTTCCGGCGGTTCCGGCGCTGGGCCGCGGCCGAGCCCAAGGACATCGGGTTGCAGACGGAGGCGGTGCTGACCGGCGGCCACCCCTGGGACACCGCCGCCGACCTGCACTTCCGGGTCAGCCAACGGGCCGCCGGAAACGGTGCGTTGATGCGGGCCGCGCCCTCCGCCGTGTACTTCGCGCGGCACGGCCGTACCGCCACCCTCGACGCCGCCCGCCGCCTCTCCGCGCTGACGCACGGCGATCCGGCCGCCGGTGAGGGCGCCGCCCTCCTGCACGATCTGGTCCGGGTCGCGCTCGCCGGTGGGGATCCGCTCGACGCCGTACCGGAGGCGCTCGCCGCGGTGCGGGCCGGTCAGCGTGCGCGGTTCGCGGTGGTGCTCGCGCCCGGCTGGCACCCGGACGAGGCGACCGAGTTCAACGGCGCGGTGTGGCCCTGCCTGGGGTCCGCCGTGTGGGCGCTGCGGACCACGGCGTCGTACGAGGGGGCCGTGCGCGCCGCCGTCGACCTGGGCGGCGACACGGACACCGTGGCGGCGGTCACCGGGGCGCTGGCGGGTGCGGTGTACGGGATCGGGGCCGTGCCGGAGCGATGGACCCGCGCCCTGCACGTGCCGCTGCCGGGCTTCGACGGGCGGGTGCTGCGGGCGCCGGAGCTGACCGCCCTCGCCCGCCGCCTCACCTCCCCCTGAGCCGCGCCCCGAGCCCCTCCCCGCCCCTCACAACGCCTTCAGCGCCCCCGCCGTAGCCCGTGCCAGCTTCTCCAGGTATCCCTTCGGCGGCTTCGGGGAGCGGATGACCACCGAGCGCCAGTAGAGCGGGCCGGAGATGAGGTCGAGGGCGAGGTCGGGGTCAAGGTCGGGGGTGAGCTCGCCGCGGGCCGTCGCCGCCGCGATGACCTTGCTGGCCACGCCCTCCTGACCGTCCCGCAGGGCCTTCTGGAACGCCTCGGCGATCTCGGGGTTGCGGGCCGCCTCGGCCTGGAGGTCCGGGATGACCTGGGAGGCCACGGGGTGGCGCAGCGCGCGCGAGGTCACCTCGTAGAGGAGCCGCAGATCGCCCTCCAGGGAGCCCGTGTCCGGCGCCGGCAGGCCGAGGACCGCCATCGCGGAGACCACGTCGAGCACCAGGTGCAGCTTGGAGCGCCAGCGCCGGTACACCGCCGTCTTGCCGACCCCCGCCCGCCGGGCGATCCCCTCGATGCTCATGCGCGCGTAGCCGACCGCGGCCAGTTCCTCGAAGACGGCCGCCCGGATGGCCTCGGTCACATCCGGACGCAGCACCGCGGCCCCGGCAGGGGTACGGCGGCGTGCGCGCTGCGGCGGTTCGGCTGCGGGCCCGGCGACGTTCGTGGTCATGGAACCCAGCATAGGGCGTTACGACGAAACGGTTGCGTTGCGACGTCATCACGTTCTACGCTCACGTCACGACGATACGGTCCCGTCCCGTCGTAAGAGAACGTGAAGAGAAACGTAAGGAAACGCCGGACGACGGGACCGGCCCGCCCTGGTTCCGGACACAGTCGGAGCCGTGGCACCCCCCTCCCCCCGAGCGAAAGCAGCGGATGTGAGCCAGGTCCTCGACACACCGCCCCCGATCCAGGCCCCGGCCGACGACCTCAAGGCGCTGGCCGCCCGGCACGGCCTGTCGGTCAGCGGCGCCCGCCCCTCCCTGCCGGAGTACGTCCGCCAGCTGTGGGCCCGGCGTCACTTCATCACCGCCTTCGCCACCGCCAAGCTCACCGCGCAGTACAGCGAGGCGAAGCTGGGCCAGATCTGGCAGGTCATGACCCCGCTGCTGAACGCGGCGGTCTACTACTTCATCTTCGGCGTCCTGCTCGGCACCAAGAAGGGCGTCCCGGACTACATCCCCTTCCTGGTCACCGGCGTGTTCGTATGGACGTTCACGCAGAGCTCGATCCAGGTCGGCACCCGGGCGATCTCCGGCAACCTCGGCCTGGTGCGCGCCCTGCACTTCCCGCGCGCCGCCCTGCCGATCTCCTTCTGCATCCAGCAGCTCCAGCAGCTGCTGTTCTCGATGGCCGCCCTGGTCGTCATCCTGCTCTGCTTCGGCGTGCCGGTCAGCGCCTCCTGGCTGCTGGTGATCCCCGCGCTGATCCTCCAGTTCACCTTCAACGCCGGCGTGGCGATGATCATGGCGCGCTGGGGTGCCAAGACCCCCGACATCGCCCAGCTGATGCCGTTCATCCTGCGCACCTGGATGTACGTGTCCGGCGTGATGTGGAGCATCGACAAGCTCACCAAGAACGACCATCTGCCGCACATCGTCACGGTGCTGCTCCAGACCAACCCGGCCGCGGTCTACATCGACCTCATGCGCTTCGCGCTGATCGACAGCTTCCACTCCAAGCAGCTGCCCCCGCACGTGTGGCCGATCGCCATCGGCTGGGCCCTGCTCGCGGGCATCGGCGGCTTCATCTACTTCTGGAAGGCTGAGGAGACGTACGGCCGTGGCTGAGCAGAGCGAGCAGAACCAGCGGACCACCACCGATCAGTCTCAGCAGACCACTCATCGGACCGAGCAGACCGGGCAGACCATGCAGAGCGAGCGGATCCCCACCGTCGTCGCCGACAGCGTCGACATCGTCTACCGGGTCAACGGCACCGGCACGGGCCGCGGCTCCGCCACCGCCGCCCTCAACCGCATCATGCGCCGCAAGCAGGCCGACACGGCCGCCGGTGTGCGCCGGGTGCACGCGGTGAAGAAGGTGTCGTTCGTCGCCTACAAGGGCGAGGCGATCGGCCTCATCGGCACCAACGGCTCCGGCAAGTCCACCCTGCTCAAGGCCGTCGCCGGCCTGCTGCCGGTGGAGAGCGGCCACATCTACACCCACGGCCAGCCCTCCCTCCTCGGCGTCAACGCGGCGCTGATGAACGACCTCACCGGCGAGCGCAACGTCTACCTCGGCGGACTCGCCATGGGCATGTCCCGCGAGCAGGTCAGGGAGCGCTACCAGGGCATCGTCGACTTCTCCGGGATCAACGAGAAGGGCGACTTCATCACCCTGCCGATGCGCACGTACTCCTCCGGTATGGCCGCCCGGCTGCGCTTCTCCATCGCCGCCGCCAAGGACCACGACGTGCTGCTCATCGACGAGGCCCTGGCCACCGGCGACCGCAGGTTCCAGGTGCGCTCGGAGGAGCGGATCCGCGAGCTGCGCGAGACGGCGGGCACCGTCTTCCTGGTCAGCCACAACAACAACTCGATCCGCGACACCTGCGAGCGGACGCTGTGGCTGGAGCGCGGCGAGCTGCGCCTGGACGGCCCCACGGAGGACGTCCTCAAGGAGTACGAGGCCTTCACCGGCGACAAGGCGAAGAAGCCCGCCCCGAAGAAGGCCGCGTAACGCGCTCACAAACCCCTCACCACATGAAGGTGGCCAAGAGGGCAACCAGGGACCCGGGACGTCTGTCTAACACCCGGGTCCCTTTCTTCTTACCCCGAACGTGGTCATCCCTTTCATCCGCTTAGTGACAGTATGTTATGAAGGGTGATCCTCCACCGACGAGCCGAAGGAGTCCACCGCGATGCCCCAACTCAGCGTCATCGTCTACGGACCCAACGCGCAGGGGCATCTGACGGAACTGCTCGACTCCCTGGAAGCGCACCCCCTGTCCGACGCCGAGGTCGTGGTCGCCGCGGTCGGTGACTGGGCCCGGGAGACGGCCGAGGCCCACGCTCCCGACACGGTCGTGGTCCCGCTGCCCGACGGCACCACCGACGCGGCCGCCCGGGCCGCGGGCGCCGCCCGTGCCAGGGGCCGCTGGCTGCACTTCGTGCACGCCAAGGACGGGCTGCCGGCCGGCGCGCCCCGCCTGATCGCCGAGCGCGCCGCCGAGCTGGACGACTCCGTGGACGTCCTCCTCCTCGACCACCTCACCACCACCTGGCAGGCCGCCGCCCGGCCCTCCCGCGACGGCCGCTTCCTCGCCGCCGTCGGCCGCGCCGCCCTCCCCCTGGACGAGGCCGTCGACCTGCTGCGGCTGACCCCGCTGCTCGGCAACCGCGCCCTGCGCAGGGAGTTCTGGGCGGCCCACGAGGAGCGGCTGACCACCGACGACGAGCCGCGCGCCGCCCGCGCCGCCCTGCTGTGCGCGGGCCGCGTCGCCTGCCTCAACCAGGTGGCGTACGAGAACCGGGAGCTGCGCCCCGAGAGCCTGCCGCCGCTCACCCCCGAGGACCGCTTCGAGCTGGTCGAGCGCTACGAGTCGCTGATGCCGCTGGCCCGCGACCGCCGCGCGCCCCGGGTGGTGCTCTACGACCTGATGATGCGCGACCTGGTGCGCACCTTCGCCGGTGAGGACCTGCCCGACGAGGTGGCCCGCGAGTTCTTCCGCCGCGCCTCCCTCGCGGCGGTGCGCTGGCGGCCCGAGCGCCATGAGCACCCGGCGGGCGTGGAGGGCGTACGGCACGCGCTGCTGGAGGAGGGCGCGTACACGAAGTACCGCGCGTTCCAGGCCGCCAACCGCGCCCGCCGCGCCGCCCGCAAGGCCGTACGCGTCCGTAAGCGGCAGGTCGGCGCCAAGCTGCGCGAGCAGCAGTACCGGCGCGCCCTGAGCCGCCCCGTCGACCCGGACCTCGCGGTGTTCGCGGCCTACTGGGAGCGCGGGGTGGCCTGCAACCCGGCCGCGATCGCCGCGAAGCTCGCCGAACTGGCCCCGCACATCCACCCGGTGTGGGTGGTGGCCAAGGACAACACGGCCCTGCTGCCGCCCGGCACCGACCATGTGGTGCCCGGCACCCGCCGCTACTGGGAGGTGCTGGCCACCGCCAAGTACCTCGTCAACAACGTCAACTTCCCGAACGCGGTGGTCAAACGGCCCGACGCGATCCACCTCCAGACCCATCACGGCACCCCGCTCAAGCGCATGGGCCTGGACCAGATCGAACACCCGGCCGCCGCCAAGGGACTGGACTTCGACGCGCTGCTGGCCCGCATCGACCGCTGGGACTACAGCGTCAGCGCCAACAGCCACTCCACCCGGATGTGGGAGCGCGCCTACCCGGCCCGCTACACCTCGCTGGACCACGGCTATCCACGCAACGACGTCTTCTACACCAGCGGCGCCGACGCGGTCCGCGCCGCCCGCGCCCGGCTCGGCATCGCCCCCGGCAAGACGGCGGTCCTCTACGCCCCCACCCACCGCGACTACGAGGCCGGCTTCACCCCCCGCCTCGACCTCGCCGAACTCGCCGACCGGCTCGGCGAGGACACCGTCCTGCTGGTGCGCGCCCACTACTTCTACGGCGGCGCCACCTCCCCGCTGACCGGCCTGCGCCGCTCCGGGCGGCTCATCGACGTCTCCTCCTACGACCCCGTCGAGGAGCTGTGCCTGGCCGCCGACGCGCTGGTCACGGACTACTCGTCGATCATGTTCGACTACGCCAACCTGGACCGCCCGATCGTCGTCTACGCCGACGACTGGGAGACCTACCGCACCACCCGCGGCGTCTACTTCGACCTGATGACCGACCATCCGGGCCAGGTCGCCCGCACCCAGGAGGAGCTGACGGAGATCTTCCGCTCCGGCGCCTGGCGCGACGAGACCGCGGCCAAGGCCCGCACCGCCTTCCGGCGCCGGTTCTGCGAGTACGACGACGGGCGCGCCGCCGAACGGGTCGTACGACGGGTGTTCCTGGGCGAGCCGGAGGACGCCCTGCCCCCGGTGCTGCCGATCGAGGACCGCACCCCCGCCCCGACCCCCGAGGAGGCCACGGCATGACGACCCCGGCCACGACCCCCGACGTCACGGTCACCGTCATCGTGTTCAACGACGCGGACCGCCTGCCCCGGGCGGTCGCCTCGCTGCGCGCGCAGACGCACGCCAACATCGAGATCGTCATCAGCGACGACCACTCCACCGACGACACGCCCGCGGTGGCGCGCCGCCTGGAGGCGGAGGACCCGCGGGTCCGCTACCTGCGGCTGCCCAAGAACAGCGGCGGGTGCAGCGCGCCGCGCAACCGGGCCATCGAGATCGCCCGCGCGCCGTATCTGATGTTCCTGGACAGCGACGACGAACTCCCGCCGCAGGCCGTGGAGTCGCTGCTGGCCGCGCACCGCGAGCGCGAGGTCGACTTCACCATGGGCGCGGTGCGCCGGGTACGGGTGGACAACGGCCGTCGTACGACATGGATGCCGCACCTGGTCGCCGAGCGGCGCACGGTCGAGGGCATCGAGGCGGACCCCCGGCTGCTGTTCGAGCACCTGTCGACGAGCAAGATGTACGCGCGCTCCTTCCTGGACCGGCACGAACTGCGCTTCCCCGAGGGCATCCACTACGAGGACCAGCTGTTCTCGGCCCAGGCGTACTGCCTGGCGAAGGCGTTCACGATCATCCCGGACCCGGTGTACGTCTGGTACATCGACCCGTTCGCGGCCGCCGCGTCGGCGTCCATCTCCAACCAGCGGCACAAGGTCACCAATGTGCGCGACCGGGTCCATGTGCAGCGGCTCATCGACGACTTCCTGGTGGAGAGCGGGCACGCCGGGCTGCGCGAGGACAAGGACTTCAAGTTCCTCAAGCACGACTTCCGGATGTACGCGGGCGATCTGCCCTACCGGGACGAGGAGTGGCTGGCCGCGTTCGCGGACATCATGAACCCCTACCTCGACACCCTGGCCCCGGGCGCGTTCGCCCGGCTGCCCCGGCCCGAGCGGGTGGTCCTCGAACTGCTGCGCTCCGGGCGCCTCGACGACGCGCGGCTCGCGGCGCGGGGGCTGGGCCAGGAGGTGGCGCCGCGCCAGGTCACGACGGACGCGGCGGGCGTGCCGTACTGGGGCGGGAGCGTCCCGGACACCGAGCGCGGCCGACGTGAACTGTCCGTGGCCGACCTGGAGCTGGAGACCCGGCCGTTCCCGACGGCGCAGTTCCGGCACGAGATCACGGACTTGAGCCGGGGCAGCGGGGCGACCGTGACGCTCGCCGTCCGGACGTACGACCCCGGGCTGCGGCTCCCGGTCGGGCCGCAGCGCGCCGGTCTGATCGTCTCCCCCGGCGGGCGCCGGATGACGGTGCCCTTCCGGCTCGACCCGGTCAGCCCCGGTGTCTTCGAGGGCACGGTGCGGCTGGACCTCGCCGCCGCGCGGATCCCCCTCCAGGGCTTCCAGGGCATCCGGCATCCGCTGGTCCGCCTGAACCAGCAGGGCCTGTGGAACTCCGGGGTCCTGCTGGCCCCCCTGGACTTCCCCCCGGCCACGACCCGCGTCGACTACCGCTCCGGTGCCTCGCCGCACGCGGTCACGGTGGAGCCGGAGGGCCGCAACCCCGGCCGCCTGCAGCTCCGCTGGGAGCCGGTGGGGGTGACGGCGGTGATCCGGCCGGTGCTCCACAAGGTCGCGCGGCCGAGGGTCCGCAAGGCGGCGAAGCTGGTGGCGAGCCTGCTGAAGTAGCGAGCGCCGCTGGGCTCCGGGTGCGTGGGCGGCTGCGACTGCGTCGTGGCCGCTCGCGCAGTTCCCCGCGCCCCTTCGGGGCACGGGCCCCAGCTCAGCCCACCACCCGGTACAGCACCTGCTCCCCGGGGCCCGTCGTCACCTTCCGCAGACCGGGTCCGGCCAGGTCCGCCGAGCCCACGACCCACCGCACCCCGTACTCCCGCAGAATCCCCCGCCGCTCCGCCGCGGACGTCCCCGCCGCGAAGAACCGGTCCACCGCGGCGGAGCGCCGCGCGGAATCCCGTAGGAACACATCCGGATATCCCGGCGCCACCGTGTATCCCCCGTACGCCGGAATCTGCCGCGCCGCGATCGTCCGCGCCATCACCACGTCCCCGTACCGCACCCACGGCGTGATCCAGTGATAACCGACCCACGGGATCTGGTACTTGTCGGCGAGCGCCGACGGCAGCGCGGACCTCCCCGTCGCGTACCCGATCGTCCCCGCCTGCCCCCAGAAACCCACCGCCAGCGCGAGCCCGAGCACACACGCCCATCCGGCCCGCACCGCCCGCCGCCCCGCGGACACCACCTCAAGCGCGGCCGCGAGCTGCGCCGGGATCAGGGCGGCGGGCATCGCGCGGCCCCAGGAGTAGTGGCCGGTCAGCCCGCCCGCCGCGACGACCAGGGCGCCCAGCGCGAAGAACAGCGCCAGCGCGTCCCACCGGTCCCGCCGCAGCCGCGGCGCCAGCGCCGCCACGCCCAACAGCACCAGCCCGAACCGCGCGAACAGATGCTGGTAGAGCGACTTGTGGATGGCCTCCAGATCCGCCCCGGCGGAGAACAGCGAGAAGAAGTCGTAGTACGGCCACACCCACAGCAGCACCGCCCCGAGCAGCAGCCCGGCCCCGAGCCGGAGCCACACCTGGCGGCCCGGGCGGGCGGAGAGGACCATGGCCAGCGCGCCGAGCGTGGCGACGACGCCCGTGAACTGGTGGCAGAGCAGGATCAGCGCCCACAGCAGCCCGAGGGCGAGCCACCGCGCCCAGGACGCCCGCTCGCGCAGCGCCCGGGTGAGCCAGGCCCAGAAGTGGAAGCTCAGACCGAGC
Organism: Streptomyces sp. LaBMicrA B280; assembly: GCF_049222185.1. Lineage (NCBI taxonomy): Bacteria > Bacillati > Actinomycetota > Actinomycetes > Kitasatosporales > Streptomycetaceae > Streptomyces > Streptomyces sp. LaBMicrA B280. Next base: position 115,411 of record NZ_JBMJCT010000004.1, on the reverse strand, counting down.
GCGAACACGCTCGGGTAGGAGATGGTCAGGGCGAGCGAGTGCAGCCCGATGAACCCGCTCCAGTTGAGGACGGCCGTCCCCCACAGCAGCACCAGGCTCAGCAGCGCGAGCGCCGGTGCCGCGCGCTGGGCGCTGAGCGTCCTGACGTACCGCCAGACCCCGGTGACCAGCAGGGTCAGCCCGATCAGCGCCCCGATGCGCAGCACCACGAACACCGACAGGCCACTCACCTTGGCGAGCGCGCCCAGCAGCAGCATCCACGGCGAGTAGTAAGGACTCGGTGTGTCCGCGTCGACCAGCGGATTGCCGGGGTGCAGCAGGCTGTGGCCGAGCCGCTGGATCGTGGCCGCGTGCATGCCGAGGTCACCGATCCACGGCAGCCGGACGATCACCGCCAGCAGCAGCGCCACCACCAGCACCGCGGCCCCCTGCGGCACCGCACGGGCCACCCGCGCGCCGCCACCGGAGGGCTCCGGGGTGCTCAGCTGTTCTTCGAGGTCGGACTGTGCTGCGTGCATTCTGCTGGAACACCCAATCGCGGAAGCCCAGGTAATTACAGCGCAGACCCTATCCGAAACACCCCGATAAGCAGGAAACGGTAAATCCGCCTATCTCCTTTGTACAAAGGACGGCAAGAAAAGGAACGCCCCGGACCGATTCTCCATCGGCCCGGGGCGTTCCGCCCGCTTGCGCGGTATCGCTACGAGTGCGTGCGCAGCAGCGTCCGCATCGTCCGCATCGCCACCGACAGGTTGGCGAGGTCGAAGGCGTCCGAACTGCGGATCTCCTCCAGGGTGGTGCGCGCCCGGCCCAGGATCGGGGCGTTCTTCTGCTCCCAGTCCCCGAACCGCTGCTCCGGCGACGCGGTGCCGTTGCCCGCCGCGAGCACGTCCGCGGTGAGCGCCGCGTGCGCCGCGTAGAGGTCCTCGCGGATGGAGGCGCGGGCCATGGACTGCCAGCGGTCGTTGCGGGGCAGCTCGATGATGCGGTCCATCAGCTGGGTGATGCCGAGGCGGTCGGCGAGGTCGTAGTAGACCTCGGCGACGTCCAGCGGCTCCTTGCCCATGCGGTCGGCCACCGAGACGATGTCGAGCGCCGGGAAGGCGGAGGAGAACCCGGCCACGCGAGTGGCGAGTTCGTCCGGGACGCCGGCCGCGGACAGCTCGTCGTACACGTGCTGGTACCACTCCAGGTCCGCGCCGCGCACCAGCTTGGGCAGCTGCTGCCAGACCTGCTCGACGCGCTCGGCGAAGAACTCCACCGTCTCGGCGAGCTGGAGCGGCTGCGGCCGGTTGTTGAGCAGCCAGCGGGTGCCGCGCTCGATCAGGCGCCGCGAGTGCAGCCGGATGCGGGTCTGCACGGCCGCGTCGACCTGGTTGTCCAGCGCCTCCACCGCGTCCCACACCGGGGCCGAGCAGAAGATCGCGCGGGCCGCGGTCTGGGCGCGGACGATCTCCTCAAGGGAGGCGCCGGTCTCCTCGCGCAGCCGGTGCAGATACGTCGTACCGCCCGTGTTGACCGTGTCGTTGACCAGCACCGTGGTGGTGATCTCGCGGCGCAGCGGGTGGTTGTCGACGGCCTCCGAGAACCGCTCGCGCAGGTCGGACGGGAAGTACGCGTGCAGCAGGCCGCGCAGGTACGGGTCGTCGGGCAGCGAGGTGGCCAGCAGCTCCTCGGCGACCGTGATCTTCGTGTACGCCATGACGACGGCCGTCTCCGGGCCGGTCAGGCCCTGGCCCTGGCCGAGCCGCTCGCGGATCTGGCGGTCGGTGGGCAGGAACTCCAGCGCCCGGTCGAGGTGGCCCTCGCGCACCAGGTGGCGCAGGAAGCGCTGCTGGGCGTGGAGCATGTCCTTGGCCTGGAACAGCGCGTTGGCGAGCGCGGTGTTCTGCGCGTAGTTGTTGCGCAGCACCAGCGCGCCGACCTCGTCGGTCATCCCGGCGAGCAGCTTGTTGCGCTGCTTGACGGTCATGTCACCGTCCGCGACCAGGCCGTTCAGCAGGATCTTGATGTTCACCTCGTGGTCGGAGGTGTCCACGCCGGCGCTGTTGTCGATCGCGTCGGTGTTGATCTTGCCGCCCTGGTGGGCGAACTCGATGCGGCCGAGCTGGGTCAGGCCCAGGTTGCCGCCCTCGCCGACGACCTTCACGCGCAGGTCGGCGCCGTCGACGCGGATGGCGTCGTTGGCCTTGTCGCCGACGTCCGCGTTCGACTCGGCGGACGACTTCACATAGGTGCCGATGCCGCCGTTCCACAGCAGGTCGACCGGCGCCTCCAGGATCGTCTTCATCAGGTCGGCCGGGGTCATCTTGGCGACCTTGGCCTCGATGCCGAGGGCCTCGCGGATGTGCGCGTTGAGCTGGATCGACTTGGCGCTGCGCGGGAAGATCCCGCCGCCGGCCGAGAGCAGCTCGGTGTTGTAGTCGGCCCAGCTGGAGCGGGGCAGCTCGAACAGGCGGCGGCGCTCGGCGTACCCGGTCGCCGCGTCCGGGTTCGGGTCGATGAAGATGTGCCGGTGGTCGAAGGCGGCGACCAGGCGGATGTGCTCGGACAGCAGCATGCCGTTGCCGAACACGTCACCGGACATGTCGCCGATGCCGACGACCGTGAAGTCCTCGGACTGGGTGTCCACGCCCAGCTCGCGGAAGTGCCGCTTGACGGACTCCCAGGCGCCGCGCGCGGTGATGCCCATGCCCTTGTGGTCGTAGCCCGCCGAACCACCGGAGGCGAAGGCGTCGCCGAGCCAGAAGTTGTACTTCTCGGCGACCCCGTTGGCGATGTCGGAGAAGGTGGCAGTGCCCTTGTCGGCCGCGACGACCAGGTAGGTGTCGTCGCCGTCGTGCCGGACCACGTCCTTGGGCGGGACGACCTCGCCGCCGACCATGTTGTCGGTGATGTCCAGCAGCGCCGAGATGAACGTCTTGTAGCTGGCGACGCCCTCCGCGAGCCACGCGTCCCGGTCCTGCGCCGGGTCCGGCAGCTGCTTGGCGACGAAGCCGCCCTTGGCGCCGACCGGCACGATGACGGTGTTCTTCACCATCTGCGCCTTGACCAGGCCGAGGATCTCGGTACGGAAGTCCTCACGCCGGTCGGACCAGCGCAGACCACCGCGCGCGACCTTGCCGAAGCGCAGGTGCACGCCCTCGACCCGCGGCGAGTACACCCAGATCTCGAACGCCGGGCGCGGCGCGGGCAGGTCCGGGATGGCCTGCGGGTCGAACTTCATCGACACGTAGTCGTGGGGGTGGCCGTCGGCGCGGCGCTGGAAGAAGTTGGTCCGCAGGGTCGCCTTGATGACGGTCAGGAAGGAGCGCAGGATGCGGTCCTCGTCCAGGCTCGCCACCTGGTCGAGGGCCGCGTCCAGCTCCTCCAGCAGCGCGTCCGTCAGCTCCAGGCCGGCCCCCTGCCGCTCCGGCGACATCCGCGCCTCGAACAGGGAGACGAGCAGCCGGGTGGTGTGGACGTTGTTGCGGAGGGTGTCCTCCATGTAGTCCTGCGAGAAGGTCGAACCGGCCTGGCGCAGGTACTTGGCGTAGGCGCGCAGCACCATCGCCTCGCGCCAGTTCAGCCCGGCGCTGAGCACGAGGGAGTTGAAGCCGTCGTTCTCCGCGCGGCCGGTCCAGGTCGCGGCGAACGCCTCCTGGAAGCGCTCACGGCCGTCGTCGCCCAGGTGGTCGCCGCCCGCGCCGGCGGGCGACTTGGGGATGCGCAGACCGAAGTCGTAGATCCAGCCGGTGGTGCGGTCCGAGCAGCGCAGCTCGTACGGCCGCTCGTCCACGACCTCGACGCCGATGCGCTGGAGGACCGGCAGCACGGCGGACAGGGAGACGGAGGCGCCCTTGCGGTAGATCTTGAAGCGGCGCTCGTCGGGGGCGGCGCCGACCGGCTCGTACAGGCTCAGCGCGAAGTCGTTGCCCGGCTCCTCGGTCAGCCGCTCCAGGTGCACGAGGTCGGCCACGGCCGCGCGCGGGGTGTGGTCGGCCTTGTAGCCCTCGGGGAAGGCGTTGATGTAGCGGCGCAGCAGCTCGGCGGCGCGCTCCTCGCCCAGCTCGGCGTTGAGCGCCTCGGCGAATCCGTCCGCCCAGGAGCGGGCGGCCTCGACCAGGCGGGACTCGATGCGGTCCTTGTCGGCGTCCGACAGCTCGGGCAGCTCGGTGCCCTGCGGGACACGGACGACGAAGTGCAGCCGGGACAGGATCGACTCGGTGTTCCAGGCGGTGAAGTCGACGTTGGTGCCGCCGAGCTCCTCCTTCAGGATGTCGATGATCCGCAGGCGCACGCCGGTGGTGTAGCGGTCGCGCGGCAGGTAGACGAGGGCCGAGTAGTAGCGGCCGTACTCGTCCTGGCGCAGGTACAGGCGCAGCCGGCGGCGCTCCTGGAGGTAGAGCACGCTGGTGACGATCGCCTGGAGCTCGGCGGCCGGCGTCTGGAACAGCTCGTCGCGCGGGTAGGTCTCCAGGATCTGGAGCAGGTCGCGGCCGTCGTGGCTGTTGGGCGAGAACCCGGCGCGGTCGAGGACCTCGGCGACCTTGCGGCGGATCACCGGGACGCGGCGCACCGACTCGGTGTACGCGGCCGAGGAGAACAGTCCGAGGAAGCGGCGCTCCCCGACGACGTTGCCGTCCTTGTCGAACTTCTTGACGCCGATGTAGTCCAGGTACGACGGCCGGTGCACGGTGGCCCGGCTGTTCGCCTTGGTCAGCACCAGCAGCTTGTGCTCGCGGGCCTTGGCGCGGGCGTCGGCCGGCAGCCGCTCGAAGGAGGGGCTGACCGGGTGCTGGTCGTCCTCGGCGTGCTGCGGGTCGGAGCGCAGGATGCCGAGGCCGGTGCCGGGCACGGCGGCCAGGGTGTCGTCACCGCGCAGTTCGTACTCGCGGAAGCCCAGGAAGGTGAAGTGGTCGGTGGCGAGCCAGCGCAGCAGCTCGCGGGCCTCCTCCACCTCGGCCTTCGGCAGGTCGGCGGGGACCGGCTCGCTCTCCAGCTCGCCGGCGACCCGGGCCGCCGCCTCCCGCATCTTGTCCCAGTCCTCGACGGCCTCGCGGACGTCGGAGAGCACGCGCAGCAGGTCGGAGGTGATCTGCTTGAGGTCGGCGCGGTCGGTCTCGCGGTCGATCTCGACGTGGATCCACGACTCGACGTGCGCGTCGTGCGGCAGCTCGGCGGAGGGGGCCGGGGTCGGCAGGATCTCCAGCAGCTTGCCGGTGAGGTCGCGGCGGACCACGAACTGGGGGTGGATCACGACATGGATGCCGCGCCCGCCCCGGGTCAGCTCATTGGTGACGGAGTCGACCAGGAACGGCATGTCGTCGGTCACGACCTCGACGACCGTGTGGCTGCACGTCCAGCCGTTCTCCTCGACCGTCGGGGTGTGCACCCGGACGTTCGCGGTGCCCTGGGGGCGGTTCTCGGCGAGACGGTAGTGCGAGACCGCGGCGCCGAAGGCGTCCACCGGGTCGCGGTCGGCGAGGTCTTCCGGTGCGGTGTGCAGGTAGTAGCGCTGGAGGAACGCGAGGGTTGACTCACTGTCCGGGGTGTCCGGGGAGCCCTCGCCCGTCGACCCGGTCGGTAGGTTCCCCCCGACCGGGCTGTTCTCAGCTACCCGAGCGGCCCGTTCGAGCATCTCGGCCTTGGCTTCGTCCAGCTTGGTCTGCATTGTCCTCTGGCTCCTGTCGCGCGCCGTTGCGTGACGTAGAAGGAAGTACTGGCTCTTCCCCTGCGGCTCGACGCCACGGCCCGGAGTTTCCGGTCCGTTCCGACGCTATGCCGACAGGTGAGATGAGCGGGGGGTATTCGGCCATTTCCGACACGACCACGGGATGTGACGCTGCTCTCGGCACCGTCGTGTTCCGGGCCGGCCTCGGCGTCCTGGGGGCTGCGGCGCCCCCGTCCCGCCCGCGCGGACCAGCGACCGCCGCCCGGTCACGGAGGTCCTCCGTGCAACCCGGGCGCAGGGCGGGAGCCTGATCGCTCCCGCGAGCTATCGCGCTGATCACGCCACAAGGCTATCGCCCCTGACCCCGGAACCGTCATGAGCCGTATGTGTACAAAACAGGGGGTCAAAGTTTGACGTTCTGCACAGCACCGGGGGCCGCCCGGGTGGCGTAACCGGATTCGGCCAGGTGAGAGGCGGGGTGGGGTAGCGGCCCCGCGTCTTCCGCCGCACCCTGAGAGCTACGACCCCGGGGGACCGGCCGAGGAGTCCGTCCCCGTCCGTCCCTGTCCGTCCCCGTCTGTCCCGGAGGAGCGCCGACATGCCCGCGAAGATCCTCATCGTCACCGGCGACGCCGCGGAGTCCCTGGAGGTCATGTACCCCTACCAGCGCCTGCGCGAGGAGGGCTACGACGTCGACATCGCGGCCCCCTCCCGCAAGACGCTGCGCTTCGTGGTGCACGACTTCGAGCCCGGCTACGACACGTACACCGAGAAACCCGGGTACACCTGGCCGGCCGACCTCGCCTTCGCCGAGGTGGACCCCGGCGCGTACGCCGCCCTCGTCATCCCCGGCGGCCGGGCCCCCGAGTATCTGCGCAACGACCCCGAGCTGCGCAAGATCCTCAAGGCCTTCTTCGACGCGGACAAGCCGGTCGCCCAGATCTGCCACGGACCGCTGCTCACCGCCGCGATCGACACCCTGCGCGGCCGCCGCGTCACGGCCTATCCGGCCCTGGAACCGGACATGCAGGCCGCGGGCGCGAGCTTCCAGGACACGGAGACGGTGACGGACGGCACACTGGTCTCCGCGCGTGCCTGGCCGGACCACCCATCCTGGATGCGGGAGTTCATCAAGGTGCTGCGGGCGAAGGCGCCGGTGAGCTGAGACCCGCGGGGGCTCCTCACAGGGCTGTTCGCCGCGCGGCCTCACACGGCCGTTCGCGGGACCTCACACGGCTATTCGCTGTGCGACCTCCACCGCCTCCGCCAGCGTGTCCACCACCGGGACGCCGACCTCCTCCAGGCTGGCCCTGCTGTGCGACCCCCCGGTGTACAGCACCGCCCCGGCCCCCACATGCCTCGCCGCGACCGCGTCGTCCGCCGCGTCCCCGATCACCACGGTCCGCCCCGGCTCGACCGCCCCCGTGAGCCGCGACAGATGCCGCACCATGTGCTCCGCCTTGCTCCCCCCGGACGGCCCCGTCCGCCCGTCGACGCGCACGAAATGCTCCTCGATCCCGAACCCCCGCACGAGCGGCACCAGTTCCTCGTGTCCGTACATGCTCAGCAGCGACTGGCTGTGCCCCGCCGTCCGCCAGCCGCGGAGCAGCTCCGCCGCCCCGTCGGTCAGCACGCACTCGGCCCGCCGCTCCGTGTACCGCTGATGGAACGTCCCGTCCATCAGCTCCCACTCGGCCTGGCTCGGCAGCCGCCCCATCAGCCGCTCGTAGAACTTGGGCACCGGCACGCAGTACAGCGCGCGGTACTGCTCCAGCGTGATCGGCGCCAGACCCAGCTCCGCGAAGGCGGCGTTGGTCGCCTCGATGATCGCCTCGTTGTCATGGAACAGCGTGCCGTTCCAGTCCCAGACGATGTGCGCGCGTGCGTGCTTCCCCATGCCCAAGACCGTACCCGCCCCCACTGACAATCCCCCGGGGGCGGCCGATCCTGCCTGGTCAGCGGCGCCCGAGGAGGTTGGGCAGCTCCTGTGTGGCGAACCACAGCAGCTCGTGGTCCTCCGCCTCGTCCACGACGCTCTGCGCGGCCTCGTCCCCGCCGTCCGCCGCCGCCAGCGCCCGCGCGGCCTCCGTCACGTCCCGCTCGGCGTCGTCGGCGTCGGCGTGGACCGCCGCCGCCTTGGCGAGCGGCACCGTCACCCGCACGGTCACCTCGCCCGGCTCGGCCCCGCTGTCGGACGCGGCCACGACCGCGCCGTCGGCCACGTCCACGGCCACCACGATCCGGCGCCGCGGCGCGTCCTCGTCGGCCGCGAGCAGGCGCAGGGAGGCCAGCGCGGCCCGGCCGAGCGCGGCGTACTCGAGTTCCTCGACGTCGTCGGAGCGGTACCAGGCGCGCAGGGCGGGCGTGACGGCGTACCCGGCGAAGGGGCCCGCCCCCAGCTCACCCGACCTGTGCGCCTCGGCGAGACCGGGGAGGGTCAGGGGGACGTAGACGCGCATGCTCGCCGCTCTTTTCCTGGTCGTTCCGGGGGGCTTCAGGATACGTGTGGCTGTCCCCTTTCGAGTCCCTGCCCACACCCCGTAAATGTCAGCCCCGTACGTCGTACTTCACCCGGTGCACCCGCGTGATCTCGGGGCTCAGCCCTCTGTCCATCCTCCCGGAGGGTGAATCCCCTGGCCCCCTCGCCACCACCGCCCACGTCCTTGCCGCGCGGCCCCCGGCCCCGTACAAGATCCCCACCACCTAGTTACCGCCCGGTATCCCCCGGGCCGTCGAACGGGGACCCCCATGAACAAGGTCATGAGCCGCACCCCTCACCCCCGCCCCCGGCACCGCCCGCCGACCCGCCACGACACCCGCCGCCCCGCCCCGGGCCCACGCCGGGCATCCGCCGAGGGCCGTACGACCGCCGCCCGCACGGCGCGCCCCCAGCCGCCCCGTACGGCCCCTCTGGAGCCCGCCCGGCCCACTCGCCCCACCGACCTCTTCGCGGACCGTCTGGTGGCCGTCCTCAGCGGTCAGCGCCCGGTCCACTGGATGCTCCGCCACACCGCGGGCCGCGCCTACGACGACCTGGCCCGCCTCGCCGCCGACGGGCCCCTGCGCACGCGGGGCACCCGCCCGGTCGTCCACGACATCGGCTACTACGTCGCCGGCGAGGGCGCGCTGGAGGTCTTCGCCCGCATCGCCGCGGGCAGCCGGCTCCGCGCCCTCGCCTTCCGCCTCGAACGGGGCGCGGACCTGCGCTGGCGCTGCACAGCGGTGGAAACGGGCCCGCGGTCTGCGCCGTAAGCAGACGGGCGCCGCTGGGCCCCGCACCCGGCGGCGACCGGAGACGCGAAAGGGGCCGGGCTCCAAAGGAACCCGGCCCCCCTCACGGAGTGCGCGTCACTTCTTGCGACGCCGTCCGCCCTTCGCCTGCTTACGCCGCTCCGCCCGCGTCAGCCCGTCCGACTCGGACCGCACCGGCCCGTCGTCCTCCAGGTCGCGCTCGACGATGCCGCCCTCGCCGTCCACCGTCGGCGCGGAGAAGTGCAGATCCCGGCGCTGCGGAACATCGAGCCCCTTGGCGCGGATCTCCGGGCGCCCCGCACCGGCCTGCGCCGGCACCGCGTCCTCGGCACCCTCGCCGACCTGCTCGGCCGCCTCGACCGGCACCTCCTCGACCTGCTGCTCGACCTGGACCTCCAGGTTGAACAGGTAGCCGACGGACTCCTCCTTGATGCCCTCCATCATCGCGGTGAACATGTCGAAGCCCTCGCGCTGGTACTCGACCAGCGGGTCCTTCTGGGCCATCGCGCGCAGGCCGATGCCCTCCTGGAGGTAGTCCATCTCGTAGAGGTGCTCGCGCCACTTGCGGTCGAGGACCGACAGCACGACCCGCCGCTCCAGCTCACGCATGATCTCGGAGCCGAGCTGACCCTCACGGGCCTCGTACTGCTGGTGGATGTCCTCCTTGATGGACTCCGAGATGAACTCGGCGGTCAGACCGGCACGGTCACCGGCCGCCTCCTCCAGCTCCTCCACGGTGACCTTCACCGGGTAGAGCTGCCTGAAGGCGCCCCACAGCCGCTCCAGGTCCCAGTCCTCCGGGAAGCCCTCGGCGGTCTCCGCGGCGACGTACGCGTCGATCGTGTCGTCCATGAAGTGCTGGATCTGCTCGTGCAGGTCCTCGCCCTCCAGCACGCGCCGGCGCTCGCCGTAGATGACCTCGCGCTGGCGGTTGAGCACCTCGTCGTACTTCAGGACGTTCTTACGCGTCTCGAAGTTCTGCTGCTCGACCTGCGACTGCGCGGAGGCGATCGCGCGGGTGACCATCTTGTTCTCGATCGGCACGTCGTCCGGCACGTTCGCCATGGACATCACGCGCTCGACCATCTGGGCCTTGAACAGGCGCATCAGGTCGTCGCCGAGGGAGAGGTAGAAGCGGGACTCGCCGGGGTCGCCCTGACGGCCGGAACGACCGCGCAGCTGGTTGTCGATACGCCGCGACTCGTGCCGCTCGGTACCGAGGACGTACAGGCCGCCGAGGTCCTCGACCTCGTCCTTCTCCGCCTTGACGGCCTGCTCGGCCTTCTCCAGGGCGGCGGGCAGCGCCGCGGCCCACTCCTCGATGTGCTCCTCGGGGTCGAGGCCGCGCTGGCGCAGCTCCGCCTCGGCGAGGTCCTCGGGGTTGCCGCCGAGCTTGATGTCGGTACCGCGGCCGGCCATGTTGGTGGCGACCGTGACGGCACCCTTGCGGCCGGCCTGGGCGACGATCGACGCCTCACGCTCGTGGTGCTTGGCGTTCAGCACCTCGTGCTGGATGCCGCGCTTGCTGAGCTGCTGCGAGAGGTACTCGGACTTCTCGACCGAGGTGGTGCCGACGAGGATCGGCTGGCCCTTCTCGTGCTTCTCGGCGATGTCGTCGACGACCGCCTCGAACTTGGCCACCTCGGTGCGGTAGATCAGGTCCGACTGGTCCATCCGCACCATCGGCTTGTTGGTCGGGATGGGGACCACGCCGAGCTTGTAGATCTGGTGGAACTCGGCGGCCTCGGTCATCGCCGTACCGGTCATGCCGGAGAGCTTGCTGTAGAGGCGGAAGAAGTTCTGGAGGGTGATGGTGGCGAGGGTCTGGTTCTCGTCCTTGATGTCCACCCCTTCCTTCGCCTCGATCGCCTGGTGCATGCCCTCGTTGTAGCGGCGGCCGGCGAGGATACGGCCGGTGTGCTCGTCGACGATCATGACCTCGCCGTCGATGACGACGTAGTCCTTGTCCTTCTTGAACAGTTCCTTCGCCTTGATGGCGTTGTTCAGGTAGCCGACGAGCGGGGTGTTCACCGACTCGTAGAGGTTGTCGATGCCCAGCCAGTCCTCGACCTTGCTGACACCGGACTCGTGGATGGCGACCGTGCGCTTCTTCTCGTCCACGTCGTAGTCGCCGGTTTCCTCGACGCCCTTGAGCGGGTTTCCGGCCTCGCCCTTCTTCAGGCGCAGGACGAGCTTGGCGAAGTCGCCGTACCACTTGGTGGCCTGGTCGGCCGGGCCGGAGATGATCAGCGGCGTACGGGCCTCGTCCACGAGGATGGAGTCGACCTCGTCCACGATGGCGAAGTTGTGGCCGCGCTGCACCAGTTCGTCCTGCGACCACGCCATGTTGTCGCGCAGGTAGTCGAAGCCGAACTCGTTGTTGGTGCCGTAGGTGATGTCGCAGCCGTACTGCTCGCGGCGCTGGGCCGGCGTCATGTTGGCGAGGATCACGCCGACGTCGAGGCCCAGGAACTTGTGGACGCGACCCATCATCTCGGAGTCGCGCTCGGCCAGGTAGTCATTGACCGTGACGATGTGGACACCGTCGCCGGACAGCGCGTTCAGGTACGCGGGCAGGGTGCCGACGAGGGTCTTGCCCTCGCCGGTCTTCATCTCGGCCACATAGCCGAGGTGGAGCGCGGCGCCACCCATCATCTGCACGTCGTAGTGACGCTGGCCGAGGACGCGCTTGGCGGCCTCGCGGACGGTGGCGAACGCCTCGGGGAGCAGGTCGTCCAGGCTCTCACCATCGGCGTACCGCTGCTTGTACTCCTCGGTGAGGGCCCGCAGCTCGGCGTCGGAGAGGTCGACGAAGTCCTCTTCGATGGAGTTGACCTGGTCCGCGATGCGGTGCAGCTTGCGCAGGATCTTGCCTTCGCCTGCACGCATGATCTTCGAGAGGACGGACACGGGGGCTGGTCTCCTTGCCGGTCGGGCCTGGGACGGTCGGGTTTCCATGTGACGTACTGAGCAACGGCCATCGTATGCGAGGACCCCGCCGCGCCGGGAGTGCCTGGTGCCCCGGCCGCTGCTTCACAGGAACAACGGACGGGATATGCGGATAGTGCCGCATCGGCGCAGGGATTTGTGCGAAATGTGATCGCGCGCTCACGGATCGCGGAAATCGATGGCCCTTGCGGGGTGGTACGAGCAGAATCGCCCGATGGAACCCGTCACGCTCACCACCGGCCGTCTTCGTCTGCGCGCCGTCGGACCGGCCGACACCGAGGCCGTGCACGAGGCCGCCCAGGACCCGGACATCCAGCGCTGGACCACGATCCCGTCCCCGTACCTGCCCGAGCACGCGCGCGGCTTCACGCACGAGACGGTCCCGGGCGGCTGGGTCCACGGCGCGATGTTCACCTGGGGGATCTTCCTCACCGGCGGGGAGCTGGCCGGCATGCTCAGCCTGACCATGCGCGCCCCCGCCGCCGCGGAGGTCGGCTTCTGGGCCACCAAGGAGCACCGCGGCCTCGGCTACGTCACCGAGGCCGTGCTCGCCGCCTGCCGCTGGATCTTCACCGACCTGGGCGTCGACCGGGTCGAGTGGCGCGCCGAGGTGGGCAACCACGGCTCGCGCGGGGTCGCCGAACGCGCGGGCTTCACCCTGGAGGGCACCCTGCGCTCCGCCATCGACAACAAGGGGGTGCGCCGGGACTGCTGGATCGCCTCCCTGCTGCCCTCGGACCTCGGTCTGCCGTCCACCGCCCCCTATCTGCCCGGGCCGGTTCGGTAAACCGCAGCTCAGGACGGGTTGTCAGTGGCGCCCTCTATCGTCCGGGGCATGACGACCCTGCCGCGCCCGACCCTCACACTCACCGCGGACGACGCCCGCCGTATCGCCCTGCGGGCCCAGGGCCTGCTGGGCGCGCCCGACCGGCGGGCCGGGGTGCGCGGGGTGCTGCGCCACCTCGGCGCGGTCCAGCTCGACACGATCTCGGTCCTCGCCCGGTCGCACGAACTGGTGCCGTACGCCCGTCTCGGCGCCGTCGGCCGCACCGCGGTGGAGGACGCCTACTGGAAGGACACACACGCCTTCGAGTACTGGTCGCACGCCGCCTGTCTGCTGCCCGTCGAGGAGTGGCCGCACTTCGCCTTCCGCCGCCGCGCCTACCGCAGCCGCCCGCACTGGAACCACGAACTCCCGGACGGGGTCTACGAACAGGTCGTCAAGCAGCTGCGCACCGAGGGCCCGCTGACCGCGACGGAGCTGGGCGGCGCGAAGCGCACCAGCGAGTGGTGGGACTGGTCCGGCACCAAGGTCGCGGTCGAAAGGGCGCTGATGTACGGCGAGGTGGTGTGCGTCGAACGCCGCGGCTGGAAGCGGGTGTACGACCTCGCCGAGCGCGCCGTCCCCACCGCGCTGCTGCACGACGAGCTGGACGACGCCGAGTGCCTGCGCCGCCTGGTCCGGCTGGCCGGCGAGTCCCTGGGGGTGGGCACCCGCTCGGACATCGCCGACTATCACCGGCTGAAGGGCGAGCAGGTGGACGCGGTGCTCGCGGACTCGGGTCTGGTGCCGGTCGAGGTGGCGGGCTGGGGCAGGCCCGCCTGGGCGGATCCGGCGGCCCTGGCGACCCCGCCGCGCGGCCGCCACCGCACCACCCTGCTCTCGCCGTTCGACTCGCTGATCTGGGAACGGGCGCGCACGGAACGGATCTTCGGCTTCACCCACCGCCTGGAGGCGTACACCCCCAAGCCCAAGCGGGTGTACGGCTACTTCGCCATGCCGGTGCTCGCGGGCGGCCGCCTCGTCGGGCGTGTCGACCCGGCCCGGGAGGGCCGCACCCTGGTGGCCCGGCAGGTCACCCTGGACGGCCCCAGGGCGGTCCCCGCGGTCGCCCAGGCCCTGCTGGAGGCCGCCACCTGGGTGAACTGCACGAACATCCGGGTGGAGCGCGTGGACGACCCCGCACTGCGCGGACCGCTCACCGCGGAACTCGCCCGCGCCCTCGGCTGAGGGCCGGTGCCGGGCGGCTAGCGGATCTCCAGGATCTTCTCCCGCATCGCGTAGACCACGGCCTCCATCCGGGAGTGCAGCTGGAGTTTCTCCAGGATGTTGCGGACGTGGTTCTTCACCGTGTTCTCGGAGATGAACAACTCCTTGGCGATGTCCCGGTTGTTCATCCCCGTGGCGACGAGTTTGAGGACCTCCAGTTCACGGTCGGTCAGCCGGGGCGCGGGCACCAGCCGGCGTTCGTCGGTGCGCTGGATCATCGACTTGAACTCGGTGAGGAGTTTCGACGCCATGGACGGGCTGATCTGCGACTGCCCGTCGGCGACCGCGCGAATGGCGGTGGCCACCTCGTCGGTGGAGATCTCCTTGAGCAGATATCCGGTGGCGCCCGCCTTGATCGCGTCGTAGAGGTCGGCCTCCTCGTCGCTGATCGTCAGCATGATGATCTTCGCGCTGGGGGCGACCTCCTTGATGGAGGTACACGCCTCGATCCCCCCGCGCCGGGGCATCCGGACGTCCATCAGCACGATGTCCGGCAGCAGATCGGCGGCCTTGTCCACGGCCTCGGCGCCGTCGCCCGCCTCGCCGACGACCTGGATGTCCTCCTCGGCCGCGAGCACGATCTCCAGGCCGCGTCTGAAGAGCGCGTGGTCGTCCACCACCAGGACTCTGATCGGTTCATCCCGCGAAGAGCCCCCGTCAAGGCACCTGCCGAGTACACCGTCGTCGGTGTCGTCGGCCTCCTCGCTCCGCATCGGTCCGAAGGTGTCCGCCATCGTTCCTCCCCCTGAAGGCTGTGGCCTGTGTGGTCCCGTGCCATCGCCAACCCAAGGCAGCGGCCCACCGGTTGGGCCCTTGCGGTCATGATTTCATGCCGGAACGACACCGAGGCGCCGTGCGCGGCGCGAAGTGGTCGCACACTGGTGCCCCGGGGGCGCACGCGCGCTCCAGGGGCACCGGTCAGGCTTCGACGCCGGCGGTCAGCCGCCCAGCGTGCCCCCTGCCGCTGGGGGCTGCGCCTCGGCGACCATCGGGTCCGTGCTGAGGTGGATCACGCCGTAGTCGTAGGCGTGCCGCCGGTAGACGACACTCGGCTCCTTCGTCTCGGAGTCGACGAACAAGTAGAAGTCATGGCCGACCAGTTCCATCTCGTAGAGGGCCTGGTCCAGGCTCATGGCGGAGGCGACGTGGGTCTTCTCGCGGACCACGAGGGGGCCTTCGCCCTTGACCTCGAGCGAGCCGATCTTCGTGGTCGGCACTCCGTCCGTCTCGTCCTCCGCCACCGGGACGCCGTTTCCGTTCAGCGTCGCCGCGCCCGGGACGTGGTCGGGGACCTCCGCCGCCGAGATCCGCCGTGCGCCGCGGCGCGAGAACCGCTTGTCGTGCTGCTTGCGCAGTCGCGCGTCCAGCTTTTCCGCCGCCATGTCGAGTGCCGCGTACGGGTCGCTGGCCGCTGCCTCCGCCCGGATCACCGGGCCCCGGGAGCGGAGCGTGATCTCCACCCGGTCGCAGCGGTCGGCCTGTCGAGGGTTGGGCTCCTTGGACACCTCGACGTCGAGGCTGATCACCTTGCCATCGAGCTTCTGGATCTTCTCCAGCTTCAGCTTCTCGGCCACGTGCTTGCGGAACCGCTCGGGCACCTCGGTCTTGCGGCCTTTGACGACGATGTCCACGCAGAACTCCGTTCCCGGATCGCTCCGCTGCTTCGGCGGAGCATCTCCCTTTTGCACCAGGTCCGGTGAGTACCGAACCTCGGACTCGGTGACGTCCACCTCCTCCTCCCCCAAGGGCGGGATCTCCACCCCACCGGCGCGGGTGATTGCGCAAAACCCGCGGCACGGCATTCGGATATGAGAGGTGTGGCCTGCGCCTCTTTCCTCACAACCGAACATATCTCGCCCGGACGGATGTCGTCACCCTCTACTGCGGCGTACCTCCGTTCAGGTGAATAAACCCTCTCGCTACCTGCAACGATGCAGGTCGGCGGTCAGTTCCTGTTTATTTCGAAAGAATCCGCAGGAGCGGCGATCACGGCCGCACGCGGCGGCGGTCCGAGGGCGTTCACCACCGTCTTTTTCGCTGCACCATGCACCCACTTCGCCTTCACCCGCTTCGCCTTCTCCGGTCCTTGGGTACTTCGTTCCTCCCTTCCTTCCCGAGTTGCGTTCTTGTACACAGCTCTTGACTCGCCGATTCGCAGGGCCCGTGCCGCCTCCGCCAGACTGGCGCCGGTGGTGACGAGGTCGTCGACGAGCACGATCCGGCCCCCGGCGAGCAGCCGGTCCCCGCCCGCCGTCACCTCCAGCGCGCCCGCCATGTTCGCCAGTCGCCGCCGCGCGTCCAGCCCCGCCTGGTCCGCCACGGGCCCGCGCTGGCGCAGCACCGCCGCCACCCGGGCCGGTGTCCCGGTGCGCCGCAGCTCCCCGGCCGCCGCGAGCGCCATCCGCCGTACCGGATCGTGTCCCCGCGCCCGCACGGCCCATCGCGCGGAGGGCACCGGCACGAGCACGACGGGCCCCGGGGCCCCGGTCCCGGCCGACGCGTCGAGGCCCGCCCGCACGGCCCCCGCCAAGGCCGTACCCAGCGCTCCCGTGAGCGTCAGCGCGCCCCGCTCCTTGTGCGCGAGAAGCAGCGCGCGCACCGCCTGCGCGTACGGCGCCGACGCGTACACCGCGGGGAGTCCCGGCGGCTCCGGCTGCGGCCGCACCCGCCGGGGCGCGCTCCCGGCCAGCGCGGTCCGGCAGCGCGCGCAGAGCGTCGTACGAGGTGCTCCACAGCCCGCGCAGTCGGTCGGCAGCACCAGGTCGGTGAGGTCCCGCCACCACCCCCGCATGACCACCACTGTGCCAAGGCCGGAGCCGGCCCCACCACCCCTGTGGACAACGGCCTGTGGACAACGCGCACAGGCCGTTGCCCTGGTCTCCTCGACCAGGCTCTCTCGTCTCGGCCGGGCAGCCCCCCGTCAGCCCCGTCAGCCCGGATAGACCGGTGCTGTCCCGTCCTTGTCGACCTTCTGCCACTGCGCCCCGGTCGGCAGCCGGACGATCCCGTCGTCCGAGTAGGCCACCAGCGGCACCCGGTCGTCCTCGGAGGCGGCGATCGCCTTCAGTCCGGGCAGCGCGCCCGGCGCCGGACCGTCGAGGGTGGCGCCGTCGACCTGGACGTAGCGCATCTGCTGCACACCGCCCTGCTCCTGCCCGACCACCAGCAGCTGGCTGTCCCCGGCCCAGGTCATGGCGCTGACCTGCTCCAAGTCGGGTGCGGCGGGACGGAGGTCGACCACCGAGGGCGCCTCGTCGGTCCCGTCCTCGCGCTCGATCCGGCCGATCTGCAGGGACTGCTTGCCGTCCTTCTCCACGACCAGCGCGACCCGCACGCCGTCGGCGGCCACCCGGACGTCCTTGATCCGGCCGGGCAGGTCCGGGACGGTGACCTTCTCCGCCTTGGCGACACCGTGCTCCACGACGTACAGAGCCGTGGCCTGCGGATCACGGTCGGCCACCCACAGGTCGCCGCGCGCGTCCCAGCTGGGTGTGGTCAGCCGGTCGGCGGGCGTCGGGCCCTTGCTGGTGACCAGGGCGCTGCCGAGCGAGCCGTCGGAGGTCAGCGATGTCACGCGCAGCGTCGCGCCGTAGTCGTCGACCGCGGCCACGCTGTGCTCGTCCCGCGACACGGCCACCGACCGGAGCGTTTTGTCGCCCTCGCCGAGCACGCCCGGCACCTGCAGGGACGCGGTGCCGGTGCTCCCGGTCGGCATCCGCACCAGCCGGTGCTTGCCGTCGACGTAGTACAGGTATTCGGGCCGCTTGGACGAGCCGTGCCAGGCGGCGGACTCGGCGCGCTCCTCGGTCAGATCGCACAGCCGGTGGCCGCCGGTGCCCTGCAGTTCGACGGACTCCAGGGTCGGCGCCAGGTTCCGCAGCGTGAACAGCAGCTGGGTGGCCATCTCGGTGCACTTGGACGCCGAGACGCGCGACTCCTTGAGGTTCAGGGGCACCGTCAGCCGGTTCTGGTCGTCCGGCGTCAGCCCGGACACGCCCTTCTGGAGGGCCGTGCCGGTCGGGAAGCTGGAGCGCACCACCGGGCGGAGCCAGGTGGACGGCTTGCCCAGCACCGAACGGACCATCTGTGTCATCGCGTCGACCTTGCCGCGCAGGAACACCGGATCGGCGACCGCCACCGGCTCCCCGGCCGACCCGACCGACGTACCGGAGGCGAAGTAGTACTTGTCGACGGACGTGTAGTTGCGCTGGAAGTCCGACTTGCCCATGACCACACCGTCGGGCAGCTCGTCGATGCGCCACTGCCTGGTCTTGCTGTCCCGGCTCAGATGCACCTTCTTGCGATAGGTGCCGGCCGCGGGCTCGTACGCCTGCTCCCCGTCGACCGTGGCCACCTGGGCACCGGTCAGCACACAGGTGCTGCTGTCGGCCGCCTCCCTGCCGCTCGGGCGGCAGGCGGTCTCGATGCTCGGCCCGTTCGCGAGCACCGTGGTCGACTTCTCCGGCCGCCAGGTGCGCGCGGCGTCGTCCGCCAGGTACTTGCGCGCCGTGTCGTACGACGGGTCGTCGCTGGTCAGCGCCTCCAGAAAGCCCTGCACGATCTCGCCCGGGTTGGCGTCCTCGGCGGGCGGCATGGCGAACACCCGTACCCCGGTGTCCTGCCGGGGCGTGGACTCCACGTCCCGCAGATCACCGCTGTCGGGCATCGAGGCGCACCCGGCCAGCAGAACGACCCCCAAGGCGGTGTACGCCGCCGCGCGCCATGGCTTGCGCCGGGCGCCCCCCTCGCGGTCAGCGCCCACGAAATGCCTCCCCTGGCTCGGTCGAATCCTCCGGCCGCGCCGTCTGCCGCCGATCGGATTCCGGTCGTACGGCTCCGGTGTCCGGGCCCGGCTCCGCGGCGGGCCGCTCCGCCGGGCGCCGTACGGGCCCCGTGGGCCGGGGCACCACGCGCGCGCCGTTGCCGTTGCCCGGCACGTCCAGGTGAGCGGGGCGACGGTGCGGAACACCGGCACGGTCGTGGTGCAGGGGGCAGCGCGGGCGCATGGCCGCCGTTCTGCTGCGCCGGAACGGTCGCCCGCTTCTCCGTGCGGGGCGCCCCGGAGTCGTCGGGGCGGCGCCTGCGGCGCGCGTCCTTGGGCTCCAGCGGTATCGGCGAGCCCCGCAGCGGCTCGTCCGCGGTCCTGGGCAGAGTCAGCCGGAACTGCGAACCGCCGCCCGGCTCGCCCCAGGCCTGGAGCCAGCCGCCGTGCAGGCGCGCGTCCTCCAGGGCGATCGACAGCCCGAGGCCGGTGCCACCGGTGGTGCGGGCGCGGGCCGGGTCGGCCCGCCAGAAGCGGCTGAACACGCGGGTCGCCTCGCCCGGCTTGAGCCCGACGCCGTAGTCGCGCACCGCGACGGCGACCGCGCCACCGGCGGAGGCCAGCTTGACGATGACGTCCTTGCCCTCGCCGTGCTCGACGGCGTTGACGACGAGATTGCGCAGCACCCGCTCCACCCGCCGGGCGTCGGCCTCGGCGACTACGGGCTGGAGATCGCCGACCACCCGTATACGGGTGCCCTTGCGCTCGGCGAGCGGCTCGGCACCGCCGACCACGCGCCGTACGACCTCTCTGAGGTCGATCGGCTCGGCCTCCAGGGCCGCCGCGCCCGCGTCGAAGCGGCTGATCTCCAGCAGGTCCGCGAGCAGCGACTCGAAGCGGTCCAGCTGGTCGGCGAGCAGTTCGGCGGAGCGCGCGGTCACCGGGTCGAAGTCCTGGCGGGCCTCATGGATGACATCGGCGGCCATCCGGACCGTCGTCAACGGGGTGCGCAGTTCGTGCGAGACGTCCGAGACGAACCGGCGCTGCATCCGCGACAGGTCCTCCAGCTGCTGGATCTTGCTCTGGAGGTTCTGCGCCATCTTGTTGAACGCCTCGCCCAACCGGGCGATGTCGTCCTCGCCGGTGACCTTCATGCGCTCCTGGAGCTGACCGGCGGACAGCCGCTCGGCGATCCCGGCCGCCATCCGCACCGGCGTGACGACCTGCCGTACTACCAGCCAGGCGATGGCGCCCAGCAGTACGACGACGAAAAGCCCGGCGGTCGCCAGGGTGCCCTTGACCAGGCTGAGGGACTTCTCCTCCTGGGTGAGCGGGAAGAGGTAGTACAGCTCGTACGGCCGCCCGTTCGGGTCGTTGACCTGCTTGCCGATGACCAGCGCGGGCTGCGCGCCCTTGCCGTTGGAGTAGACGATCTGGGTGTAGCTCTGGGCTGCCGTCGTGCCGTTGTTGACCCGTTTGCGCAGGTCGGAGGGGACACTGGAGGTCGGGTTGACGTTGCCGGAGCCGCGCGGGCTGCGGCCGCCGCCGCTCTCGTCGTCGACGGGCAGCGTCACCACGTCGAAGGCGCCCGCGCCGCCGCTGGACAGCGACTCCACGAGGTCGCTCATCCACTGGATGACGTTCTGGGTGGGCCGGCCGTCCGCGGCGCCCGCGGTGCCGTCCGTGCTGCCGTCGGCGGTGCCGGTGCCCGTGCCATTGGTGCTCGCCGCCTCGTCGGCGCGCTGCTTGGCCACCGCGAAGCCGCCCGTGGCCTGACTCTGCGAGGCGCGCACCTTCGCGTCCAGCAGGCCGTTGCGGACCTGCCCGATCACGACGAAGCCGAGCAGCAGGACGACGCCCAGCGACATCAGCAGCGTGGTGGCGACGACCCTGAGCTGGATGTTGCGCCGCCACAGCCGCATCACCGGCAGCAGCGGACGGCGCACCCAGCGCAGGAAGAGCCGCAGGACCGGGCTGCCCTGCACCCCGCCCTGAAGCAGTCCGCCCTCGAAGAGGCGCCTCAAGCGTGTACCTGCCGCCGTCCGGCCGACAGGCCGCTTCGGACGGTCCCCGGGCATGCCGGACCCCGAAGCGACACTGTCCCCGGACACGTCAGCTCGGTCCCGCCTTGTAACCGACACCACGGACGGTCACCACGATCTCCGGCCGCTCCGGGTCCTTCTCGACCTTGGAGCGCAGCCGCTGGACATGCACGTTGACCAGGCGGGTGTCCGCGGCGTGGCGGTAGCCCCAGACCTGTTCCAGCAGCACCTCGCGGGTGAAGACCTGCCAGGGCTTGCGGGCGAGCGCGACCAGCAGGTCGAACTCCAGCGGGGTCAGCGCGATCGACTGCCCGTCCCGCTTCACCGAGTGCCCGGCCACGTCGATGACCAGGTCACCGATGGTCAGCTGCTCGGGCGCCGGTTCCTCGGAGCGCCGCAGCCGCGCCCGGATCCGCGCCACCAGTTCCTTCGGCTTGAACGGCTTGACGATGTAGTCGTCCGCGCCCGACTCCAGGCCGACCACGACATCCACGGTGTCGCTCTTGGCCGTGAGCATCACGATCGGCACGCCGGACTCGGCGCGGATCAGCCGGCACACCTCGATGCCGTCCCGTCCGGGCAGCATCAGGTCCAGCAGCACCAGATCGGGCTTGCTCTCACGGAACGCGGCCAGCGCCTTGTCGCCGTCGGCTACGAAAGACGGCTCAAAACCTTCACCACGCAGCACGATGCCGAGCATCTCGGCCAGTGCGGTGTCGTCGTCGACGACAAGGACTCGTCCCTTCATAAACGACATCATCCCATTCTCGTAACGACGGCAGAGGCGCAGGTGAGCAGGCTCACTGGCCTGTGACGATAGTCGTACGGAGCAGTCACTGTCTGCCCCCGGCCGTCTCGCGGGGCGCCCCGCGGCGGAGCGCGGCCGTGCGCTCGTCGGCGGCGGCCTCGCGGGCCTTGCGGAACGCGGCCAGGGCGGCCTGCTCACCGGGGAGTTCGACGGCGGCGGGCGTCGCCTGCGCGGACAGCGCGCCGAGCACCCGGGCGAGGCGTTCGGCCTGGTCACGGGTGGCGGGGTCGACGGCTTCCAGGGGCTCCCCGGCCAACAGGCGTTCCGCCGTCTCCGGGTTGAGCCACGTGTCCTGCTCGTCGGCCATCACATGTCCTTCTGCGTCCGCGCGCGCGTATGCGTCACAGTGGCGGACGTCACCGCGCGTGCACGCGGTTCTCGCTCGGGTTCCTGCCGGTCCGCTCGCCTCGATCCCGGCCGGGGTGTCTGCTCGGGGTCCCGCTGGGGTGGCAGCGCGTCGAGGACGCCCGCCGTCTCCGGGTCGTCGCCGAGCAGTTCGGCGAGCCGTTTCAGGCCGCGGTGCGCGGCGGTGCGGACGGCTCCGGCGCGTTTGCCGAGGGTCTCGGCGGCGGTCTTGGCGTCGAGGCCGACGACCACGCGCAGGACGACCGCCTCGGCCTGGTCCTGCGGGAGCCGGGCGATGAGGGAGAGGGTGCTGCCGGTGGTGAGCGCCTCGATGGCCTCGCCCGCGGTGTCGGACTCGGCGGCGCGGCCGGTCAGTTCGGTCTCGTCGCCGCCGATCGCGGGGCGGCGGCCGCGCATCCGGATGTGGTCCAGGGCACGGTTGCGGGCGATCCGGGCGGCCCAGCCGCGGAACCGGTCGGCGTCCCCGCTGAACCGGTCGAGGTCGCGGGCGATCTGCAGCCAGGTCTCGGAGGCCACGTCCTCGGCGTCGGGATCCCCGACGAGCGTGCGCACGTACCCGAGCAGGCGTGGATGCACCGCGCGGTACACCGCACGGAACGCGCTCTCATCGCCGTCCTGTGCCGCACGCACCGCGGCGGTCAGCTCCGCGTCGTCCCCCAGCACCGCACTCCCTTTACGCCTGTCTTCTGGTCGGCGCGAATGGCACGTTACGGCCTGAAACCTTGCTCCGTCCATGTCCGTAGAAGATGCAACTAACTCGTGACCGGGTGCGGGTATGCGCAGGGTGAGCACCGGGTGAGGACGGAACGCACCCGGGGTGTGACAGAAAACGCACCCACGGCGCTGTAGAGAGTACGGGTCGCCCAGCGGCCCTCAGAGCGACGGTCGGGGCCTCTCCTGTGGGGGGTGGCGGCCCCGGCCGTTGCCCTTGCCGCCGCCGTGGCGCCCCGCGGGCCGACTCGCCCCCGCTTTCTTACCTCACTTCTTACGGCCGCCCCGCTTCGAATGTGCGCCGTTTTCGCCCGACTTGCGAGTTGTCTGCGCCGCGCCACCCACGATGGAGGCAGGGCGCCAGTCGTCGCGGGGGCGGGTGCGCAGGGGGTGGTTGGTGGAGGCGTAGGCGGTGCGGAAGGCGGCCAGGGCGCGGTGTTCGGCCTCGGGGTCGGGGGCGTACGCGCGCAGGGCCGGGCCGAGGTGGGACTCGACGGCGGACGCGGCGCCGCCCCCGGTGTCCCGCCGGTCGCCGGGCGGGCCGTCGTCGCCGTCGCGTTCACCCATGTCCGATTCACCCATGTCCGATTCCGCGCCGGTCACTTCGGCTCCCCGTCGTCCGTCGCACCCGGGTCGGCCGCCAGGGTGCGGGCGAGGCGTTTGAGGCCGCGGTGCGCGGCGGTACGGACCGCGCCGGGGCGCTTGCCGAGGACGCGTGCGGCGGCGGGGCCGTCGAGGCCGACGACCACCCGGAGCAGCACGGCCTCCGCCTGGTCCCGGGGCAGGGAGCGCACCAGTTCGAGGGCGCGCGCGGTGGACAGCGACTCCAGGGCCTGCTCGGGGGTGGTGCCCGGGGCCGCCCGGTCCAGCGCTTCCTGGTCGAGCGCGGTGGTGCGGGGCCGGGTGCGGCGGCGGCGCAGATGGTCCAGGGCGCGATGGCGGGCGATGGTCGCGGTCCAGCCGCGAAAGCCCGCGCCGTCGCCGGTGAAGCGGCCGAGGTCGCGCGCTATCTCCAGCCAGGCGTCGGCGGCCACGTCCTCCGCGTCCTCGCCGACCAGAGCCCGCAGATAGCCGATCAGGCCGGGCTGCACGATCCGGTAGGCCACCGCGAAGGCGCTCTCGTCGCCGCCCTGGGCCCGCACGACGGCCGCACCCAGCTCCCCGTCCCGCGGCCGCCGGCCGCGGGGCTGCCCTCCCTGGCCCAAGACCGTCCCCGTCGTGCCGAGTTCATGGCCACCGGCGCGTCCCGCACGGTGCGGCACGCTCCGGCCGTGTCTTTCGCCCTCCATGGTCATCAGCGTCCCCCCTGACAGAAGTGTCACAGCGAACGCCCCGGTGGGCGCCTCTCGGTGAACGGCCCGTCAGGCGGCGGCCGCCACGCTCTCAGGCGTCCGCCGTCGCGTCCCTGCACAGCAACCGCAGCGAACCATGGCCCAGGAAGGAGCGCCGGGCCTCCTCGATGGGGTCCCAGAGCCGGCCGTCGGGGGTACGCACCCAGTGTTCGCCGCCGGTCGCCCACCACTCGGCGCCGGTGCGGCGCACGACCACCTCACCGGCGTACGCGCCGAAGCCCCGCAGCACGCCGCCGACCGCCTCGATGGGCGCACCCTCGCGCCGTATCTCCTCGATCACGCGGTCCACGCGCCACAGGCTCCGCGCCGAGTAGTCGAGCCGCACCCGGGCGCCCTCGCGCAGGGTCGCGACCGCGTCCGCCGCCCAGCGCACGGGCTTCGCGGCGGCGTGGGGCCTGGTCTCCTGCGCGGCCGTCCCGTCCGGGGCGGTCGCGGCAGCGGTCGTATCGGCCGTCGCACGGGCCGTCACATGGGCGTTCACATGGGCGTTCACATAAAGAAGAGCGAGCGGGGCGGAGCTTTCGTCACCCTCCGAGGAAGCGTTTCGCCAACCGTCGCAGGACCACCCCACCGCCACCGCACGACCGTCACACCCCGCTCTCCGCGTTCCCCCGCGCCCGCCGCGAGACCACCGCGCGCAGCACCCGGCGCCCCTCGCCCGACACATCGAGCGCGCGGCGCAGGCCCTGCTTGCCGTGGCCTTCGAGGAGTTCGAGCACGGTGATCTGGCGGCGCAGCTCGGCGGCGACGAGCGGCGGCGGGTCCTCGGTCCCGGCGGGGTCCGGGGCGCCCTCGGCCGCGGGGTCGAGCAGCCGGTGGACGCGCAGCGAGACCGCGGAACAGGACTCGGCCCAGGGCCGTACCGCCTCGGCGGTGCGCTCGGCCGGGGCCGTGTCCAGCAGGTGTGCGACGAGCCGTACCGCCTCCGCGTGCTCGCCGCCGCCCGCCGCCTCTTCCCCGCCGAGACCGAGGAGCGCGCCCCGGGCCTTCTCCAGGGGGGCGCTCCAGTCCGATCCGTCGGCGAGGCTCCCCCACAGCGGGCGCAGCAGTTCCTCGTCGCCGTCGAGCAGGGGCAGGCACCGATCCAAACAGGCCAACCCACTGGCGGCGAGCCCCCGTTCGTCGGCCCGCGCGATCCGTTCCTCAAGGCTCATGAAGCCTCCCTGGTCTGGGCGCCGACCGGCACGGAGCCCGCACTTCCCCTTACTGCGTGCGACCGGGCGGAAGTGTCACAGCGGTCGAGTTTCAGCCAAAGGCGGGCATGGCGGCGGGGCCCGCGAGGATCCTGGCCCGCTGCATCCGGGTCAGGTGGACGACGACCAGGACGGCGAGGATCGCGGCCGCGGCGTCCACCGCGTCGGAGAACAGCATCTGCCGGGCGGCGTCGGCGAGTTGATCGGGGGCGTGCGCGTCGTCGTACTCCCGGGCGGCGAACCTGCCCAGGAGCAGGCTGAGCACCCACAGCGTCCACCAGGCGTTGACCGGGGTGGTCCGCACCCGGGCGCCCGGCGGGACGCTGGCCCGCCAGACGTCCACGACGACCCGGCGCGGCAGCCACAGGTTCCCGATCGGCACGAACCAGCCCCCGATGGCCCAGCCGCGCTTCATGCGGTGCCCGTGCGGCTCGAACACCTCGGCGTTCGTCCGCACCCGCCACAGCCAGCACAGGTAGACGGCGATGGTGGCCACCAGGGTGATCCCCTGCGCGACGCTCGCCGCGTTGTAGAACGTGTCGGCATGGTGGGCCCGGTCGATCATGCCCTGGTCGACAGCGCCGCCGACCATGTCCTGGGCGGCGTTCACCTCCATCTGGTCCGCGAAGCAGGCGAACAGGTCGGTGACGGCGACCAGCCCCAGCAGGACGGCCGCGGCCAGTCCGAGCCCGGCGGGCGAGCGCGGCCAGTGGCCGTACGGAGGCGCCAGGGGCGGCGCGGGCTGGGGCGGGACGGGCATGGGCGTGGCCATGGTGCGGAATTCCCCCGAAGGTGAGAAACGGCGACCGGCGGCCCGTGTACGACATGCACACGTCCCGCCGGAAATATGAACACCGGAAGATACGCCCGAAGATCAGCCCGCGTCCACAGAAATCGCACAGTCCCACCGGGTACCGGCCCGGCCAGGCGTCAGCCCAGCCGGTCCGCCAGGGACTTGAAGTCCGTCCAGGACAGGGCGGGCGTGCCCGGGTCCCACAGCTTCTGGACGGTGGCCCGCAGCGGCATCCGGATGCCGGCCGCGACCTGGTCCGGCGTCTGCGCGTCGGGGAAGTCGCCCCACACCGCGAAGGCGCCGCCGAGGATCTGGTCGTCGTACCGCGCCGGGACGGCGGTGGTGCCGCGCACCACCCGGGGGTTCCACTGCTCGTAGATCCGCTGCCCGGTCGGGTAGACGAAGGTCTGCGGCTGACCGAGGACGTAGTAGAGGAACTCGTCGTTGTAGTTGATGAGTTTGCGGCCGGCGCTCAGATAGTCCTCCGGCGGCCGGGCGCCGATCTCCTTGCCGGTCCAGTAGGCGACCTGGAGATCGTCCGCGGGCCGCACGGCGGTGGCGCTGCGGTAGAAGCCGTCGTTCCAGGCGCGCATGGTCCTGCCGTGGGCCCGGACGGTGGCGGCGCGGTCGTTGAGCCACTGGGTGGTGAGGTCGGCGACATTGCCGTGCGCGCCGAACTTCTGCCGGGCGGCCGCGGCCAGCTGCGGATAGGCGGTCTGGGGATTGCTCGCCATCAGCGCCTGGTACTCGTCGCCGCCGAGGTTCCACCGAGCGCCGGTGAACAGCCCCGCGTACTCGTTCAGCAGATCGTCGATCAGCTTGGCCGAGCCGGGCTCGGAGATGTCGATCGCGCCCTTGGTCACCACGCCGTTTCCGTTGCGCAGTTTGAGATCGGGGTGGGCGGCGAGGACCGCGCCCAGGTGTCCGGGCGAGTCGAGTTCCGGTACGACGGTGATGTGCCGGCTGTTCGCCAGGTCCACGATCCGCTTGACCTGCGCCTTGGTGAGATGGTCCGGGGAGACGATCTCCGGGTGGGTGCTGGACTCGATCCGGAAGGCCTGGTCGTCGGAGAAGTGCAGCCCCAGCTCGTTGTACTTCAGGTCCCCCAGCTCCCGTATCCGGTCCTCTATCCAGGACTCGGAGTACGGTTTGCGCGCGATGTCCAGCATGAAGCCGCGCACCGGCTTGGCCGGTTCGTCGCGCACCACGCCCTCCGGCGCCGTACCGCCCCCGTGGACCTCCTGTTTCAGGGTCCGGGTGCCGTAGAAGACCCCCGCCTGGCCCGGCCCGCTGATGTCGACCCGGCCGCCCCGGACGGTCATGGTGTACGACTCCTGGCCGCCACCCCCGCCGCCCAGCGACAGCCGCAGATCGCCCGCCCTGGTGTCGTCCTTCTGTCCCGCGTAGCTCATCCCCAGCTCGCCGGCTATCAGCCTGCCCTCGTCGGCGAGGCCCGCGTCACCGATCACCACGCGGTCGCCGGGCGACGGACGCCAGCCGGGCCCGCGCGCCGGGGTGTGGGAGCGGACCGCCGGGATCGTCCGCGGCGCCTTGGACATCGGGTACGAGCGGGTGGGCGAGGGACTCGTCTCGGCGACGGTCGCCTGTCCGGCGGAGCCCTGGTCACCGCCGCCGCCCGACGAGGCCCACACCCCGATGCCGGTCCCGAGGGCGACGGTCCCGGCCACCGCCGCGGCCACCGTCATCCGCTTCCGCTTCACCTGTTGCGCCGACGCCCGGCGCCTGTGCTGGGTCACTGGCCCAACGTAAGGCCCCTCGCCACCCGAACGGTCACCCGAGCGTTCGCAAACTCTCCCGT
The DNA here is from genome assembly GCF_049222185.1 of Streptomyces sp. LaBMicrA B280. Classification (NCBI taxonomy): domain Bacteria; kingdom Bacillati; phylum Actinomycetota; class Actinomycetes; order Kitasatosporales; family Streptomycetaceae; genus Streptomyces; species Streptomyces sp. LaBMicrA B280. Next base: position 87,661 of record NZ_JBMJCT010000004.1, on the reverse strand, counting down.
CCGGGTGAATTTCAGGCATCAGGCGGACACAGAGTTACCACTCTCGATAACCTGACGACACATCTTTCACAGCACTCCCCTGCCACACACGATCTGTGACGCGAGGACCCACGCTGCCCGCCCACCACCCCCCACAGCTGCCCCGCCCCCTCGACGCCTTCAACGCGGCGTGCGCCACCGAGGTCCGGGCCCTCCTTCTGCGCTGCCTGCACAGCCCGCGCTGGTCCCACCGCGTCGCGGCCCACCGTCCCTACCCCGACCTGGACGCCCTCCTGGCCGCGGCGGACGAGGCGGCGTACGACCTGTCCCCGCTCGACATCTCCGAGGCCCTCTCCCACGAGTCCCTGCCGCGGCTGCCCGAGGACACGTACTCGGCCGCACATATGGCCCTGGACGCGGCACATGCCGCCTACGAGGCACGATTCGGACACGTGTTCGTCATCTATCTGGGGGACACCGAGCCGGGCGAGACCGCCGACCGCGTCCTGGAGGCCATCCGGTCACGATCGGCGAACGATCCCGACGAGGAGCGCGCGATAGCCGCGGACGAGCTGCGCCGCCTCGCAAGGGGCCGTCTGGGCACCTTTCTGCGGGGCGCGGGGAGCTGTGCGACCAGCCCAAACGCACCCACACCCGGGCGATAACGGGACGGATCGCCCCCGTATCCGCCCCCCGCTAGCCCAACCGCGTGCCAGTTTGATCACACAGGTAGGCCCCCCGTAAGCCTCGCCCCGCCACACGGATACCATGCTGGGGGCCGGTGGACCGTACCCGGCCGGGCCCGACCGACAGTGAAGCCGGCGCGGCCCTAATCCCCGCTCCCGGAGGGTTCTTCCGTGCCGGCTGGAACGCTGTACCGCGGCCGGGAAGGAATGTGGTCCTGGGTGGCTCACCGAGTCACCGGCGTCCTCATCTTCTTCTTCCTGTTCGTTCACGTGCTGGACACCGCTCTCGTGCGTGTCTCCCCCGAGGCCTACGACAAGGTCGTGGCCACGTACAAGACGCCGATCGTCGCGCTGCTGGAGTACGGCCTCGTCGCCGCAATCCTCTTCCACGCGCTCAACGGTCTGCGCGTCATCGCCGTCGACTTCTGGTCGAAGGGCCCGCGCTACCAGAAGCAGATGTTCTGGACCGTGATGGGTGTCTGGGTCGTGCTCATGCTCGGCGCGATCTACCCCGTGCTCGGCCACGCCGCTCGTGTTCTGTTCGGGAGCTGACGCCGATGTCTACCACTGAGACCACCGCCTCCGGGGTCGGCCCCGTCGAGGGTGCCGCCGTCTACAACGTGGACAACCCGGCCCCGCTGATCGAGGCGCCGCGCAAGCGGACCAAGAAGACCCCGAAGTCCACCCGCGGCAACTTCGAGCTGGCGGCGTGGCTGTTCATGCGCCTGTCCGGCATCGTGCTGGTCGTCCTCGTCATCGGCCACCTGGTGATCCAGCTGGTCCTGGACGGCGGCGTCTCCAAGGTCGGCTTCGCCTTCGTGGCCGGCCGCTGGGCCTCCCCCTGGTGGCAGATCTGGGACCTGGCCATGCTGTGGCTCGCGATGCTGCACGGCGCCAACGGCCTGCGCACGGTCATCAACGACTACGCCGAGCGGGCCGCGTCCCGCATGTGGCTGAAGGCCCTGCTGTACACCGCCACGGTGTGGACCATCCTGCTGGGCACGCTGGTGATCTTCACCTTCGACCCGAACATCCGCTAGGCACGGGGCTGCGAGAATCATGAAGATCCACAAGTACGACACCGTCATCGTCGGCGCCGGTGGCGCGGGCATGCGTGCCGCCATCGAGGCGACGAAGCGCAGCCGCACCGCGGTCCTGACCAAGCTCTACCCCACCCGCTCCCACACGGGCGCCGCGCAGGGCGGTATGGCCGCCGCGCTCGCCAACGTGGAGGAGGACAACTGGGAGTGGCACACCTTCGACACGATCAAGGGCGGCGACTACCTGGTCGACCAGGACGCCGCCGAGATCCTGGCGAAGGAGGCCATCGACGCGGTCCTCGACCTGGAGAAGATGGGCCTGCCGTTCAACCGGACGCCCAAGGGCGAGATCGACCAGCGCCGCTTCGGCGGCCACTCCCGCAACCACGGTGAGGCCCCGGTCCGCCGCGCCTGCTACGCGGCCGACCGCACCGGCCACATGATCCTCCAGACGCTGTACCAGAACTGCGTCAAGGAGGGCGTGGAGTTCTTCAACGAGTTCTACGTCCTGGACCAGCTGATCACCGAGGTCGACGGCGTCAAGAAGTCCGCCGGTGTGGTGGCCTACGAGCTGGCGACCGGCGAGATCCACGTCTTCCAGGCGAAGTCGGTCATCTACGCGTCCGGCGGCACCGGCAAGTTCTTCCGGGTGACCTCCAACGCGCACACCCTGACCGGTGACGGCCAGGCCGCCTGCTACCGCCGGGGTCTGCCGCTGGAGGACATGGAGTTCTTCCAGTTCCACCCGACCGGCATCTGGCGCATGGGCATCCTGCTCACCGAGGGTGCCCGCGGTGAGGGCGGCATCCTGCGCAACAAGGACGGCGAGCGCTTCATGGAGAAGTACGCTCCCGTCATGAAGGACCTGGCGTCCCGTGACGTCGTGTCCCGCTCCATCTACACGGAGATCCGCGAGGGCCGCGGCTGCGGTCCCGAGGGCGACCACGTGTACCTGGACCTCACCCACCTGCCGCCGGAGCAGCTGGACGCCAAGCTCCCGGACATCACCGAGTTCGCGCGCACCTACCTCGGTATCGAGCCGTACACGGACCCGATCCCGATCCAGCCGACCGCGCACTACGCGATGGGTGGCATCCCGACCAACGTCGAGGGTGAGGTCCTGGCGGACAACACCACCGTGGTGCCGGGTCTGTACGCGGCCGGCGAGGTCGCCTGCGTGTCGGTGCACGGCGCCAACCGCCTGGGCACCAACTCGCTGCTCGACATCAACGTCTTCGGGCGCCGCGCGGGCATCGCCGCCGCCGAGTACTCCCACACGGCCGAGTTCGTCGAGCTGCCGGAGAACCCGGAGAGCCTCGTCGTCGCGCAGATCGAGCGACTGCGCAACTCCACCGGCAACGAGCGGGTGGCCACGCTGCGCCGCGAGCTGCAGGAGACCATGGACGCCAACGTCATGGTGTTCCGCACCGAGCAGACGATCAAGACGGCGGTCGAGAAGATCGCCGAGCTGCGCGAGCGCTACAAGAACGTGTCCATCCAGGACAAGGGCAAGCGGTTCAACACGGACCTCCTGGAGGCCATCGAGCTGGGCAACCTGCTCGACCTGGCCGAGGTCATGGCCACGTCGGCCCTGGCCCGCAAGGAGTCCCGCGGCGGTCACTACCGCGAGGACTACCCGAACCGCGACGACGTCAACTTCATGCGCCACACCATGGCGTACCGCGAGGTGGGCGACGACGGCACCGAGTCCATCCGTCTCGACTACAAGCCGGTCGTCCAGACCCGCTACCAGCCGATGGAGCGTAAGTACTGATGGCTACCCCTGTTCTGGACAAGGCGGACGCGGCCGGCCAGCCCGAGCCCGGCTTCGCCGACTCCCCCTACATCACGGTCACCTTCCGGATCCGCCGGTTCAACCCGGAGGTCTCGGCGGAGGCCGTCTGGGAAGACTTCCAGCTGGAGATCGACCCGAAGGAGCGCGTCCTCGACGGTCTCCACAAGATCAAGTGGGACATCGACGGCACCCTCACGTTCCGCCGTTCCTGCGCGCACGGCATCTGCGGTTCGGACGCCATGCGGATCAACGGCAAGAACCGTCTTGCCTGCAAGACGCTGATCAAGGACATCAACCCCGAGAAGCCGATCACGGTCGAGCCCATAAAGGGCCTGACGGTCCTCAAGGACCTGGTCGTGGACATGGAGCCGTTCTTCCAGGCGTACCGGGACGTCATGCCGTTCCTGATCACCAAGGAGACGAACGAGCCGACGCGCGAGCGTCTGCAGTCCGCGGAGGACCGGGCGCGCTTCGACGACACCACCAAGTGCATCCTGTGCGCCGCGTGCACGTCGTCCTGCCCGGTGTTCTGGAACGACGGCCAGTACTTCGGCCCGGCCGCGATCGTCAACGCCCACCGCTTCATCTTCGACTCGCGTGACGAGGCCGGGGAGCAGCGTCTGGAGGTGCTGAACGACCGTGACGGCGTGTGGCGCTGCCGTACGACCTTCAACTGCACCGACGCGTGCCCGCGTGGCATCGAGGTCACCAAGGCGATCCAGGAAGTCAAGCGGGCGCTGATCACCCGCCGCTACTGACGCGACGACTGGCACAATACGAGGGCCGTTCACCCGTTCGGGGGAACGGCCCTCGTATCTTTCCCACGCCTTTCACGACCTACCGGGGGCACCAGCGTGACCGAGCAGAACCCGTACCAGAGCGGCGCCGGCAACTGGGGTCCCGGTCATCCGCCCGGGCCGTCGGACACACCGCCGCCGGGGTACGGGTACCCCGGCGCGGGTGCGCCGCAGGGGTACGGCTTTCCGCAGCCGCCGACCGCGGGCGCGCTGCCGATGGGCGGCGCCCCCCTGCTGTCCATCGGAGACATCACCGTGATGGGCGATCAGATCATCACGCCGGCCGGTCAGCTGCCGCTGCGCGGTGCGGTCTGGAACGTGACGGACATGTCGCGCACCGAGGAGAAGATACCGACGCACGCGATCGTCCTCGCGGTCGTGTTCGCCCTGCTCTGCCTGCTCGGGCTGCTCTTCCTGCTGATGAAGGAGAAGCGGACCACGGGCTACATCCAGGTCACCGTGACCAGCGGCGGGCGGCACCACCAGACGATGGTGCCGGCGTTCGGCCCCGAGGCGTTCCCGGCGATCATGGGGCAGGTCAACTACGCCCGCTCGCTGAGCAACATGTGACGCACGCGAGCCGACGGCCCGGCAATCACGGGATCCCGGCGGCCCGCGCTCTAATCTGACGACATGTCAGACGAAGAGTCGTACGAACTGCTCGGGTTCGACAACGTCCTGCTCCCCGTCGGGGACCTCGCGGAGGCCGTCGGGTTCTACGAGCGGGCCGGGTTCGGGGTGGGGTTCCGGTTCGACGAGGCCGGGATCGCGCTGCTCACGGCGGGCAAGGAGACGCCGGGGATCCTGCTGCGGGTGGAGGAGGCGCTGGGCCATCGCAGTCCGCCGTGGCCCTCGCCGCGCCTGTGGCTGGAGGTGCCGGACGCGCGGGTGGCGGCGCGGCGGCTGTCCGCGGTGGGCATCGAGCCGGTGGACGAGGTGTTCCAGACGGCGACCGGCTGGACGGTGGAGATCGCGGACCCCTGGGGCAATGTGCTCGGGCTGACGGACTACACCCGGCGTCCGGAGCTGGGGCGCCGAGGCTGAGCCGAGCGCGCGGACGGCACTCGTTAGGCTTCGTGGCGTGCCCGTGAAGAACGACGGTCCCGAGGCGGCCGGTACCCCCAGCAGCAAGTCCGAGCAGACCCGTGCGCTGATCCTGGAGACGGCCCTGCGGCTGTTCCGGGAGCGGGGGTACGACAAGACCACCATGCGGGCGATCGCCCAGGAGGCGGGCGTCTCCGTCGGCAACGCGTACTACTACTTCGAGGGCAAGGAACACCTGATCCAGGGCTTCTACGACCGGATCGCGGCCGAGCACCGGCAGGCGGTCCGGGGGCTCCTGGAGCGGGAGACGGATCTGGAGACGCGGCTCGCGGGCGTCCTCACCACCTGGCTGGACATCGCGCGGCCGTACCACGAGTTCGCGGTGCAGTTCTTCAAGAACGCCGCCGATCCGGACAGTCCGCTGAGCCCCTTCTCGCAGGAGAGCGAGCACGCGCGCGAGCAGGCGATCCAGGTGCACCGGGAGGTGCTGACCGGCTCCAAGGCCAAGGTCCCGGCCGAACTCCGCGATGTGCTGCCGGAGTTGATGTGGCTGTCCCAGATGGGCCTGATCATGTACTGGATCTTCGACCGCACCGAGAACCGCGAACGCAGCTACCGCCTGGCCCGCCGCGGCGCCCGCCTCACCACCCGGGGCGTCACCCTCTCCCGCTTCCGCGTCCTGCGTCCGCTGGTCCTGGAGGTCCACGAGCTGTTCACGGACTTCCTGCCGGGCATGACGAGACTGCTGCCGACACCGAGCCCGGCCACGAGCCCGGCTCCGGGCACGGCTCCGGGCGCGGGCGCGGAGACCCGGGACTGAACGACGCGGGGCCGCCCCCTTTCCCGGGGGCGGCCCGCGCTGCGTCCGGGGTCAGATCCAGTCCAGCCGCCACAGGCGGTACACGCCGGTGCCGTCCATCAGGTACTGGCCGCCGCCCACGTCCTCCGTGGTGACCGTGTACTCCTTGCGCTGCCACAGGGGGACCAGCGGGACGTCCTGCGCGATGGTGGACTGGATCTGCTGGAAGTCGGAGGCGGCCCGGCCCCGGTCGGCGAACTGCTGGCTGTTGCGGATGAGTTGGTCGACCGTCTTGTTGCTGTAGCCGGTGGCCATGGTGGAGCCGGTGCCGACCAGAGGCTGGCCGAAGGTGTCGGCGTCGGGGTAGTCCGCGACCCAGCCGACGGCCCAGGCGTCGAGCTTGCCCGCGGCCATCCGCTCCTGGAAGTCCGTCCACTCGTAGCCCTTGACGTCGACCTTGAACAGGCCGCCCGCCTCCAGCTGCTTCTTCAGCGCCGCGGCCTCCTGCTCACCGGGGCCCTGGCCCTTGCCGTAGGCGAAGGTGAAGTGCACCGGCAGGCTCACCCCTGCCTGGGTGAGCAGGGCGCGCGCCTTCTTCGCGCTCTGCGTCGGGTAGGCGTCGAAGAAGGACGTGGTGTGGCCGGTGATGCCGGTCGGGATCAGCGAGTACAGCGGGTCGACCGTGCCCTGGTAGACCGTGGCCGCCAGCTGCTCCTGGTCGACCAGCCAGGCGACCGCCTGCCGCACCCGCACGTCGTGCAGCGGGGAGCTGGTCCGGGTGTTGAGGTACAGATTGCGGGTCTCGGAGGAGTCGGACTCGGTCACCCGCTCCTTGGGGTCGCTCGGGTTCAGCCCGGCGAGCACGTCCGGCGGCAGCGTCCGCGACGCCACGTCCACGTCCTTCGCCTTCCACGCAGCGTTCAGCTTCGCGGAGTCGGTGTAGTAGCGCAGCTCGATCGGGCGGCCGGTGGAGCTCAGATAGCCCTTGTACGTCGGGTTCGGCGCGAGCCGGGCCACCTGGTCCTTGGTGTACGAGGTGAGCCGGTAGGGACCGGTGCCGTCGACCGAGGAGTCCTTGCGCAGCGCGTTCGCCGGATAGGTGTCCCGGTCCACGATCGCGCCCGCGCCGGTGGCGACCTTCAGCGGGAAGGTGGCGTCCGGCTCCGAGAGCTGGAAGGTGACGGTGTGCGCGTTGTCGGCGGTCACCGAGGAGAGGTCGGCGAGCAGCGAGGAGGGGCCGACGTCGGAGTTGATCCGCTTGACCCGGTCGAAGGAGAACTTCACGTCCTCGGCGGTCATCGCCCGCCCGCTGGGGAAGGTGATCCCCGCGCGCAGGGTGCACCGGTACGTCTTGGTGGCGCTGCCGACGAAGGCGCAGCTCTTGGCCGCGTCCGGCACCGGCTGCACACCGTCCGGCTCGAAGGTCATCAGCGTCTGGAACACGTTGCTGAACAGGGCCCAGGACCCCGCGTCATACGCGCCGGCCGGGTCGAGCGAGGTGACCGCGTCCGTCGTTCCGACCGTGATGGTCTTGTTCTTGTTCTCCTGTGACGGCAGCAGTTTCCAGCCGCCGATGCCCACGATCGCCAGCACGAGCAACGTCACGACAATCCGCATGCGAACAGATCGCACGGTGGTGCCCTCCCCAGACCCTTGTGAGGTCCTACCCCTGGTCAGCACAGATCCCGCCACTCCCCTGAGTGACGCGGCTCACCCAATCACACGTGTTTCGGTGTGTGAAGGGCTTTCTGACCAGTTGTGGAAGAACTTGCCCAAGACGTTGTCTCCGCCGGGCGTTTGCCGCGCCTTCACAGCTTCTCCACAGGTGGTGAGGGAGATTCCGGTCACATGGGCGCGGTCTCCCGGCGCAGGGCCCGCAGACCGCGCAACCCGATGCCCCCGATGACCGTCCCCAATACGAAGGAGACGATCGCCAGCACCAGGTGCACCCAGAAGTAGGCGGTCGGCCGGCCGTCGTGGAAGGCGAGACCGCTGCCGTCCTTGACCAGGTTCTTTACGAAAGTGACCCAGATGAACCAGCTCCACACCCCGAAGGCGAGCAGGAACCAGGAGACCGGGCGGCTGAGTTTCATACCTCCAGTATCCGGGGCGCGCTTCGGTGGCCGGGGCCGGGGCGGGTCCTCCCGGTCCGCCACGGGTACGTTCTCGGTCGTGCCCGCACCCATGAACACCGCCCGGCGCTCCCTGCTGATCGGCGCCGCGACCCTGCTGTCCCTCGCCGCCACCGCGCCCGCCGCCCTCGCCGCCCCGGCCGCGGGCAAGACCCCGGCCGCCACGCCCCCGGCCCATATGTCGACGCTCGGCGGCGCCCGGCTCGGCAGGCCCGGCACCCAGGTGAACCTCGCGCCCGGCGTCCCGGTGCTGCCCAAGGACCTGACGGCGCGCTCCTGGATCGTCTCCGACGCCCAGAGCGGCGAGGTGCTGGCCGCGCACAACGCGCACTGGGCGCTGCCCCCGGCGTCCACGATGAAGATGCTGTTCGCGGACACCCTGCTGCCCCGCTTCCCGCGCACGACGGAGCACAAGGTGGCCGCGAAGGACCTCGCCGGGATGGGCGAGGGCTCCAGCGTGGTCGGCATAGCGCCGGGCAAGACCTACAGCGTGCACGATCTGTGGCTCGGGGTGTTCCTGCGCTCGGGCAACGACGCGGTGCATGTGCTCTCCGCGATGAACGGCGGTGTCGCCCAGACCGTCCAGGACATGCAGCACCACGCGGACGAACTCCAGGCCCTGGACACCCATGTGGTCTCCCCCGACGGCTACGACGAGCCGCGCCAGGTGTCCTCGGCGTACGACCTCAGCCTGGTCGCCCGCTCCGGGCTGCAGAAGAAGGACTTCCGGGACTACTGCTCCACGGTGAGCGCCGACTTCGGGGGCAAGGAGATCCGCAACACCAACCGGCTGCTCAGCGGGGACACCGATGTGCCGGTCTACCAGGGCATCGCGGGGGTGAAGAACGGCAACACCACGCACGCGGGCGCCACCTTCACGGGAGTCGCCCAGCGCGGCAAGCAGGTGCTGCTCGTCACCGTGATGAACCCGCAGAAGCAGGAGCACAACGAGGTCTACAAGGAGACGGCGAAGCTGTTCGACTGGGGCTTCCAGGCGGCCGGCAAGGTCGAGCCGGTGGGCGAGCTGGTGCCGCCGCGGGGCGCCGCTCCGGCGGGTACGGCGCCGAGCGGCGCGCCGAAGGGCTCCGCACCGGCGGGCAAGGCGGGTTCCGAGCCGGTGGCGGCGGCCACGACCGGCTCCCGCGGGATCGGCACCGCGCTCGCCGTCGCGGGCGGGCTGGTGGTGCTGCTGGCGGGCGGGGTGTTCCTGGTCAACCGCCGGTGGCCGCTGCCGGACCTGATGCGCCGTCGGCCACGGCCGTGAGCTTCGCCGTGCCGCCCGGCGTGGCCGTCCAGGCGGCGCAGTAAAGGACCAGTTTCGCGGTGAAGTTGATCCACAGCAGCAGCGCCACGGGGACCCCGAAGGCGCCGTACATGCTCTTCGCCGCGACCCCCTGGATATAGCCGCTGAGCAGCAGCTTCAGCAGTTCAAAGCCGACCGCGCCGAGCAGCGCCGCGACCACCAGACGGCGGCGCGGCGGCTCCGCCCCGGGCAGCAGGGTCAGCACGTAGAGCAGCACGAGGAAGTCGGCGAGCACGGCGACGGTGAAGGCGGCGACCCGCAGCAGCGCGGTGCCCCAGCCGTGCTGGGCGAGACCCAGCTGGTCGGAGATCCGGCCGACGGCCGCCGAGGCGAGCGTGGACGCAGCCAGGGTGACCAGCAGGGCGCCGCCGAAGCCGATCAGGATCCCGGCGTCCTTGGCCTTGGCGACCAGCGGGTTCTGCTCCTGGTCCGGCAGCTCCCAGACCACGCGCAGGCAGTCCCGCACCTGCCCGACCCAGTTGACGCCGGTGAGCAGCAGCACGGCACCCGCGATGACACCGACGGTGCCCGCGTTGTGGACCAGCGTGGTGATGTCCAGCTGCTGGGAGACGACGCCCGGGAACTGCTCGGCGACCTTGTGCTCGACGGTCTGCTGCCGGGCCGGGCTGAGCGTGGCGGCGGTGATCGCGGCGGCCACGGTGAGCAGCGGGAACAGCGCCACGAAGCTGACGAACGTCATCGCCGCCGCCAGCCGGGACCACTTCACCCGGTCGAGCCGCTCGTACGCCCGCCAGGCGTGGGTGGCCGTCAGCCAGGTCACCAGCGGCCCGACGACGGGCAGTCTCTTGAGCCAGTCCATGATCCGTCCCTGCCCGGTGTGCGAGGTCCCATGTGCGGGTACCCGCAACGGTTGGCGGGCCGAGGCCCGGCCCTCCCACTTTCGAGTGATCTTCGACCTTACAAGGTGACGTTCACGAGCGAAGAGCGCACTTCCGGACGATACGGTCACGGACATGCCTGTGAAGGACGCCCTCGCCCTGCCCCAGTCCCTGCTCGTCCTCGGCGGCACCTCCGAGATCGGGCTCGCCACCGCCCGTCGGCTGATCACCCGCGGCGCCCGCACCGTATGGCTGGCCGGCCGCCCCTCCCCCGCGCTTGAGCAGGCCGCCGGGAGTCTGCGCGCGCTCGGCGCGGACACCCGTACGGTCGACTTCGACGCCCTGGACCCCGCCTCCCACGAGACCGCGCTCGGCAAGGTCTTCGCCGAGGACGCCATCGACCTGGTGCTGCTCGCCTTCGGGGTCCTCGGCGACCAGGCCCATGACGAGCGGGCGCCGCTGCGCGCCGTGCACGTCGCCCAGACCAACTACACCGGGGCGGTCTCCGCCGGGCTTGTCGCCGCGAGCGCCCTCCAGGCCCAGGGCCACGGCTCGTTGGTCGTGCTGTCCGCCACCGCCGCCGAACGCGCCCGCCGCGTCGACTTCATCTACGGCTCCAGCAAGGCGGGCCTGGACACCTTCGCCCAGGGCCTCGGCGACGCGCTGTACGGCACGGGGGTGCGGGTGATGGTCGTACGCCCCGGGTTCGTGCGGACGCGGGCGACGGCGGACCGGCCCCGCGAGCCGTTCGCCACCACCCCGCAGGCGGTCGCCACCGCGATCGAACTGGGCCTGCGCCGGGGCGCGGAGACGGTGTGGGTGCCGGGGGTGCTGCGGCTGGTGACGGCCGCGCTGCGGCACGCGCCGCGCGCGCTGTTCCGCAGGCTGCCGCTCTAGGCGTTCCAGGACGCGGCTACCGGCTGGCGATGGTCCCGTGGCCGATGTCGGCACGGCCCGCCTGGGGCGGTACGAGGGGGCCGCCGAAGGTGTACTCGCGCAGCTTGCGCCACACCCCGTCCGCGCCCTGTTCGTACAGCGCGAACCCGTTGCACGGCCACTCGGCCTCGAAGTCGGCCAGTTCGGCGAAGGCGCGGTCCATCGCCGCGTCCTCGATGCCGTGCGCCACGGTGACGTGCGGGTGGTAGGGGAACTGGAGCTCGCGGGTGCAGGGCCCGGTGCTCTCGCGGACCCGCTGCTGGAGCCGGCCGCAGTCCTCGGCGCCGCGCACCACCCGGACGTAGACCACCGGGGAGACGGGCCGGAAGGTGCCGGTGCCGTGCAGCCGCATCGGGAACGGGCGGCCGGTGGCGGCCACCTTGACCAGATGGGCCTGTACGGCGGGCAGCGCGGCGCGGTCCACCTCGGTCGGCGGCAGCAGCGTGACATGGGTGGGGATGCCGTAGGCCGCGGCGTCGCCGAAGCCCGCGCGCCGCTCCTGGAGCAGGCTGCCGTGAGGCTCCGGAACCGCGATCGACACGCCGATCGTTACGGTCCCCACGTCGTCTCCTGTCGTCGCGTCCGTCGTCTACTCGGCCGACTCGTACGGGCCTTCGGCTTCGACTGTACGGCCATGGGTGTCCTGTGGGCAGGCGCAACGGAAGTGATGTGCAGCGCTCTGCCCACAGGGACGTGCGAACGGTCGTGCGCCTTCGCGCCGGTTCCGTGCCTCGCGGCGCGGGCCGTGCCGTTCGGTGCTCCGGTCGGTGCTCCGGTCAGTGCTTGGCCGGGAGGAAGCCGACGCGGTCGTACGCCTGCGCGAGGGTCTCGGCGGCGACGGCGCGGGCCTTCTCGGCGCCCTTGGCGAGGAGCGAGTCGAGGGTCTCGGCATCGTCCAGGTACTGCTGGGTGCGCTCCCGGAACGGCGTCACGAACTCGACCATGACCTCGGCGAGGTCGGTCTTGAGCGCGCCGTACATCTTGCCCTCGTACTCCTGCTCCAGCTGGGCGATCGGCGTGCCGGTGAGGACGGAGTAGATGGTGAGCAGGTTGGAGACGCCCGGCTTGGCCTCCGCGTCGTAGCGGATGACGGTGTCGGTGTCGGTGACCGCGCTCTTGACCTTCTTGGCGGTGGTCTTCGGGTCGTCCAGGAGGTTGATCAGGCCCTTCGGCGTGGACGCCGACTTGCTCATCTTGATCGACGGGTCCTGGAGGTCGTAGATCTTCGCCGTCTCCTTGAGGATGTACGGCGCCGGGATGGTGAACGTCTGCCCGAAGCGGCCGTTGAAGCGCTCGGCCAGGTCCCGGGTCAGCTCGATGTGCTGGCGCTGGTCCTCGCCCACCGGCACCTGGTTGGCCTGGTACAGCAGGATGTCCGCGACCTGGAGGACCGGGTAGGTGAACAGGCCGACCGAGGCGCGCTCGGCGCCCTGCTTGGCGGACTTGTCCTTGAACTGGGTCATCCGGCTGGCCTCGCCGAAGCCGGTGAGGCAGTTCATCACCCAGGCCAGCTCGGCGTGCTCGGGCACATGGCTCTGCACGAACAGGGTGCAGCGCTCCGGGTCCAGACCGGCGGCGAGGAGCTGGGCGGCGGCCAGACGGGTGTTGGCCCGCAGCTCCTCGGGGTCCTGGGGCACGGTGATCGCGTGCAGGTCGACGACCATGTAGAAGGCGTCGTGGGTCTCCTGGAGGGACACCCACTGGCGGACGGCGCCGAGGTAGTTGCCGAGGTGGAACGAGCCGGCGGTGGGCTGGATACCGGAGAGCACGCGGGGCTTTTCAGCGGGGGCCATGTCGCCCATTCTCTCATCGGCCGAGGGTGGGATCGGCCCGGGAGGCGGGGGTGGTGCGGAGCCGCGTACCGGACACGGCCCCGCGCCCCCGGGGCATCGCCCCTGACGGCGTTGATCAGCCCAGGTCGACTTCCGGGTACAGCGGGAAGCCCGCGACCAGGTCCGTGGCGCGCTGCGCGATCTCCTCGGAGACCTTCTCGTCCAGGACGTGGGACGCCTTGCTCGGGGCGCCGGACTTGGTGGTGCCCGGTTCGGTGGCCGCGAGGACGCGGTCGATCAGGCCGGCCACCTCGTCCATCTCCGCCGTGCCGAGGCCGCGGGTGGTCAGGGCGGGGGTGCCGATGCGGATGCCGGAGGTGTACCAGGCGCCGTTGGGGTCGGCCGGGATGGCGTTGCGGTTGGTGACGATGCCGGAGTCGAGCAGGGCGGCCTCGGCCTGGCGGCCGGTGAGGCCGTAGGAGCCGCCGACGTCGATCAGGTTGAGGTGGTTGTCGGTGCCGCCGGTGACGAGGGTGGCGCCCCGGCGCATCAGGCCCTCGGCCAGCGCGCGGGCGTTGTCCACGATGCGCTGCGCGTAGTCCTGGAACGCGGGCTGCCTGGCCTCCGCCAGGGCGACCGCCTTGGCGGCCATGACGTGCGGCAGCGGGCCGCCGAGGACCATCGGGCAGCCCCGGTCGACCTGGTCCTTGAGGGAGTCGTCGCACAGCACCATGCCGCCGCGCGGGCCGCGCAGCGACTTGTGGGTGGTGGTGGTGACGATCTGGGCGTGCGGCACCGGGTCGAAGTCGCCGGTGAGGACCTTGCCCGCGACCAGACCGGCGAAGTGGGCCATGTCGACCATGAGGGTCGCGCCGACCTCGTCCGCGATCTCGCGCATGATCCGGAAGTTCACCAGACGGGGGTACGCCGAGTAGCCCGCCACGATGATCAGCGGCTTGAATTCGCGGGCCTGGGCGCGCAGCGCGTCGTAGTCGATGAGGCCGGTCGCGGGGTCGGTGCCGTAGGAGCGCTGGTCGAACATCTTGCCGGAGATGTTCGGGCGGAAGCCGTGGGTGAGGTGGCCGCCGGCGTCCAGGGACATGCCGAGCATCCGCTGGTTGCCGAACGCCTGGCGCAGCTCGGCCCAGTCCGCGTCGGAGAGGTCGTTGACCTGGCGGGCGCCGGTCTTCGCGAGGAAGGGGACCTCGACGCGGTCGGCGAGTACGGCCCAGAAGGCGACGAGGTTGGCGTCGATGCCGGAGTGCGGCTGGACGTAGGCGTGCCGGGCGCCGAAGAGCTCACGGGCGTGCTCGGCGGCCAGGGACTCCACGGTGTCGACATTGCGGCAGCCCGCGTAGAAGCGGCGGCCGACGGTGCCCTCGGCGTACTTGTCGCTGAACCAGTTGCCCATCGCGAGGAGGGTCGCCGGGGAGGCGTAGTTCTCGGAGGCGATCAGCTTGAGCATCGCGCGCTGGTCGGTGACCTCCTGGCCGATGGCGTCGGCGACCCGCGGCTCCACGGCGCGGACCACGTCGAGGGCGGCGCGGAAGGCGGTGGACTCGGTGGACAGGGGCTGCTCTGGCATGGGGACCTCCGGACGGGGTGCGTTTCGGCGTTCACGTTCGGCCCAGGCGCACGGCACTGTTTCCCGCGGGGCCGCTCCCCGATGGTCCGTCCCATCCCAGCGCGCCAGTCACGGCCCGTGGCTCAGCGTACCGGCCGGGCCGCGGGGCGGAGGTCCGGCGTCCACCATGCGGGCGAGGGCGCGGACCGCCCGGCTCAGAGGATGACGTGCGGCAGGAACCGCGCGTATCCGTCGGTGACGGGGCCGGACGACTCGCGGATGCCGAGGCCCGCGGGCTCGCCGTCGATGACCCAGGCGCCGAGCACGACGTGGTTGCCGTCGAAGGCGGGCAGCGGCGCGAGCTCCTGGTAGCAGCAGGGCTCGGGGCGGACGGCGGGCGGGCGGCCCGGCGGGTGCAGGGTGATGCCCTCGCCCTCGCGGCCCAGCAGGGGCTTGGCGGCGTAGCCGCTGGTGGCGGCGAGCTCGCGGGGGCCGTCGAGGTAGGAGGCCAGGAGGTTGGGGTGGCCGGGGTACAGCTCCCACAGGACGGCCAGCAGGGCCTTGTTGCTCAGGAGCATCTTCCAGGCGGGCTCGATCCACAGGGTGCTGCCGGTGCCGCCGCCGTTGTCCAGGGTGTCCAGGACATGGCCGCCGAAGGCGTCGGTGGTGAGCCATTCCCAGGGGTAGAGCTTGAAGAGGGCGCGGATGAACCGCAGCCGGTTGTCCACGAACCGGCCGGAGAGGGTGTCCCAGCCGATCTCCTCCATGGCGAGCCAGTCGGTCTCCAGGCCCGCCTGTTCCGCGGTCTCCTTCAGATAGGCGACCGTCATCAGGTCCTCGCCCAGCTCGTCGGCGGCGGAGTGCGCGAAGTGCAGCGGGCTCCCGGGCGGGAGCAGCGCGGACTGCCTGCGCCAGGACTCCACCAGGCGTTCGTGCAGCGAGTTCCACTGGTCGGCGCCGGGGAAGCGGTCCTCCATCCAGAACCACTGCGGGGAGGCGGCCTCCACCAGGGAGGTGGGGGTGTCGGCGTTGTACTCCAGCAGCTTGGCGGGGCCGGTGCCGTCGTAGCGCAGGTCGAACCGGCCGTAGAAGGAAGGGAGTTCGGCCCGGCGGTGCCAGGACTCGGTGACCGCGGCGGCGACGGCGGGGTCGGTGATGCCGAGGTCGGCGAGGCGGCCGCGCTCCACGAGGTGGCCGGCCGCCGCCAGGCACATGGCGTGCAGTTCGGCGACCGTCTCCTCCAGCGCCTCGATCTCGGGCAGCGAGAAGACGTAGTACGCGCTCTCGTCCCAGTAGGGGCGCAGGCTCCCGTCGGGGTGCCGGGTGAGCGGGTAGATCAGGCCCTGTTCCTCGACGGTGCGCTGCCAGTCGGGGCGGGGGGTGATGGTACGGCGTTCCATACGGCGGTCCCGGTCAGCCGCCGGAGCTGTGCGAGCCGCCGCCGAAGCCGCCGCGGTGCACCCCGCCGGAGCCGGAGCCGTAGTGCGTCGAGGAGTGGTTCGTGGAGTGGCCCGTGGAGTGCCCGGAGCCGCTGCGGGGCTTGGTGAAGGAACCGCCGCTCACCCAGGTGCCCTTCTTCTTGCCGCCGTAGTACCAGGCGCCGTTGACCGCCGACTTGACCGACTTGCAGTTCTTGTCGGAGACGACCTTGTAGCCCTTGGCGTAGGTGTAGCTGCTCTGGTCCACGCAGCGCTTGTCCGGCTGGGACGAGCAGGCGGTGAGCGCGGCGGCCAGCAGTCCGACACCGCCGAGGACGACCGTGCCGGAGCGCAGTCGTCGCCTGGTTTCGGCCATGTTCGTGTCTCCCCCGTGTGCGATGTGCGGTGCGGCAAGCCTAGAGACCGGTATGAGAACCGGCCAAGGGGGGTGAGCATGACAGGGTGGTGGCGGGGCTCCCTTAGAGTCCCTTTGTGCTCTTTGGAATGGTGTGCGCCCTTGGCGCGGCGGTCTGTTTCGGTACCGCGACGGTGTTGCAGGCGGTGGCGGCGAGGCAGGCCGGTCCCGGTGGTGGCGGTGAGGCGGCGCTGCTGCTGCGGGCGTTGCGGCAGTGGCGGTACATCGCCGGGCTCGGGCTGGACGGGCTGGGGTTCCTGTTCCAGATCGTGGCGCTGCGCTCGCTGCCGATCTACGCGGTCGGCGCGGCCCTCGCGGCCAGCCTCGCGGTGACGGCGGTGGTCGCGGCGCGGCTGCTGGACGTGCGGCTGCGCGGTGTGGAGTGGGGCGCGGTGGGCGTGGTGTGCGCCGGGCTCGCGATGCTGGGCCTCGCCTCCGGGCCGGAGGGCGGCGAGGGCGGGTCGGACACGCTGCGGTGGGTGATGCTCGCGGTGGCGGTCGGACTGCTGCTGCTCGGGCTCGCGGGCGGGCGGCTGTCCGGTCCGGCGCGGGGGCTGGTGCTGGGGCTCGGCGCCGGGTGCGGGTTCGGGGTGGTCGAGGTGACGGTGCGGCTGATCGACAGCCTCGCGCCCGTCGACCTGCTCACCAACCCCGCGACGTACGCCCTGGTGATCGGTGGCGGCGCCGCGTTCATCCTCTTGACCTCGGCCCTCCAGCGCGGCTCGGTCACGACGGCGACCGCCGGGATGGTGCTCGGCGAGACGCTCGGCCCCGCCGCGATCGGCGTCGTCTGGCTCGGCGACCGCACCCGCGAGGGCATGGCCTGGCTGGCCGTCCTGGGCTTCGCGGTGGCCGTGGCGGGCGCCCTGGCCCTGGCCCGCTTCGGCGAGGCCCCGGCGACGGAACCGACGCCGGAAAGCTGACGGCCCGGCCCGGCCCGCACGCCGAAGAACACGGACCGGGCGGCGGAAAGCTGAGGGGCCGACCACTTCTCGCCGAGCGAGCAACAGACAGCGGAGGGCCGACGGCCCGGCCACCGGGGGCCCGCCGAGCGGGCCACGCAGGAAGACGACGGACCGGTGACGGAGACCCGCCGGGCAGACCGCGAAACGAGCGACCGCCCAGCGGCAGAGGCCGACGAGCGCGCTGCGGAAGGCTGACGGGCCCATGGCGGAAGCCGCCGAGCAGGCCGCGGAACGAGCAGCCGACCAACGGCGGCGGCGAGCGGCCCGCAGAAGGCTGACGAGCCCGTGGCGCGAGGCCGCCGAGCGCGCCACCCGGAAGGGCGACGGACCGGTGACGCAGACCCGCCGGGCAGACCGCGAAACGAGCAGCCGACCAACAGCGGAAGCCGACGAGCAGGCCGCAGAAAGCTGATGGGCCCGTGGCGGGGGCCGCCGACGAACAAACCGGGCAAGGTCGACGGCCCGGCGTCGAGCGGGCCGTACGAGGCTGGTGGGTCGGGCGGTGGAGATGTCCGGGCAGGTCGCCGGAGAACGGCCAACCGGCGGCGGAAATCAGCGGGTAGGCGACCCGAGCGCCGACGGACCGGCTGCGCCCCCCGCAGCGCAACCGGTCCGGGCACCATCCTGCGGTACTCGCGCCTCCGTGACCAGGAGCCGCTTTTTCCGGAACCGGAATTTCAGGAACGTAGACTTCCGTTATTTGTCGGGCCGGTGCGGCGCACCGCGCCGAGAGGGAGTCGGGGATGGACAGGGAAGCCCTGCGGTCGCTGCTGCGGCACAAGCGCTCGCTGATCGACCCCAGCGAACTGGGCTGGCCCCGCCGCACCGGTCGCGGCCGCCGGTCCGCCGGGCTCTCCCAGGCCCAGGTGGCGCACGCGCTGTACGTCTCCGAGCGCACGTACGCGCAGCTGGAGCGGGGCGACATGCCCTCCCCCGCGCCCGAGTTCCTCGACGCGGTCGCCACCGTGCTGCGGATGGCCGAGCCGGAGCGGAGCGCGCTGTACGTCTACGCGCTGGGCCATGAGCCGCCGGTCCCCATGAACCCCGAGGCCGGCACCCGGGTCGACCCGGCCTGGTTCACGGCCGTCCAGGGCGTGTCCGGCGTGCCCTGCTACGTCAACGACGTGGCGTGGAACCTCCTCGCCTGGAACGACGACTTCCTGCGCATGTTCCCCCGAGTCGAGGGCGCGGAGCCCGAGTTGCCCGAGCGGAACGTGATGCGCTGGATGCTGCTGCGCGAGGAGGCGCGCGAGCACCATCTGCTGGACTGGGCGGAGCGCTGGGCGGCACCGGTCGCGGCCCAGCTGCGGGCGGCGGTCGCGGCCCACCCCGACAACCCCGATCTGCGGCAGCTGGACGCGGAGGTGAACGACGACCCCGTGGTCGGGCCCGTCTACCGGCGGCACGACATCACCTATGTGCAGCAGGACGGCGACACCCGGCCGGTGCGGCACGCGGGCCTCGCCGCCGACGAGGCCGATCGGTGCTGCGAGAAGCACTCCCCCTCCGCGCGGGGCCTGGTGACCCTGTGCGCCGCGCAGCCACTGGGTTCACCGGGCGCCCGGTTCTTCTTCCTGATCTTCCGCCCCCTCACCGGCTGACCCCCCGCCCCTCAGGGCAGCACCCTGCACAGCGCCTCCAGGGCTCCCGCCCACGCGCTGTCCGGTGGTGTTCCGTAGCCCACCACCAGCGCGTCCACCGGATCGGCGACGGCCTCGGGGTGGCGGTGGAAGGAGAGGCCGTGCAGGGCGAGGCCCTGCCAGGCGGCGGCCTGGACGATGGAGGGCTCGGTGCCCGGGGGCAGCCGCAGCAGCGCGTGCAGACCGGCGGCGACCCCGGTGACCCGGACGCCGGGGGCGCGTTCGGTGACGGCCGCGGCAAGGGCGTCGCGGCGGCGCCGGTAGCGCAGCCGGGAGGCGCGGACCTGACGGTCGTACGCCCCCGAGGTGAGGAACTCGGCGAGGGTGAGCTGTTCGAGCACGCCCACGGTGTCGACGTGCCCCTTGACCGCGATCACCTCCCGGGTGAGGGCCGGCGGCAGCACCATCCAGCCGAGCCGGATGCCGGGGGCGAGGGACTTGCTGGCGGTGCCGAGGTAGACGACGCGGTCGGGGTCGAGGCCCTGAAGGGCGCCGACCGGCTGGCGGTCGTAGCGGAACTCGCCGTCGTAATCGTCCTCCAGGACAAGGGAGTCGGTGCGCCTGGCCCAGTCCACGACGGCCGCGCGCCGGTCGGGGTGCAGGGGCATGCCCATGGGGAACTGATGGGCGGGGGTGAGGAGTACGGCGCCTTCGGTGGTCAACGGGCTGGTGTCGGTGCCGAGTTCGTCCCAGGGCAGGGCGGGGGTGGCGAGTCCGGCGGCCTGGAGGAGGCTCCAGTAGGCGTCGAGGCCGTACGACTCGACGGCCACCGAGTCCGCCCCGCGGGCGCGCAGCACCGGGCCGAGGACGCGCAGCGCGTGCGAGAAGCCCGCGGTGACCACCAGGTGGTCGGGGTCGCAGCGGACGCCCCGGACCCGGGCGAGATAACCGGCGAGCGCGGTGCGCAGTTCGACCCGGCCGCGTGGATCGCCGTAGCCCAGCGCGTCGTTGGGCGCGGCGGTCAGGGCGCGGCGGGCGGCCCTCGCCCATGCGGCGCGCGGGAACGCGGCGAGGTCGGGGGTGCCGGGGACGAGGTTGTGGGTGGGCCGGGGCGGGACGCGGGGCCTGCGGGCGGGGCCGCTCGGCGGGACCACGGTGCGTTCGGCGACCCTGGTGCCGGAGCCCTGCCGTGCGGTGAGCCAGCCCTCGGCGACCAGGTCGGCGTACGCCTCGCCGACGGTGTTGCGGGCGATGCCGAGGTCGGCGGCGAGGGCCCGGGAGGAGGGCAGCCGGGTGCCGGGGGCCAGTCGGCCGGTGCGGACCGCGTCGCGCAGGGCGTCGGTCAGCCCCCGGCGCAGCCCGCCCGGGCCGGCCGGTTCCAGATGCAGGTCGACGCCCGAAGTGGCCCACGTTTCCGCCATGGAAATGGACCATACTCCTGGGCTGCCTGGCTTCTACGGTTGAGGCATGAACACGGACGAGAACACCGAGTACGCCGCCGAGCACGCCCCCCGTCTGCACTGGAGCGAGCACGCTCCGGACGTGTACAAGGCGATGGTGCGGCTGGACATCGCGGCCCGGCAGGGGCTGGACCCGAAGCTGCTGGAGCTGGTGAAGATCCGCGCCTCGCAGCTCAACCACTGCGCGTTCTGCCTGGACATGCACACCAAGGACGCGCTGGCGGCCGGGGAGAGCGTGGAGCGGATCATCCAGCTCTCCGCGTGGGAGGAGTCGCGGCACTTCTACACGGAGAAGGAGCTGGCGGCGATCGAGCTGACCGAGGCGATCACCGTCCTGACCGACGGCTTTGTGCCGGACGAGGTGTACGAGCGGGCCGCCAAGCAGTTCGAGGAGCCCGAGCTGGCCCGGCTGATCGCCGCGATCACGGTGATCAACGCCTGGAACCGGTTCGGCGTCACCGCCCGGATGACCCCGGGCCACTACCGGCCGGGGCAGCACCAGTGAGCGACGGCGTGCAGGTGCTGCGCGCGCTGCACCGGGGGCGCCCCCAGGGGGACCCGCTGATCCTGCCCGGCCCCTGGGACGCGGCCAGCGCGCGGGCGCTCGCGGAGGCGGGGTTCGAGGCGCTGGCCACGCCGAGCGCGGGGGTCGCCGCCGCGCTCGGGTACGCGGACGGCGAGACCCCGGCGGACGAGATGTTCGCGGCGGTCGCCCGGATCACGCGCGCGGTGGACGTGCCGGTGACGGCGGACATCGAGGACGGGTACGGGCTCGCGCCGAGGGAACTGGTGGAGCGGCTGCTGGCGGCGGGCGCCGTCGGCTGCAACATCGAGGACTCCATCGGGGGTTCGCTCAAGGACCCCCGGGAGCACGCCGAGTACCTGGCCGCGTTCTGCGCGGCGGCCGGGGGACGGATCTTCCTGAACGCCCGCGTCGATGTCTTCGTGCACGGCGACGGCGATCCCGGACGGGCCGTCGAACAGGCCGTCGAACAGGCCGTCGAGCGGGCCGCGTCGTACATCGCGGCGGGTGCCGAGTGCGTGTACCCGATCATGGCCCCGGTGGCCGTACTGCCCCTGCTGCGCTCCGGCATCGAGGGCCCGCTGAACGCACTGGCCCCGCTGACCCCGGACGGCCCCTCGCCCGCCGCGCTCGGCGAACTCGGGGCCACCCGGATCACGTTCGGCCCGCAGCTCCAGCGCCGGGCCGCCGCGGCGGCGGCCGAACTCGCCGCCGGGCTGCGTCAGTAGCCGCTCAGGACAGCCACTGCTTCCAGACGGAGGGGTGGCTGTCCACCCACTTCTTCGCCGCCGCGTCCGGGGACAGCTTGTCCTGGGCGATCAGCAGGGAGACCTCGTTCTGGTCGTCGGTGGTCCAGCGGAACTTCTTCAGGAAGTCGGCCGCCTTGCCGCCCGACCTGGCGAAGTCCGCGTTGAGGTACTTCTGGAGCGGGGTGCGCGGGTAGGCGCAGGCGATCTTCGCCGCGTCCGCGTCGCAGCCGTCCTTGTACGGCGGCAGCTTCACCTCCGTCATCGGGACCTTCTTGAACAGCCACTGCGGTGAGTACCAGTACGTCAGGAAGGGCTTCTTCTCCTTGGCGAACTGCTTCATCTGGGTGATCTGCGCGGCCTCGGAACCGGCGAAGACGACCTGGTAGTCCAGCTTCAGGTTCTTCACCAGGGCCTTGTCATTGGTGACATAGGACGGTGAGCCGTCCATCAGCTGGCCCCTGCCGCCGCTCTCCGCCGTGCGGAAGAGGGAGGCGTACTTGTTCAGGTTGTGCCAGTCGGTGATGTCGGGGTGCTGCTTGACGAGGTACGTCGGCACGAACCAGCCGATGTGACCGGTCACCCCGAGATCCCCGGCGCGGGCGATCGTCTTCTTGTCGTCGACGTAGCGCTTCTCCTGGTCGGGGTGGCCCCAGTCCTCCAGGATGGCGTCGACCCGGCCCTGGCTCAGCGCGTCCCACGCGGGCACCTCGTCCACCTGCACGGTGTCGACGCGGTAGCCCAGCTTGTGCTCCAGCAGGTACTGGGCGACGGCCACATTGGACTCGGCGCCCACCCAGGACTGCACGGACAGCGTGACGCTCTTGCCGCCGCCGGTGTGCGCGAACGGGCTGGCCTGCTTGGTCATGTCGGCGGCGCCGCAGCCGGTGGTCAGCCCCAGCACGGCGAGCGCGACGGGGATCGTCGTGCGCAGTCGGATCCGCATGTCAGGCTCCCTTCCCCGGGCGGCGTTCGGTCGGCTGGGTCACCCGGTCCAGCATCAGGCCCAGGCAGACGATGGCGGCACCGGCCACCAGACCGGTCGCCAGGTCGCCCTGGGCGAGACCGAAGGCGACGTTGTAGCCGAGGGCGCCGCCGCCGACCAGACCGCCGATGATGACGACGGCGAGGACCAGGACCACGCCCTGGTTGACGGCGAGCAGCAACGCGCGGCGGGCGAGGGGAAGTTGGACCTGCCACAGCTGCTGGCGCCCGGTCGCGCCGAGCGAGCGCGCCGACTCCAGGGCGGCCGGGTCGACCTGCCGCAGGCCCTGCGCGGTGATGCGGACGACGGCGGGCAGCGCGTAGACGACGGCCGCGGCGACCGCGGGGGCGCGGCCGACGCCGAACAGGGCGACGACCGGGATCAGGTACACGAACTGCGGCATCGTCTGGAAGACGTCCAGGACCGGGCGCAGCGCGCGCTCGACGCGGTCGCTGCGGGCGGCGGCGATGCCGGTGGCGAAGCCGAGCACCAGGGTGACGGCGACGGCGGCCAGTACCTGGGAGAGGGTGTCGAGGGCGGGCTCCCACACGCCGAGCACGCCGATCGCGGCCAGGGCGAGCACGGCGGTCAGTGCGGTGCGCCAGGTGCCGATCAGCCAGGCGAGGGCGGCGACGATCAGCAGCAGCGACCACCAGGGCAGCCCCTGGAGTCCGTCGCGGATCGGGTCCAGGACCCAGGTGGTGAAGTGGGCCGCCCAGTCGGCGGTGCCGCCGATGACCGGGACGCCGGAGTAGAGGTGGCCGGTCATCCAGTCGACGGCGCGGTTGACCGGGGCGGCGATCTGCACGCTCCAGCCGGTCGGCCAGTCGAGGGCGCCGAGGAGGCGGGCGGCGAGGGCGGCGGCCGCGGTGACGGCGAGGGCGTACGGCCAGCCGATCGTCCGGGATCCCTTCGCGCCGTCGGCGCCGGCCGCGCCGGTCACCCGGTCCAGGACCACGGCGAGCAGCACGATCGGGATGCCGGCGGCGAGGGCCTGGCCGACGTCGACGGTGGACAGGGCCTGGTAGACGCGGTCACCGAGGCCGCCGGCGCCGATGACGGAGGCGATGACGGCCATGGAGAGGGCCATCATGATCGTCTGGTTGAGGCCCAGCAGCAGTTCCTTGCGGGCCAGCGGGATGCGGGCGGTCAGCAGCCGCTGGCGGCGGGTGGCACCGAGCGACTCCACGGCCTCCAGGACCTCGGGGTCGGCGCCGCGCAGGCCGAGCGCGGTGAGGCGGGCCATGGGCGGGGCGGCGTAGACGACGGTGGCGAGGACGGCCGCGGGGACGCCGATGCCGAAGACCAGGACGACGGGGAGGAGGTAGGCGAAGGCCGGGAGGACCTGCATGGTGTCCAGGACCGGGCGCAGGGCGCGGTCGAGGCGCGCGGACAGTCCCCCGGCGAGGCCGAGGGCGGTGCCGACGAGCACCGAGGCGAGGACGGCGGCGACCATCAGCGCGAGGGTCTGCATCGTCGGTTCCCACATGCCGAGCGCGCCGCAGGCGAGGAAGGCTGCGGCGGTCCCGGCGGCGAGGCGGGGGCCCGCCACCCGCCAGGCGACGAGGGCGCCGAGCGCGGTGACGCCCGGCCAGCCGAGGGCGAGGAGGGCGACGTAGACCGCGCGGACGGCGAGGACGACGGCGTCGCTGATGTAGCCGAAGAAGTAGAGGAAGAGGGGGTGGGTGTCGCGGTTGTCGATGATCCAGTCGCTGGCGCTGGTCAGCGGCTGGGTGAGGCTGACCGTGAGGTGGTGCGGCCAGGCGCGGCCGTGCAGCAGCGGGAGCAGGACGGCCGTGATCAGGGCGAGCAGGAGGAGCTTGCCGACGGCTCTGTTGCGCAGGACGGCGGGGGTCCTGGTGCGCAGGGCGGGGACGGTGAGGGTAGCCATCAGACGGCCTCCGGGGTGGCGCGGGGGCCCGTGGCCGGGGCGACGGGCACACCGGCCACCACGCCCAGCAGCTGCTCGTGGTCGACCACGCCCAGGCACTTGCCGTCGTCCATGACACGGGCCGGAGTGCCGGTGCGGGCGACGGCCTCGATGGCCTCCGAGACCGTGGCGTCCGGCGTGAGCGCGGGGCCTTCGGCGCTCTCCACCACGGACGCGGGGCGCATGGCCGTACGGGCGGTCAGCACCTGCTCGCGCGGCACGTCCCGGACGAACTCGCGGACGTAGTCGTCGGCCGGGGAGCCGACGATCTCCTCGGGGGTGCCGAGCTGGACGACCTGGCCGTCGCGCATCAGGGCGATGCGGTCGCCGAGCTTGAGGGCCTCGCTGAGGTCATGGGTGATGAAGACCATCGTGCGGCCCTCCTCCTCGTGGAGGCGGGCGACCTCGTCCTGCATGTCGCGGCGGATGAGGGGGTCGAGGGCGCTGAACGGCTCGTCGAAGAGCAGCACTTCGGGGTCGACGGCGAGCGCGCGGGCGAGGCCGACGCGCTGGCGCTGGCCGCCGGAGAGCTGGCCGGGGCGGCGGTGCTCCATGCCGTCGAGGCCGACCTTGGCGACGATCTCGGCGGCGCGCTCGCGGCGCTCGGACCTGCCGACGCCCTGGATCTCCAGGCCGTAGGCGACGTTGTCGAGCACGGTGCGGTGCGGGAGCAGGCCGAAGTGCTGGAAGACCATCGCGGCGCGGTGCCGGCGCAGTTCGCGCAGCCGGGACCTGTCCATGGCGCGGACGTCCTCGCCGTCGATGGCGATGGTGCCCGCGGTCGGCTCGATCAGCCGGGTCAGACAGCGCACAAGGGTGGACTTGCCGGAGCCGGACAGGCCCATCACCACGAAGACCTCGCCCTTGCGGACGTCGAAGGAGACATCGCGGACGGCGGCGGTGCAGCCGGTGCGGGCGCGCAGCTCGGCGGCGTCGAGGGCGCCGAGTTCGGGGTCGGCGGGGACGCGCTCGGGCTTGGGGCCGAAGACTTTCCACAGGCCGGAGACCGAGAAGACGGGTGCGTCGCCCCCGGCGGTGGGGGGCTTGCGGGTGGGGACGGTGGGAGTGGTGGTGCTCATCGGCGATCGCCTCCGATCAGATCGACGGCCTTCTCCCCGACCATCAGCACCCCGATCATGGGGTTGACGGCGGGAACGGTCGGGAAGACGGACGCGTCCGCGATGCGAATGCCGTCGAGACCACGGATCTTCAACTCCGGGTCGACCACGGCGAGTTCGTCGTCGGCCGCGCCCATCCGGCAGGTGCCGGCGGGGTGGTAGACGGTGTGGTGGGCCTTGCGCAGCAGCTCGCTGAGCTGTTCGTCGTCGGTGACCTCGGGGCCGGGGAAGACCTCCCGCTTCAGCCAGCCCGCGAACGGCTCGGTCCGGGCGATCTCGCGGGCTATCTTCACGCCGTCGACGAGGGTCCGCGCGTCGTAGCCGTCCTCGTCGGTGAAGTACCGGAAGTCGAGGGCGGGCTTGGCCTCCGGGTCGGCGCTGGTGAGGTAGAGGCGGCCGCGGGCGCGGGACTTGGGGATGTTCGGGGTCATCGACACGCCGTGCTCGGGGCGTTCGTAGCCGAGGCGCTCGGGGTTGTCGGTGAAGGGAATCTGGTAGAAGTGGAACATCAGGTCGGGGGCGTCCAGCGACGCGTCCCGGCGCACGAACAGCGCGGCGTCGGAGTCCATCGCCGAGTTCTCCGGCAGCGGCCGGTTGGTCTCCCAGACGATCACCGACTCGGGGTGGTCCTGGAGGTTCTCGCCGACGCCCGGCAGATCGTGCGCGACCGGGATGCCCAGCGCTTCGAGGTCCCGCTTCGGGCCGATGCCGGAGAGCAGCAGCAGGCGCGGGGAGTCGACGGCTCCGGCGCAGACGACGACCTCCTGACGGGCGCTGATCAGCCGCTCGGCGCCGTCCTTGGTGCGGACGTGGACGCCGGTGGCGCGCTTGCCGTCCAGCTCCAGCCGGTACGCCCAGGTCTCCAGCAGCAGCGTGAGGTTGGGGCGGTCACCGGCCTCGATGTGCGGGTGGAGGTAGGCGACGGAGGCGGAGGAGCGCTTGTTGTCCTCCGGGTGGTAGGCGAGGTCGAGGAAGCCGACGCCCTCGTGGAACGGCTTGTCGTTGAAGCCGATCACCTCGGGGACGCCGATCGCGGTCTTCGTCGCGTCGATCCAGTCCTTGGCGATGGCGTTCTGGTCCTTGTCGGCGACGCGCACGATGTTGTTGCGCAGCCGGGCGAAGTACGCCTCCATCGGCACCGCGCCCCAGCCCTTGGCGCCGCCCTGCTCCCACTCGTCCCAGTCGGAGGGCAGCGGCTTGAAGGAGATCAGGGTGTTGTGCGAGGAGCAGCCGCCGAGGACCTTGGCGCGGCTGTGCAGGATGTGGGAATTGCCGTTTGGCTGCTCGACGGTGGTGTACTCGTAGTCGAGATCACCGCCGAGCAGGCCCAGCCAGCGGCGCAGGGTGAGGACGTCCTCGCGGTCGATGTCGCTGGGGCCGCCCTCGATGACGGCGACGGTGACATCGGGGTCCTCGGTGAGGCGGGAGGCGATGACCGAGCCCGCGGTGCCGCCGCCGATGACGACGTAGTCGTAGACGTGGGGGGTGTGGGACATGGAGTGCCGCTCCAGGGGGTGTCGAGAGGTCTCGGGGCCCGAACCAGGGCTTTTCCGAACGGAGTTGACTCAGCCGGAGAACCAGCGCACCGGCTTCGGCGCGAGGTTCTGGTAGACGTGCTTGGTCTCCCGGTACTCGGCGAGTCCGGCGGGGCCCAGCTCGCGGCCGGTGCCGCTCTTGCCGAAGCCGCCCCACTCCGCCTGCGGCAGGTAGGGGTGGAAGTCGTTGATCCAGACGGTGCCGTGACGCAGCCGGGCCGCGACGCGCCGGGCCCTGCCGGGGTCGGTGGTCCACACGGCACCGGCGAGGCCGTACTCGGTGTCGTTGGCGAGGCGGACGGCCTCGTCCTCGGTGGTGAAGGTCTCGACGGTGAGGACGGGTCCGAAGACCTCCTCGCGGACGACCTTCATCTCGCGGTGGCAGCCGTCGAGGACGGTCGGCTCGTAGTAGTAGCCGGACTCGGGCCGCTCGGGGGCGGGTTCGGGCCGCTTGCCGCCGCAGCGCAGGACGGCGCCCTCGGCGAGCGCGGAGGCGACGTACGCCTCGGTCCTCGCGCGCTGCTGCGCGGAGACGAGCGGGCCGACCTCGACGCCGTCCGCGGTGCCGCGGCCGATCCTGATCCGCTGGGCGCGGCGGGCGAGTTCGGCGACGAAGCGGTCGCGCACCGACTCCTCGACGATGAGCCGGCCACCGGCCGAGCAGACCTGGCCGCTGTGGATGAAGGCCGCGTTCAGCGCCTGGTCGACGGCGGTGTCGAAGCCCTCCTCGGTGGCGCAGGCGTCGGCGAAGACCACGTTGGGGTTCTTGCCGCCGAGTTCGAGGGCGACCTTCTTCACGCTCGGCGCGGCTGCCTGGGCGACCTTGGTGCCGCTGACCAGTCCGCCGGTGAAGGAGACCAGATCGACGTCGGGGTGCTCGGCGAACCGGGCGCCGACGGTGTGGCCGGGGCCGGTGACGATGTTGGCGACGCCCGCGGGCAGTCCGGCCTCCACCAGCAGCTCGATCAGCGCGACGGTGGTCATCGGGGTGATCTCGCTGGGCTTGATCACGAAGGTGTTGCCGGCCGCGAGCGCCGGGGCGATCTTCCAACTGGCCTGGAGCAGCGGGTAGTTCCAGGGGGTGATCAGGGCGCAGACGCCGACCGGCTCATGTACGACGACGCTGTGGATGTCGGGCGACCCGGCGTCCACGACGCGGCCGGGGGCCTCAGCGGCCACCAGGTCGGCGAAGTAGCGGAAGGCGTCGGCGACACAGTCGATGTCGACCCGGCCCTCTTCCACGGTCTTGCCCGCGTCCTGGGCCTCTAGACGGCCGAGCGCTTCGCGATCGCGTACGAGGAGATCGGCGACGCGGCGCAGCAGGGCGGCGCGCTCGGCGACGGGGGTGGTCGGCCAGGGGCCGTGGTCGAACGCCTGCCGGGCCGCGGCCACGGCGCGCTCGGCGTCCTTCTCGTCCCCCTCCGCGACCACGGCGAACGGCCGGGCGTCCGCGGGGTCGAGGATCTCCCGGGTCGCCCCGGAGACCGCCGTCAGCCACTCGCCTCCCGCGTGGATGGTCGCCTGGGTCTGTCGTGCCGTGCTGTCCGCCATGATCGGTGTTGCCTTCCGTTACTGTTCGATGCCCCCGTGTCACGCGAAGGGCCGGCTCAGGGACCGTGGCCCCCTGCCCCCGACCTCCGTTTGCATGCGGAATCAGTCACCAAAAGTGCGCGGCGTCACTAAAAAGACGGCGGAAAACAGACAGAAACGGTTATCCGGGGCGCTGCGTTCGGTCCATGGGACCGGTACAGCCCGTGGCGGTGGGACCGGCGCCCTGTTCCATCAGCTCGCGGACCCGGGCGCGCAGCCAGGCGTGGGCCGGGTCGGCGTCGTGGCGGGGGTGCCAGGCGAAGCCGACCGGGGCGGCGGGGAGCCGCAGCGGGACCTCGAAGACGGTCAGCCCGAGGGGTTCGGCGAGCGGGCGGGCCCAGGGGCTGATCAGGCCGATGAGATCGGTCTCGCGCAGCACGAACAGCGACGCCGGGTAGGTGCCGACGCTGGCCACCACCCGTCTGCTCAACCCCAGCTCGGCCAGCGCGTCGTCGACCGGTCCGCGCAGCCGGCCGCGCCGGGACACGATGAGGTGACCGGCCGCCGAGGCGAACCGCTCGGGGGTCAACTCGCCGTCCAGCAAAGGGTGTCCGGACCGTACGACGCCGAGCATGCGGTCCTCGTAGACCGTCTCCTGACGCACCTCGGGGGCGGTGGTGTCGATCACCCCGATCTCCAGGTCCGCGGTGCCCTGGCGCAGGAACGGGCCGTCGATGTGGCTCTCGGACAAAAAGCGCAGCCGGATGCCGGGGGCCTCGCGCGCGGCGCGGGCGAGGAGGGCGGCGCCATGGGTGGCGACGATCGCGTCATGGCCGAGGATCGTGAAGGTACGGCTGACCGTGCCCAGGTCGGTGTCCCGGCCGGGCGCGAACAGGGCGCGGGCCCGCTCCACCACGGCACTGACCTCGGCGCGCACGGCCAGGGCGTGCGGGGTCGGCACCAGCTGCCGGCCGGCCCGCACCAGGACGGGATCGCCGAGCGCCTTGCGGATGCGGCCGAGGGTGCGGCTCATGGCCGGCTCGGACAGATGCAGTCGGCGCGCGGCGCCCCGCACGCTCTGCTCCTCCAGGAGCACGTCCAGCGCGACCAGCAGATTCAGGTCGAGGCTCGTGGATTGCGTCATGCGCATTCATTCCTTGCATAAGTTGCACTGGAGTGCAGGTCGGAGAGGAGCCTACGGTGAACGCGCATCCCCTTTCACCGTCCAGCTCCCAGGAGGAGCCGTGCCCTCGCACGCCCTGAAACGCCCCGCCCTGCTCGCCCTGTGCGCCTGTGTCCTGGTCGCGCAGAGCATGGTGGCGGCGATCAACCTGCTGATACCGCAGCTGAGTTCGTCCGCGCTGCGTCCCTCGGGCGCCGAGATCCTGTGGACGGTCGACGCCTATGTCATCGTCTTCGCCGGACTGCTGATCCCCGCCGGGGCCCTCGGGGACCGGCACGGGCGCAAGGGCGCGCTGCTCGCCGGGCTCACGCTGTTCGCGGCGGGCGCCGCGACCAGTGCGCTGGCGGGGGCGCCGCTCGTGCTGATCGTGGGCCGGGGGCTGTCCGGCGCGATGGCCGCGTGGACGCTGTCGATCGGCCTCGGCGGGGCCGCGGGCAATCTCGGCGGCGGGCTCGCGGGTCAGTTCCTCGGCTGGCGGGCGCTGTTCTGGGCCATGGTGCCGCTCGCGGCGCTGCTGATCGCGGTGGTGGCACGCGTCGTCCCGCGCACGGAGCGGTCGGCGTCGGGCCACACCGATCCGCTCGGCGCTTCGCTGCTGA
This sequence comes from Streptomyces sp. LaBMicrA B280, assembly GCF_049222185.1. Lineage (NCBI taxonomy): Bacteria > Bacillati > Actinomycetota > Actinomycetes > Kitasatosporales > Streptomycetaceae > Streptomyces > Streptomyces sp. LaBMicrA B280. Next base: position 56,988 of record NZ_JBMJCT010000004.1, on the reverse strand, counting down.
TCGCGGGGCTTGTGGCCGTGCTGTTCGGGATCATCGAGGGGCCGTCGTACGGCTGGCTGTCGGCCCGGATCGCCGGTGCGTTCGGTGCGGGGGCGGTGCTGGTGGCGGCGTTCACGGTGCACGCGCTGCGCGCCCGGGGTCCGCTGTTCGACCCGCGGGTCTTCGCCTCGCCCCGGCTGCGGGCGGCGTCCCTCGGCACGGCGACCGGGTTCTTCGGCCTCTTCTCCCTGTTCTTCGTCAACTCGCAGTATCTGCAAGAGGTCAAGGGGTACGGTCCCGCCGTCACCGGGGTGGCGATCATGCCGCTGGTGATCGGGATGGCGGGCGCGCAGATCCTGGCCAAGCGCTGGTCCGACCACCCCCGCACCCTCGTCGGCACCGGGCTCGCGCTCATCGGTCTCGGTCTGCTCGGCGCGTCCACGGCGTCCGGATCCACCCCGTACGGGCTCTTCGTCTGCTGGCTACTGGTCATCTCCACCGGCGCGGGCCTGTCCATGCCGCCGCTCACCCTGGGCGTCGTCACCTCCCTCCCCCCGCACCAGGCGGGCCTGGGCTCGGGCCTCGGCACCACGGCCCGCGAAACGGGCGCGGCCCTCGGCGTCGCCGTGACCGGCACGGTCCTCTCGGGCCATGCCGACCTGCTCCAGGGAATGGGACCGGCGCTGCGGGCGGTGGGGGTGGCGGTACTGGTGGCTACGGGGGTGGTGGTGAGGGGGTACGGCAGGCGCGAGACGTTGACCGCACGACCGGCACCGGCGGCAACCCCCTAGGGGCACACGGCACATACACGCGGGCCCCGCACCGGAGGATTCCGGTGCGGGGCCCGCGTGAGAACTACCGTCAGATCAGGCCGAGCGCGCGCACCGCCTCGCGCTCCTCCGAGAGCTCCTTGACGGACGCGTCGATGCGGGCGCGGGAGAACTCGTTGATCTCCAGACCCTGCACGATCTCGTACGCGCCGTCCTTCGTGGTGACGGGGAAGGAGGAGATCAGGCCCTCCGGCACACCGTACGAACCGTCGGACGGGATGCCCATGGACGTCCAGTTGCCCTCGGCCGTGCCGTTGACCCAGGTGTGCACGTGGTCGATCGCGGCGTTCGCGGCGGACGCGGCGGAGGACGCGCCACGCGCCTCGATGATCGCCGCGCCGCGCTTGGCGACGGTCGGGATGAAGTCCTCGGCCAGCCACTTCTCGTCGGCCACGACCTCCGCCGCGTTCTTGCCGCCGACCGTCGCGTGGAAGATGTCCGGGTACTGCGTGGCGGAGTGGTTGCCCCAGATCGTCAGCCGCTTGATGTCGGCGACGGTCGAGCCCGTCTTCTTCGCCAGCTGCGTCAGCGCCCGGTTGTGGTCCAGACGGGTCATCGCGGTGAACCGCTCGGCCGGTACGTCCGGCGCCGCCGCCTGCGCGATCAGCGCGTTCGTGTTGGCCGGGTTGCCGACGACCAGGACCTTGATGTCGTCCGCGGCGTGGTCGTTGATGGCCTTGCCCTGCGGCTTGAAGATGCCGCCGTTGGCCTCCAGCAGGTCACCGCGCTCCATGCCCTTGGTGCGCGGGCGGGCGCCGACCAGCAGGGCCACGTTGGCGCCGTCGAAGGCGACGTTCGGGTCGTCGGAGATGTCGATGCCCTGGAGCAGCGGGAAGGCGCAGTCGTCCAGCTCCATGGCCGTACCCTCGGCGGCCTTGAGCGCCGGGGTGATCTCCAGGAGGCGCAGGCGGACCGGCACGTCCGCGCCGAGCAGCTGGCCGGAGGCGATGCGGAAGAGCAGGGCGTAACCGATCTGGCCGGCCGCGCCGGTGACGGTGACGTTCACGGGAGTGCGGGTCATGGCGTTCTCCGTATGACAGCTGGCGGTGGGGCGTCCCTGCCCCGGGCGGATGATCGATCTCTTGGCATCAAGAGAGATCCAGCGGTCAGGCTATCGCGCATCCGGCATGCGAGACGTACGGGGCCCTGTGGCTCACCCCACAGAAGATCACGGGGTACGAAAAAGGCGGCCGTCCGTCCGGAGAGGGTGGACGGAAACGGCCGCCGGTGGGGGTACCGGCGTACCGGTCTCCCGTGGGGGGTATCCGTTCGCGTGCCCAGGATCCGCGCGGCCATGCCTGCCGATCCCGAATTCATTCGTTCGGCTTCACCGCGTGCACCCCGTGCGGCCCGACGCGAGCGTGGCGCACGCCGTCGCCCGGGCCGGATCCGGCACGGCGATCATCGGGGTGTAGGCGATGGTGTCGCCCGCCTCGGTGGCCTCCCCTGACTCGCGGACCTTGCCCCGCGCCGCGGTGACCTGGACCTTGTCGCCGGGCACCGCGCCGGTGATACGGCCCCACGCGGTGCCGCAGACCTTGCTGTAGCGGACCTCCAGGATGGTGGTGCCGAGGGTGACGGTCTGGGCGGTGGTCACCTGGTCGCCGCTGCACCCCATCGTCTCGGCGTCCTTGCCCGCACAGTCCGAGCCGGAGCACTCCACCCCGGGCGGGGGGCTCGCCTTCGGACTCGCGCTCCGTGCGGGCTTCCCGGACCCGGCCGCGTGCCTGCCGCCGCCGTGGGACCCGGTGAAGTGGAAGACGCCGAGGATGATCAGCAGCACCGTGACGAACCCGCCGAGGAACATCAGCACCGGCTGCCGGTACCCGGGCTTGGCGTCGGGGCCGGGCTCGGGGTCGGGGGCTGAGCCGGGGGCGGGGGCGGGGGGCTGTACGGGGGCGGAACCCTGAGGTCCCTGAGGTCCCGGTCCCTGAGGTCTCTGAGGCCCCTGAGGCCCCTGAGGGTTCTCGGGGCCCTGAAGACTCTGTGGACTCTGCGACTCCGGCTCATCGGGGACCCGCACCGGCTCCGGCCACGCCCCCGGCCGCCCGGTCGCCCGCGAGGGACCCTGGTACCCGGCCAGCCCCCACGAGTTACCGCCGGACGAGTCCGCCGCCGTACCCCCGCGCCGCGCCGCCTCCGCCGCCGTCGGCTGAGCGGGAATCCTCGGGACGCCGAGCGACCCGCCCTCGGTCCCGCTCACGGCCCGGTCTCCCGGCGCCGCGTGCTCGTGCCCCAACTCCGCCCGGCTCCACGCCCGTTCGGCCAGCTCCCACATCGTGATGATCGGCACCGGGCTGGTCCCCGCCGCCTCGGCCAGCGCGACGGCGGCGCCCTTGGGGGCGAGACGTCGTCCGGCGAGGTAGTCCTCCCAGGACGCCCTGCCGTAGCCCGTGCGGTCGGCCAGGGCCGCGCCGCCGAGCCCGCCGAGGTCCACGAGCCACCGCAGCTGACTGACGAACTCCTTGATCTCCGGGTCGAGTTCGCTCGGCAAGGTCTGCCAACGAGACATCGTCTCCCCCCTCATCCCCAATTCCGTACCGGACGGTCACCGTTCAGCGGAACGGTCACTTCCGTGCCACAGCGCGAAGACAGCTGTTGATCAGGTCCTCGGCCACGAGCCAGGGTGTGTCGGGCGGCGGTTCGTCCCTCATCGGGGGTGGGGACGAACCGCCGTACCACCGGCCCTACTTGGTCATCATTTGGTCATCGTGAAGTGCAGCGTGTTGCTCAGGAACGGGATCTCCAGCAGGGGATGCGGCTGGGCCATCAGGGCCAGCAGGACGATCGCCAGACCGAGGACGCCGTAGGTGCTGATGTCGGTGAAGCGGGAGCGGACCGCGAGCATGCCGACGCCGGGCAGCATCCAGCGCAGCACCGCGCCGGCCAGCAGCGCGGCGCCGATCAGCAGGGTGCCGACCCGGAACGCGTCGAACGCGGTCAGCAGCAGGCCGAGCCCGACCGTGCCGAGCACCACCAGCAGGGGCCACTGCCGGGCGGGCGCGGGCGCGCCGCCGGACGCGGCCCGGCCACCGCCCTCCGGCCGTGCGGTGTCCCGCGTGAACAACGGGAAGCGGCGGGTGACCCGCCGCGGGCGCCCCTCGGCGTCGGGGGCGCTGATCGCGTCACGGACGGTCTCCGCACCGTCCCGCGTGTCCTCAGCCGGCACTGCGCTCCGCCGCCTCGACCACGTTGACCAGCAGCTGGGCCCGGGTCATCGGACCGACACCGCCGGGGTTGGGGGAGATAAAACCGGCCACCTCGGTCACGTCCGGGTGGACGTCACCGACGATCTTGCCCTCGGCGTTGCGGGAGACGCCCACGTCCAGGACGGCCGCGCCCGGCTTGATGTCCTCGGCGCGGATCAGGTGCGGGGAGCCGGCCGCCGCGACGACGATGTCGGCCCGCTTGAGGTGGGCGGACAGATCGCGGGTGCCGGTGTGGCACTGGGTCACGGTGGCGTTCTCGCTGCGGCGGGTGAGCAGCAGCGGCATCGGGCGTCCGATGGTGACGCCCCGGCCGACGACCACGACCTCGGCGCCCTTGATCTCCACGCCGTAGCGGCGCAGCAGGGTGAGGATGCCGTTGGGGGTGCAGGGCAGCGGGGCGGGCTCGTTGAGGACCAGGCGCCCGAGGTTCATCGGGTGCAGGCCGTCCGCGTCCTTGGCCGGGTCCATCAGCTCCAGGATGCGGTTCTCGTCGATGCCCTTGGGCAGCGGCAGCTGGACGATGTAGCCGGTGCAGGCCGGGTCCTCGTTCAGCTCGCGAACGACCGCCTCGATCTCCTCCTGGCCGGCCGTGGCCGGCAGCTCCCGCTGGATGGAGGCGAGGCCCACCTCGGCGCAGTCGCGGTGCTTGCCCGCGACGTACTTGCGGCTGCCGGGGTCGTCCCCGACCAGGATCGTGCCGAGGCCGGGCGTGACGCCCTTCTCCTTCAGCGCCGCCACGCGGGCGGTCAGATCGGACTTGATCGCGGCTGCGGTGGCCTTGCCATCGAGAATCTGGGCGGTCATACCCCCATCCTCCAGGATGACCGCCCCCGGGTTCCAATCCGGGGCCGTATCCGGGTCCCGACCAGGGTCCGGGCACATGTCCGGGTGATCACCGATGTTGCACTTGCACAACACCCGGGGATTACGGCTGGACAAGTCAGTATCCGGTCAAGAACCATGAACAGCACAGTGCAGCGGGCAGCTCATCGGGGGGATGGACCGCATCTGTAGAAACTCTCCTCCGTGCAGTGCCGCGCCTCGTCCCCGCACTCGCTCGAACAACGGAGGAACACCAGCCATGAGCTACGGCGACCCGAACAACCCCTACGGCGCTCCCCAGGGACAGCCGCAGCAGCCCGGGTACGGCTACCCCGCCGCGCCGCCGGTCCAGCAGTCGTACGGCGCCGCCCCGATGACCACCATGCCGGGCAAGGTCAACGCGGCCCGCGTGATGCTGTGGGTGATCGTCGCCCTCCAGGTCATCGGCGTGGGTCTCTTCGCCTTCTTCGCCGTGGCCGTCAACAAGGCCAAGAACGACAACTCCGTGCCGGGCGTCGCCGACTACCCGGTGGGCGTGCTGTGGGCCTTCGTGGTGCTCGCGCTCGCCTGGCTGGTGTGGGCGATCGTGCTGGCCACGAAGTTCTCCTCCGGCGGCAACAACCTGCGGGTCACGACGCTGGTGTTCGGCATCCTGACCGCGGTGCTCGGCGTCTACCCGTTCCTCGTCGTCGTGGGCATCTTCCACATCGTGCTGGGCATCCTGATCGCCTGCTTCGTCGGCGGTGCCGACGGCAAGGCCTGGTTCGGCCGCCCGCGCTACTGAGCCGCCCGCGTCACCGCGCCGCCCGCGCGAAAAGGAACACTTCGCGCCATTCGGCATCCGGGGCCGTGTCTCACCCTTGAAGGGGGGACACGGCCCCGCTGCGTCGCCCTACTCTGGGAACAGCCGTCAGGCACGGGGAGACGCACCTTGTACAGCATCATCGTCGTACCTCCGCCGACCACGGAGGACCGGCAGCAGCACGGTCAGATCCGCCTCGCCCCCGGCGAGCGCCTCCGCTTCGGGCGGGCGCCCGGGAACGATCTGCCGATCCCGCACGAGGGGGTCTCGCGCCGGGCCGGTGAACTCGGCGCCCAGGGCGCGTTCTGGACGCTGAGCAATCTGTCCGCGCACCAGACGTACGTCGTGGAGAACCCGGAGGGCGCGGGCGAGCACATCAAGGTCGGGCCGGGCAGGCTCGACGCGCCGGTGCCCTTCGAGTTCTCCCGGATCGTGCTGCCCGCGGGCGGCGACCTGCTCGCCGTCGAGGTGTGGGCGCCGCGCCACGACTATCTGCGCGACGGCTGCGGGACCGACGGCGACACCACCGCCCCGGCCTTCTCCGTCGACCGCACCAAGCGCTACTTCGCCGTGCTGGCCGCCCTGTGCGAGCCCCGGCTGCGCGGTGATCCGCACGCCCCGCCGCCCACCGTCGACCAGGTCGTGGCCCGGCTGGCGCCCCGCTGGCCGGCCGCCTCGCGCACCTCGGTGCAGTGGAACATCGACTACCTCGCGGTGAAGCTGCGGCTCAAACCCGGCCCGGACACGGCGGATCCGGGCCCGCGGCTGAACGGCAAGAAGGAGTCCCTGGTCTCGCTGGCGCTCCGCTTCGACCTGGTGCGCGAGGACGACCTGATCGTGCTGGCGGGCACCGGACCGAGGACCGGCCCCGGACCGGGGTCCGGCACCGGGTCCGGATCCGGTGCCGCGGGCCGGACCGCCCGGTGACCGAGCCGTACGCCGTCCCGGTGCCCAGGGGTTACCGGGTCGGCGACTGGGAGGTCCGCCGGCCGCTCGCGACGGGCGCCTTCGGGAGCGTGTACGCCGCCCGGCGGACCGGCGGGCCGGACGCCCGGCTCCCCCGCGGCGCCGCCCTGAAGTTCCTCCCCACCGGCACCGGCACCCCCCGTCACCTCGCCCATCTGCGCGAACTGGTCGAGCGCGAGGTCGCGTTGTTACGACGGCTGCGGCAGCCGCGGCTGATCCGGATGTACGAGACCCTCGTCGTCGACGACCCCGGGTGCCCCGAACTCGACGGCGCCACCGTCCTCGTACTGGAACGCGCGGAGGGCTCCCTGTCCGCGCTGCTCGCCGCCGCGCCCCGGCCGGCCGCCGGGCCCGCGCTGCTGGTCCATGTCGCCGAAGGACTCGGCCAGTTGCACCGGGCGGGCTGGGTGCACGGCGATCTCAAACCGGCCAACGTGCTGCTGATGGCGGACGGTTCGGCGCGGCTCGCCGACTTCAACATGGCCGCCGAGCTGGAGGGCACCCATGGCTACACGCCCGCCTTCTCCACCCCCGACTACACCCCGCCCGAGCTGCTGTGGGCGGAGATCGGCGAACGCGGCCGCCCGATCCGCCCGTCGGCCGACATCTGGGCCTTCGGCGTGCTCGCCCACCTCCTGCTCACCGGCTCCTTCCCGCTGCCCGGCGGCACCCCCGCGGCCCGCCGGGACGCCGCCGTCGCCTATGCGCGCGGCACCGAGGAACTGCGGCTGTCGGCCGAACTCCCGGACGCCTGGCGGGAGATCGTCCGGGACTGCCTGGCCCGTACGCACGCCGACCGGATCGGCACCGGGGCGCTGCTGCGCCGGGTCACGGCCGCCGCGGGCACCGGCCGGCCACCCCGGCCGCCCCGCCTCACGGCACCGGCCGGCCACCCCGGCCGCCCCGCCTCACGCGCTCCGGCCGCCGCCGTACGGCCGTCCTGGCCCTCGGGGCCGCCGCACTCGCCGCACTCGCCGGGTACGGCCTCGACCACCGGCACTCCGGCGACGACGGCAAGGCCCTGGCCCGTTACGGCGCCGCCGAACTGCGCACCGACCGGGGCGTTCCGGTGCGCTACCGGCGGCTGATCGTGGACGCCGCCCACGGCTGCCCCCGCCCGGACGTCAGCCCGGCGCTGATCGCGGCCATGCTGAGGGCCGAGAGCGGTTTCGACGCGGACCTCGCCGACCCGGGCACCCAGGAGTACGGCATCGCCCGCTGGACCCCGGCCGTGCTGCGCTGGTGGATGCGGGACGACGGCATCCCCGCCGCCGCGACCCCCACGCCCCCGCTGACCCCGGCGGTGTCCATCCCGGCGATGGGCCGCTATCTGTGCTTCATCGACGCCCACTTGAAGGCGGACCTGCCCGGTGACCGGCGGCTGCTGGACGCGGCCGCGTACCGGACGTCGTACAAGAAGGTCGAGGCCGCGGGCGGGATCCCGGCGGCGTACCGCGCGTACTGCGCGGAGGTCGCCCGCGGGCTCGCACAGTACACACCCTGAGACGTCCGAGGTACCGGCCCCGGGGCCCGGCTGGGACGGTGGAACCACTCCGCCACGGCGGAGCGACCACCTCGCTCGTTCACATGGGGGAACAGTGAATATCGCCAAGCCCGCCGCGCTGCTCGTCGCGGCCACCGCCCTGCTCGCCGGCTCCACGGCCGCGGCCACCGCCGCCGCCCCGGACGGCACCCGGGTCACCGCCGTCGAGCGCGTCGCCGACCAGGTGCTGCCGGGCCACCCGGCCGCGCTGAAGGTGACGCGGGACCAGGTCCGCTACGACGGCCTCACGCTCACGAAGGCCCCGCGGGGCAGGCTCGCCGCGAAGGACCTGGACTGCGCGTACGGCCACCTCTGCATGGTCGTCAAGGGCACGAAGTTCGACTTCTACAAGTGCCAGACCTGGACGGTGAACAACTGGACCGGTGACGGCCCGTTCACCAACAACCAGACGCCCGGCACGGTCGCCCGGTTCTTCAACCAGGACGGCAGCGTCCGCTGGACCTCGACCGCGTACCAGGCCGGCACCGCCACCTGGAATCCGATCTTCTCCCTGCGTCCCTGCTGACCCGGCATACGGCGCGGCGGCCTCCGGTCCCCTCGGGGGAGGGCCGGAGGCCGCCGTACGCGTGCCCGCTCAGCGCGACGCGACTCAGACGCGGCTCAGACGCGGCTCAGACGCGGGCTCAGTGGAAGAAGTGGCGCGTGCCCGTGAAGTACATGGTCACGCCCGCCTTCTGGGCCGCCTCGACGGCCAGCTCGTCACGGACGGAGCCGCCGGGCTGGACGATCGCGCGGACACCGGCGTCGATCAGGATCTGCGGGCCGTCGGGGAAGGGGAAGAAGGCGTCGGAGGCCGCGTAGGAGCCCCGGGCGCGCTCCTCGCCGGCCCGCTCGACCGCGAGCTTGCAGGAGTCGACGCGGTTGACCTGGCCCATGCCGACACCGACCGAGGCGCCGTCCTTGGCGAGCAGGATCGCGTTGGACTTCACCGCGCGGCACGCCTTCCAGGCGAACGCGAGGTCCTTCAGCTCCTCGGCGGACAGCGCCTCGCCGCTGGCCAGCGTCCAGTCGGCGGGGTCGTCGCCCTCGGCCTGGAGCCGGTCGGCGACCTGGAGCAGCAGACCGCCGTCGACCGGCTTGGCCTCGACCGCGCCCGCGGGCCCGCCCTGGGCCCTCAGCACGCGGATGTTCTTCTTCTTGGTGAGGGCCTCCAGGGCCCCCTCCTCGTAGTCCGGGGCGACGATGACCTCGGTGAAGATCTCCGCGACCTGCTCGGCCATCTCCTTGCTGACCGGCCGGTTCACGGCGATGACGCCGCCGAACGCGGACAGCGGGTCGCAGGCGTGCGCCTTGCGGTGCGCCTCGGCGACGTCCGCGCCGACCGCGATGCCGCAGGGGTTGGCGTGCTTGATGATCGCGACGCAGGGCTCGGCGTGGTCGTACGCGGCACGGCGCGCGGCGTCCGTGTCCGTGTAGTTGTTGTACGACATCTCCTTGCCGTGCAGCTGCTCCGCCTCGGCCAGGCCGCCGGTGCCGTCGACGTACAGCGCGGCGCCCTGGTGCGGGTTCTCGCCGTAGCGCAGGGTGTTCTTGCGCTCGTAGGTGGCGGCGGTGAAGTCCGGGAAGGCCGAGTCGTCCACGGGCGCGTAGTCGGCGGCGAACCAGGAGGCGACGGCCACGTCGTAGGCGGCGGTGTGCTTGAACGCCTCGGCGGCCAGCCGCTTGCGGGCGGCCAGGTCGAAGCCGCCGTCCTTGACGGCCGCGAGGACGTCCGCGTACCGGTCGGGGCTGGTGACCACGGCGACCGAGGGGTGGTTCTTGGCGGCGGCGCGGACCATCGAGGGGCCGCCGATGTCGATCTGCTCCACGCACTCGTCGGCCGAGGCGCCGGAGGCGACGGTCTCGCGGAACGGGTAGAGGTTCACCACGACCAGGTCGAACGGCGCCACGCCCAGCTCGTCGAGCTGCGCGCGGTGGCTCTCCAGGCGCAGGTCGGCGAGGATGCCCGCGTGCACCTTCGGGTGCAGGGTCTTGACCCGGCCGTCCAGGCACTCGGGGAAGCCGGTCAGCTCCTCGACCTTGGTGACCGGGACCCCGGCGGCGGCGATGCGGGAGGCAGTGGAACCGGTCGACACCAGCTCGACACCGGCCTCGTGCAGCCCGCGCGCCAGCTCTTCCAGGCCGGTCTTGTCGTAGACGCTGACGAGCGCCCTGCGAAGGGGCCGCTTGTTGCTCTCGGCGGTCACTGGATAACTACCTTTCGTCCCTCAATGCGATGGCCGTTGCGGGCGAGCCGCCCCACGACCTCGACGAGCAGCCTTCGCTCGACTTCCTTGATGCGCTCGTGCAGCGCGCTCTCGTCGTCCTCGTCCCGGATCTCCACCACGCCCTGCGCGATGATCGGCCCGGTGTCGACGCCGTCGTCGACGAAGTGGACGGTGCAGCCGGTGACCCGGGCGCCGTACGCGAGCGCGTCGCGGACCCCGTGGGCGCCGGGAAAACTGGGCAGCAGGGCCGGGTGGGTGTTGACGAACCGCCCGCCGAAGCGCGCGAGGAACTCCTTGCCCACGATCTTCATGAACCCCGCGGAGATCACGAGGTCGGGCTCGTACGCCGCGACCGCCGCGGCGAGGGCGGCGTCCCACTCCTCGCGGCTCGCGTGGTCCTTCACCCGGCACACGAAGGTCGGCAGCCCGGCGCGCTCGGCGCGGGCGAGCCCCTCGATGCCGTCGCGGTCGGCCCCGACGGCGACGATCCGCGCGCCGTACGCCTCGGCTCCGGCGCTCTCGATCTCGTCAAGGAGCGCCTGGAGGTTGGTGCCGGATCCGGAGACCAGCACGACGAGGCGCTTGGCCACGGGGTTGGCGGCCACGGTGGAGCCCTTTCTCAAGAAACGGTCTGTACCGTCGGCTGTTTGTACATTCGTACGAATGCTTCGCGCCCCGGGATACGGGGAAGTCTACGAAGCGGCCGACCGCCAGCAACGATACCGGCACCGCGGACGGCCCCCACGGGACGGGTGCGTGGCCGGGAGGTAGCGTTCGCAGGGAATCGACAGGAGCAGCCCCGGGAACGCGGTCGTCGTGCGGCACGTTGACGGGGTGGAAGCTCACGACGACCAGCCGTGTTGATCTAGGGGAAGACGCTCTTTTGATGCCCGTCCGCAGCCTGCGACTCCTCACGTTCCCGCCAGCACCGGCCCAGGGAGGGGAGCGCGACGGAGTGCTGCTGCGCGAGCGGCCTTCGACGCCGCCCGACGCCCCGCGGGGCGGTTCCGGTGGATCCAGCGGGTCCGGCGGCTCCGGCGCGGGGCAGAACGGCGACCCCGGGCGGGACGGCCGCGGGGACGAGGGCGGACGGCAGCAGGACAATCCGTTCGCGCCGCCGCCGGAAGGCACACCGGACCGGCCGTGGCAGCCGCGGCACCCGGGCGGCTCCTCCGGTTCTTCCGGTCCTTCCGGTTCTCCCGGTTCCGGTGGGGGTCAGGGTGATCACGGCGGTCAGGGCGGTCAGGGCGGCGGCGCGTGGGGCAGCCAGTGGAGCGACCGGCAGCCCGGCCGGTCCTCGGGCGGCTTCGGCGAGCGTCCCGGCGCGGGTCCCCAGGGGCCTGGCGGACAGGGCGGCGGCGGCCGGGGCGGCCCGGGCTCGGGTATGCGCTGGGACCCCACCGACCCGGTCCAGCGCCGGGCGCGCTACGCGCTGCTGTCCGGGATGTGGGCCATCTTCTTCGCGCTGTTCAGCTGGCCGTACGTGTCGCTGCTGCTGGGCGCCCTCGCGCTGTACTGGGGCATCAGCACCCTGCGCGCCCAGCCCCGCGCCGCCGACCCGGACAAGCCGGCCCCGGCCCCCGGCCGCCCCCAGACGACGGCGGCCGTCGGCGGGCTGGTCACGGCGTCCCTGGCCCTGGTGCTCGTCGCCTCCACCTTCACCGTCCAGTTCGTCTACCGCGACTACTTCACATGTGTGGACGACGCGCTCACGCACGAGGCCAAGCAGTCGTGCCAGACGCTGCTGCCGGAGCAGCTGAGGGGCGTCCTCGGGGCGGGGAACGAGTAGCGAACGGAACAAAAGGCGAGGTCAGGGGGTTCCGGGGGTTCCGGGGGTTTCCTTGGGCGGGGCGGTCTCCGTGGGTTCGGCGGCTGCCGCGGGTTCGGCTTCCGTGGTTTCCGGTTCGGCTTTCGTGGTTTCCGTGGTGGGAGCCTCGGCGGGGAGCCCGACGCGGAGTTCCGCCGGGGGCTCGGCCGGGAGGATGTCGTAGGCGTCCTCGTCGGGGCGGCTGTCCTCGCGCCTGGCCTTGTCCTCGGCGCGCTTGGCCTTGCCGTCGGCTTTCGCCGAGTCCTTCGGCTTCCCGGTGTCTTTCGGCTTCCCGGAGCCCTTCGGCTTCCCTGAGTCCTTGGGCCTCCCTGAGTCCTTCGGCTTCCCTGAATCCTTGGGCTGCTGCCCGCCCGCCGGTTTCTCCGAATCCGTCGCCGCCCTCAGGGCCCCCGCGCCCCGCATCCGCCACGCCCGTGCGACGAGGGCCGTCGGCATGCCGAGCAGCGCGGTCCAGGCGCCCGCCGCCGGACCGGTCCGCCACCACAGGGGGCCGAAGCGGGAGAGCGCGCCGACGCCCAGCGGACCGCCGGAGAAGGTGGCGAGCAGGGCCAGCAGCAGGGTGCAGACCAGGGCCGTCAGCAGGGTCACGCCGGTGGTACGGGCCGCCGACCAGCGCACCCGGGGCGGCTCCCCGTGCCCCCGGCGTCGTACCGCCGCGCGGGCCACGAACCATCCGGCCACGATCCCGGCCGCCACCGGCAGCAGCGCGGCCGCCCAGTTCAGCCGGGTGCCGGGGCCCGCGTCCGGGACCGCCGCGAGCAGCGGGAACGGCGGCAGCAGCGGGGCCGGGTCGGAGGCCAGCGGATGCACCGGGTGCCCGGCGCCGAGGACGAAGCCGGGGCCGAGGGCGTAGGACGCGGCCCACACGGAGGCGTTGGGGACCAGCGCCATGCCGAGCAGCAGCACCGCGAACCGTCCCGTCCACCCCTCCGTCAGCTGGAGGAACGACGCCCGCGCCACGTCCCCGTGCCACACGGTCGAGGCGGCGACGAGCAGCGCCCCGCCGCCGACCAGCACGGCGGTCGACGCCCCGGCGGCCCGTACGGCCGTGTCCACCCGGGCCCGCGCGTCCGCGCCGAACACCACCCGCCGTACCGGACCCGGCACCGCCTTCAGCGCGACCAGCAGCGGCTCGGGCGGGCAGCCGTGCGCCGACCAGACCCCGGCGCCCGCCCCGGCCGCCGCGACCAGGGGCAGGGACACCGCCAACCAGCCCCAGGAGGGCCTCAGTTCACCGCCGGAGCAGTACAACGCGGTGGCAGTGCCGACCGCGAGATAGCCGAGGACCACACCGAGCCAGGCCGTGCGTGCGGGTACCGGGGGCGGTCCGTCGGGCTCGGCGGAGGCGTCCGTGGCGTACCGGCCCGCCCGGTACAGCAGCCACGCGGGCAGCGTGAGCAGCAGCAACGGGGTGACGCCCACCGGGAGGGGCGCGCCCGAGAGGGTGTCGGTGCGGACCAGTTCGACGCCGTGCGCCAGCAGCCACAGCGCGGCGGCGATGTGCAGCGCGCCGCCCGGCCCGCTGTCGGGGTACGGCGAGCTGATCCACAGGCCGAGGACCAGCACGGTGAGCGCGCCGAGGCCGAGTCCGGCCGCGACCACGCCGTTCAGCAGGCTCGCGGACAGGCCGGGCGAGCGGTCGCGCAGCCGGGTGGACAGAGGGGTGAGCGACGGTCGGCGCGCGGTCATCTGGGTCACCCGGCCATGGTGCCAACGACACGCGCTTTCCCGGCGTAACAGGTGAAGCACCGTAGTGTCGCTCAATATATGTTTATGTCACTTATCGTACGAAAGGGTGCACGGTGAGCACGCAGATCTCCGCAAGCCCGTTGCCACCGCCGAAGGAACGCCGACGCCTGCGCCAGTCCCGCTCCCTGACCCGGGCTCAGCTGGCCAGACGCCTCGGCGTGGCCCGCACCACGGTGCGCGCGTGGGAGTCGGGGCGCCGGACGCCGGCCGGTGCCGAGGGGCGGGCGTACACCGAGTTCCTCGGCGCGTTCGCCCCGCCGAGGGGCCCTGACGAACCGTCCGCCGATCCGAGCCCCGGCAAACCCGAGCCGCTGACGCCCGCTCAGGCCTTCGACGCGCTCTACGCCTTCTGCGCCCCGGCCCTCGTACGCCAGACCTATCTGCTGTGCGGGCGCCGCGAACTGGCCCGGGAGGCGGTGGAGCGCGCCTTCCAGCTGGCCTGGCAGCGCTGGCCCGAGGTGGCCAGGGACCGGGAGCCGGCCGGGTGGGTCAGGGCGGTGGCGTACGACTGCGCGCTCTCGCCCTGGCACCGGTTCCGCCCCTGCTACCGGCACCCGGAGCCGCCCCCGGCCGACCCGGCGGACCGGGACCTGCTGGGCGCGCTGCTCAAGCTGCCGCCGTCGTACCGGCGCACGCTCGTGCTGTACGACGGGGTCGGCCTCGACCTCCCGGAGACGGCGGCGGAGACGGAGGCGAGCACACCGGCGGCGGCGAACCGGCTGACGCACGCGCGGGAGGCGATGGCCGCGCGGGTCCCCGAGCTGGCGGACACGGCGCTGCTGCACCGCCGGCTGACGGAACTGTCCTCCCGCGAACGGCTGCGCGCGTCCCGCCCCCCGACGGTCCGCACGCTCGGCGAACGCCGCAACGTCTTCTGGACCCGGGCGGCGATCGCCTTCACGGTGACGATCATCGGCGCGACGACGCTCACGCTGCGGACGGCGCCGACCCACTACGAAGCCCCGATCGCCCCCGCCCAGGCCGTGCGGGGCGTGCCCCGCGCGGTCCCGATGGGCCCCCTGTCCCGTGCCGAACTGGCCCTGCGCACCAAGCTCCGCAAGGAGGCGTCGGCGGGCCCCGAACGCATCGCACCGACACCGCGGTGACCCGCGGGACCCACCCGCGGGACGAGCGAAGACGCCGGTAGGCCCGCCCCGGAAACGGGACGGGCCTACCGGCGTCAGGTCAGAGGCTCAGCTCTGCCGAAAAGGTCACGCGCCCAGGATCTCGCGGGCGAGCTTGGCCGTCTCGGTCGGGGTCTTGCCGACCTTGACGCCCGCGGCCTCCAGGGCCTCCTTCTTCGCCTGCGCGGTGCCGGAGGAACCGGAGACGATCGCGCCGGCGTGACCCATGGTCTTGCCCTCCGGCGCGGTGAAGCCCGCGACGTAGCCGACGACCGGCTTCGTCACGTTCTCCTTGATGAACGCGGCGGCACGCTCCTCGGCGTCGCCACCGATCTCACCGATCATCACGATGAGCTCGGTCTCGGGGTCGTCCTGGAACGCCGCGAGCGCGTCGATGTGCGTGGTGCCGATGATCGGGTCGCCACCGATGCCGACGGCGGTCGAGAAGCCGATGTCACGCAGCTCGTACATCATCTGGTACGTCAGCGTGCCGGACTTCGAGACCAGACCGATGCGGCCCGGCTTGGTGATGTCGCCCGGGATGATGCCGACGTTCGACTGACCCGGGGTGATGATGCCGGGGCAGTTCGGGCCGATGATCCGGGTCTTGTTGCCCTTCTTGCCGGCGTACGCCCAGAACGACGCCGAGTCGTGCACGGCGATGCCCTCGGTGATCACGACGGCCAGCTCGATCTCGGCGTCGATGGCCTCGACGACGGCGTCCTTCGTGAACTTCTCCGGTACGAAGATGACGGAGACGTTGGCGCCGGTCTTCTCGATGGCCTCCTTGACGGTGCCGAAGACGGGTACCTCGGTGCCGTCGAAGTCCACGGTCTGACCCGCCTTGCGCGGGTTCACGCCGCCCACGACGTTCGTGCCGTCACCGAGCATGAGCTTGGTGTGCTTCATGCCGGTGGCGCCGGTCATGCCCTGGACGATGACCTTGCTGTCCTTGTTGAGCCAGATAGCCATGGTGTGTCGGTGTCCTCGTCCTCGTGCTTACTTGGCGGCGGCCAGCTCGGCGGCCTTGGCGGCCGCGCCGTCCATGGTGTCGACGCGCTGCACCAGCGGGTGGTTGGCGTCCGTGAGGATCTTCCGGCCCAGCTCGGCGTTGTTGCCGTCGAGGCGGACGACGAGCGGCTTCTCGACCTTCTCGCCGCGGTCCTCCAGCAGCTTCAGGGCCTGCACGATGCCGTTGGCGACCTCGTCACAGGCGGTGATGCCGCCGAAGACGTTCACGAAGACGGACTTGACGTCCGGGTCGCCCAGGATGATCTCCAGGCCGTTCGCCATCACCTGGGCGGAGGCGCCGCCACCGATGTCCAGGAAGTTGGCGGGCTTCACGCCACCGTGGTTCTCACCGGCGTACGCGACGACGTCCAGGGTGCTCATGACGAGACCCGCGCCGTTGCCGATGATGCCGACCTCACCGTCGAGCTTGACGTAGTTGAGGTTCTTCTCCTTGGCGGCGGCCTCCAGCGGGTTGGCCGCGGCCTTGTCGTGCAGCGCCTCGAAGTCCGGGTGACGGAACTCGGCGTTGTCGTCCAGGGAGACCTTGCCGTCCAGGGCGATGACCTCACCCGAGGCGACCTTGGCCAGCGGGTTGACCTCGACCAGGAGGGCGTCCTCCTTGATGAAGGTGTCCCACAGCTTGACCAGGACATTGGCGACCTGGTCGGCGACCTCGGCCGGGAACTTGGCGGCCGCGACGATCTCGCGGGCCTTCTCCGGGGTCACGCCGTCGATCGCGTCGATCGGCGTCTTGGCGACGGCCTCGGGGCGGGTGGCCGCCACCTCCTCGATCTCCATACCGCCCTCGACGGAGGCGATGGAGAGGAAGGTGCGGTTCGCACGGTCGAGGAGGAAGGAGACGTAGTACTCCTCGACGATCTCCGGGGCGGTCTCGGCGATCATCACCTTGTGGACCGTGTGGCCCTTGATGTCCATGCCGAGGATGTCCGTCGCACGCGCGACGGCCTCGTCCGCGGAGGCGGCCAGCTTGACGCCGCCGGCCTTGCCACGACCACCGACCTTCACCTGCGCCTTGACGACGGACTTGCCGCCCAGACGCTCGGTGATCTCGCGCGCCGCCTCAGGCGTGTCGATGACTTCACCGGCCAGCACCGGTACATCGTGCTTGGCGAAGAGGTCCCTCGCCTGGTACTCGAACAGGTCCACGCGCTTCCGTCCCTATCAGTGATCTCGCGGTTCGTTGGATGCGTGGGCGTGCCGCGAAGGGCAACGTGACGTCCGCTTGTCACTAGGGGGGCGCACACGGTGTCCGAGCGCGCGGCATGTCCGTCTCGCAGGTTATCGCCGGTTGCGGGGGGTCCCTAAATCGAGGGTCACACGCGAGCGGTGATACCTGTCACATGATGCCGGGTTCGCTGGCACGCCGTGCCGCACCACCTTCACCCTACCGTCGGGTACGAGGCCTCACCGGGCTGGGGTTGACCCGGTGAGGCCCCCGGACGACCCCGATGGCGCCGGGGCCGGAACGGTTGATCCCCACCCCAATGGGGACCACCCGCCCCACCCGCGAGGCTCTGCCCGGTCGGTCCGACGGCATTCGGCCGACCGGGTGCAGCCGCCCCACGGAGCGAGGTGGCCGGGCGGCGAGCGGACGTGCCGGCTACCCGATGCCCCCTCCGACGCCCCGCACACCCCACGGGTTCCCGGTTTCTCCCCTTCATTACGCCGTCTCCGGTATCGGCAGCGGCCGCTTCTCCAGGGCCGCCGCCATCACCTCGGGGAACAGGTCGGGGGTGCAGGCGAAGGCCGGGGCGCCGAGGGCGGCGAGCGCGGCCGCGTGCTCCCGGTCGTAGGCAGGCGCGCCCTCGTCCGACAGCGCGAGCAGGGTCACGAACTGCACCCCGGACGCCTTCATGGCCGCCACCCGCTTGAGCATCTCGTCACGGATGCCGCCCTCATAGAGGTCGCTGATCAGCACGACGACGGTCTCGGCGGGCCGGGTGAGGTGCGCCTGGCAGTGGGCGAGCGCCCGGTTGATGTCCGTGCCGCCGCCGAGCTGGGTGCCGAAGAGGACGTCCACCGGGTCGTCCAGCTGGTCGGTGAGGTCGACCACCGCCGTGTCGAAGACGACCAGCCGGGTGCTGATCGACCGCATGGAGGCGAGGACCGCGCCGAAGACGGAGGCGTAGACCACGGACGCCGCCATCGAGCCGGACTGGTCGATGCAGAGGATCACCTCCTTCTTCACCGACCGCGCGGCCCGCCCGTAGCCGATGAGCCGCTCCGGTACGACCGTGCGGTGCTCGGGCAGGTAGTGCTTGAGGTTGGCCGCGATGGTGCGGTTCCAGTCGATGTCGTGGTGGCGCGGCCGGCTGACGCGCGCGCTGCGGTCCAGGGCGCCGGTCAGGGTGGCCCGGGTGCGGGTCGCGAGCCGCTTCTCCAGGTCGTCCACCACCTTGCGCACGACCGCCCGTGCCGTCTCCTTCGTGGTCTCCGGCATCGCCTTGTTGAGCGAGAGCAGCGTGCCGACCAGGTGCACATCGGCCTCCACCGCCTCCAGCATCTCCGGCTCCAGGAGCAGGGCGGAGAGTCCGAGCCGGTCGATCGCGTCGCGCTGCATGATCTGGACGACGGAGGACGGGAAGTACGTGCGGATGTCGCCGAGCCAGCGGGCCACGGACGGCGCCGAGGCCCCGAGCCCGGCCGTGCGCTCCCGGCCCGACTGCGGTCTGTCCCCCTTGCCGTAGAGCGCGGCCAGCGCCCCGTCCATGCCCGCGTCCCGCCCGGACAGCGCGCATCCGGTGCCGTCCGCCTGCTCCCCGCCGAGCACGAGCCGCCAGCGCCGCAGCCGCTCCGTCGGTGCCGTCCCGGTCGTCATGCGCCCACCCCCGTGAGGTGCTTCTCCTCGGTCGCGGTCCCGAGCAGCAGCCGCAGCACGGGAAGTACGGCGTCGGCGCGTCCGGCATCCGGCTCGGCGCCGAAGCCCGGTACGCCGAGTCCCCGGACCGCCGTACCGCCCCGGCCCCCGGGTCCCCGCCGCACCAGTTCGCCGAGGGTTCTGCGCACCCCCGGGTCGTACGCGGCGAAGGTGCGCCGCAGCAGTGGCAGTACGTCCGTGAACGCCTCCGCCGGCACCCCGGTCAGCCAGGTGTCGACCAGGCCGAGCAGCCGCTCGTCGTGCACCAGCAGCATGCCGCCCCCGCCGCCGACGAACCCCTCGATCCAGGCGGCGGCCTCGGCGGGCGGGGTCCCCCGCGACAGCGCGACCCCCATCAACCGCGCCGCCTCGTCGGCCCCCACCTCCCCCTCGTCCATCAACAACCGCACCGCCCGCCCCCGGACCAGCCCGACAACGGCGTCCCGCCCCGCGAGCCCCCGCAACACGGCCCGCCAACGCCCCCGCAGCCCCCGAAGACCCCGATCGGGGCCGACGCCCTCGGGGACGGGGGGCACGCTTCCGTCGAGGCCGGGGACCGGGGCGGCCGCACTCCCCAGCGCCTCCCCCAGCAGCCCCACCGCCAGGTGCACGGCGTCCACATGCCCCCTCAGCCGCTCCGCCGCCTCGCTGTCGAGGGCGGTGCAGGCCGGGGGCAGGCCGACGAAGACGCGTTCGGCGAGGGCGGCGGCGACGGCGGACAGGGCGTGGGTGTCGGTGCCGCGGACGTCGCCGTAGCGCAGGGAGCGGACCAGGGCGGGCAGGGCCTGGGCGAGGTGGCCGACGTCCGTGTCCAGGGCCGCGCGGTCGGCGAGCGCCCGCATGACCGCGGGCAGGGCGTCGGGCAGTCCGGCGAGCAGGCACCGCTCGGCGAGCGCCGTGACATCGGCGAGGGTCCCCGCCGCCGCCGCGTCCGCCTCCGCCCTGGCCCGTGCCGCCGCGGCGACGGTCGTCCCCCACCCGCCCGCCTCCGCGACCCGCACCGACAGCTCCGGCTCCCAGCGCAGCCGCCAGGTCTCCCGGAACGTGCCCGTGCTCCCCCGCGAGGGGCCCGGCTCCCCCCAGCCGACCCCGAGCAGCCGCAGCCGGTGCAGCAGTCGGCTGCGGCCCGCGTCCGTGTCCCCCCGCAGATCCAGCTCCAGCTCGCGCTCCAGCGCCTCCGGCTTGAGCCGCAGCGCGCGCTGCCGCCGCACCAGGTCGCGCTGCAACGGCACGGCGGGAGCCGACTCCGGCACCTCCCCGAGGACGTCCCCGACCACCAGCCGGTCGTGCACCAGCGCCAGCGGCACGTCCGAGCCGTCGCACATCACCGCGCGCACCGCGTCGGTGGCCTCGCCCAGGCCGGGCAGCGGGCGTCCGCGCATGGCCGCGAGGGTGTCGGCGAGCCGTACGGCCTCGATGACATGCGCGGAGGACACGATCCGGTCCTCCTCCCGCAGCAGCCCGGCCACCTTGGTCAGCCACCGCTCCACCGGCCGGTCGGGGGCGTGGAAGAGATGGCCGTACCAGCCGGGCGAGTCGATGCCCGCGCCGTAGCCGCTCGACCGGGCCAGCCTGCGGTGCGTCCAGGGCACCCAGGTCAGGTCGGCCTTGACCTTGGGCAGCCCCTTCAGCAGCGCCCGGTCGGCGGTGACGGTCGTCCGCTCGCGCAGCGCGGGCACATGCCAGGCCCCGCACACCACGGCGACCGCGTCCCCGAACTCCTTGCGCGCGGCGCGCAGCCGGAGCCGCATCTGCGCCTCGCGCACCAGGTCCCGGGGGCGTCCGCCCGCGCCGTACCGCTCGCGCAGCGCGCCCATGGCCTCGGCCAGCGCCTCGAACGGGGCGAAGGGGTCACGCTCCCCCGCCCCCCGGTGTTCCACGACGTCCTCCCACCAGCGCTCGGGGTCGTCGTACCCGGCGGCCCCGGCGAGCGCGGCGAGCGGGTCGACACGGACCTGCTCGCCCTCGGTGTCCTCGGACTCCCCTTCCGCCGAGGGGAGTTCGGCGTCCCAGGCGAGGGTGTGGGCGGCCGGCAGGTCGATGAAGCGGGCCGGGACGCCGTGCTCCAGCGCCCAGCGCACGGCCACCCACTCCGGGCTGAAGGCGGCGAACGGCCAGAACGCGGAGCGGCCCGGCTCGTCGACGGCATGGGCGAGCAGGGCGACCGGTGGCCGCAGCTCCGGGTCGGCGGCCAGCGGGATCAGCGCGTCGGCCTCGGGCGGCCCCTCGATCAGGACGGCGGCAGATCGGAAGAGCGTCGTGTCGGGGAAGAGGGGGCGGCCAGCGCGGCGCGCACGGCGCGGGCGGAGCCGGGCCCGTGGTGCCGCACCCCGAGCAGGAGCGGACCGGCGCCGGTCATGCGCTCACCTCCCGGCACGCGCGGTAGAAGTCCGTCCAGCCCTCGCGCTCGCGCACGACCGTCTCCAGGTACTCCTGCCAGACGACCCGGTCGGCCGCCGGATCGCGGACGACGGCGCCGAGGATGCCGGCCGCGACATCGGCCGGGCGCAGCACGCCGTCGCCGAAGTGCGCGGCGAGCGCGAGGCCGCCCGTGACGACGGAGATCGCCTCGGCCGTGGACAGGGTGCCGCTGGGCGACTTCACCTTCGTACGGCCGTCGCCGGTCAGGCCGTCGCGCAGTTCGCGGAAGACGGTCACGACCCGGCGGATCTCCGCCGTCCCGTCGGGCGCGGCCGGCAGGTCGAGGGAGCGGCCGAGCTGTTCGACGCGGCGGCTGACGATGTCCACCTCCGCCTCGGCGCTCTCCGGCAGCGGCAGTACGACGGTGTTGAAGCGGCGGCGCAGCGCGCTGGAGAGGTCGTTGACCCCCCGGTCGCGGTCGTTGGCGGTGGCGATGAGGTTGAAGCCGCGGACCGCCTGGACCTCCTCGCCCAGCTCCGGGACGGGCAGGGTCTTCTCGGACAGGATGGTGATCAGCGTGTCCTGCACATCGGCCGGGATCCGGGTCAGCTCCTCGACCCGGGCGGTCCTGCCCTCGGCCATGGCCCGCATGACGGGGCTGGGCACGAGGGCGTCGCGGCTGGGCCCGTGGGCGAGCAGCCGCGCGTAGTTCCAGCCGTAGCGGATGGCTTCTTCGGGGGTGCCCGCGGTGCCCTGGACCAGCAGGGTCGAGTCGCCGCTGACGGCGGCGGCCAGATGCTCCGACACCCAGGTCTTGGCGGTGCCGGGCACCCCGAGCAGCAGCAGGGCGCGGTCAGTGGCGAGCGTGGTGACGGCGACCTCGACGATCCGGCGCGGGCCCACGTACTTCGGCGAGATCACCGTGCCGTCCGGCAGGGTGCCGCCGAGCAGGTACGTGGCCACCGCCCACGGCGACAGGTTCCAGCGGGCCGGGCGCGGCCGGTCGTCCTGCGCGGCCAGCGCGGCGAGTTCGGCCGCGAACGCGTCCTCGGCGTGCGGCCGCAGCGCCGTCGCGCTCTCGCCCGGGTGCGGCGCGGCGGTCTTCGATGGCGTGGACGCAAGGTTGGCTGACATGGCTGAGGCCCCCTCCAGCTCGGCCGGTTCGGATCTGCCACCAACGATGAACCACCCCACTGACAATCGCTCTGACCAGCACAAACGCCCGCTCGGAGTCGATTGTCAGTGGGGGGATCTACCGTCGGAGACATGACTGAGCAGGGGGTGCGCTGGACCGCGGACCAGGTGCTGGCACTGGCGCCTGACGCCGCGTCACGCAAGGCGGGCGGCAGGCTCGGCACGGCCGGTCCGTGGTCCGAGGCGGGCAGCGGGAAGGAGTCGGTGTGGGGGCTGTGCAAGGGCAGCGGCAGCAGGCCGTACCAGACGGTGGTCGACCTCACCGGGCCCGCGTACACGTGCAGTTGTCCGAGCCGTAAGTTCCCGTGCAAGCACGCGCTCGGGCTGCTTCTGCTGTGGGCGGGGGACGACGGTTCGGTGCCGGTCCGCGCCGAGCCGCCGGACTGGGCCGGGCAGTGGCTCGCGGGCAGACGTGAGCGCGCGGAGGACAAGCGGCCGGACGGCGGCGGTGGGGCCGCCGATCCGGAGGCGGCCCGGCGCCGCGCGGAGCGCCCGGCCCGGCGCCGCGCGGAGCGCCGGGCCGAGCGGGTCACCGCGGGCGCGACCGAGCTGGAGCAGCGCCTGACCGACCTGCTGCGCGGCGGCCTCGCCGCGGCCGAACAGGCGGGGTACGGACTGTGGGAGGAGACCGCGGCCCGCATGGTCGACGCCCAGGCGCCCGGACTGGCCGCGCGAGTGCGGGAGTTGGGGGCGATACCGGCGTCCGGCGCGGGCTGGCCGGCCCGGCTGCTGGAGGAGTGCGCGCTGGTGCACCTGCTCGACCAGGGCTGGCTGCGCCGCGACCGGCTGCCGGAGCCCCTCGCGGCCACGGTCCGCTCCCGGCTCGGCCTGCCCGCCCCGGCGGACGGCCCGCCCGAGCGCGACCGCTGGCTGGTCCTCGCCCAGTACGACACGGCGGACGCGAAACTGACGACGCGTCGGGCATGGCTGTACGGCATCGCGTCGCACCGCGTCCGGCTGCTGCTGTCCTACGGCGCGGGCGGCCGGGCCCCGGAGCTGTCCCTGCCGGTGGGTCTCGCCCTGGACGCCGAGCTGTCCGCGTATCCGGGCGCCGGTCAGCTCCGGGCGGCGCTGGGCGAGCGGTTCGCGGCGCCCGCCCCGGCCGGGCTGTGTCCCCCGGGTGTCCCCACGGGCGAGGCCGTGGCCCGGTACGGCACCGCGCTGCGCGAGGATCCCTGGCTGGAGTCGGTCCCGGCGGTCCTGGAGCGGGTCGTCCCGGTCCCGGACGGCGAACAGTGGCGACTGGCCGACGCCGACACGGACGCGGCCCTGCCCCTCACCCGCGCCGCCCGCTCCCGCCCCGGCCTGTGGCGGCTGCTCGCGCTGTCCGGCGGCGCCCCGCTCACGGTCTTCGGCGAGTGCGGCCACCGGGGCTTCACCCCGCTCACGGCCTGGCCCGAGGGCGGCGGGGAGGCGGTCCCGCTGTGCTGACCACCCCGCCCCACTCCACCCGAAGGGAAGGCAACGCGATGAACGGCAGCGCACCCCGCCCGGACACCGTGGGCGGCTGGGAGGACCTGGTCACCACCGCACTCCTCGGCACCGACCGGCGCCCGCCCGCGCGGCTCGCGCCCGGCCGCCCCGCCCCTGTCGCCCTGCTGGACGCGGCCGCCGAGGCGACCGTACGACGACGGGAGATCGGAGCCACCTCCGGCCCCTGCCTCCAGCAGAACCTGGTCGCCGTACTCGAAGGGGATCCGCGATGAGCAAGGAGCCCGTGGCCGTCGTCGGCATCGGTCAGAGCAAGCACGCGGCCGCCCGGCGCGGCGCTCCCGGGCCCCGGGGACGCGGAGGCGGTACGACGGCTGTGGGCGGAGGGCCTGTTCGCCGAGCGGGTGGCCCTGCTGGGCGCGCTGCGGGCCCGGTCCCCCGAGCTCGCCCGCAAGGTGCTGGCCGGGACCTGGCCGACGGAGCGGGCGGAGGACCGGCTGATGTTCCTGGACTCGCTGCGCTCGGGCCTGTCCGCGGCGGACGAGCCGTTCCTGGAGAAGGCGCTGGGCGACCGCAGCCGCAATGTCCGGGCCACGGCGGCGGAGCTGCTGTCCGCGCTGCCGGGCTCGGCGCTGGCCGCGCGGATGGCCGCGCGGGCCACGGCGTGTGTGGCCCTGGACCGTTCGGGTGACGGGCCGGTGATCGTGGTGGAGGCGCCGCACGAGTGCGACTCCGGCATGGAGCGCGACGGCGTGGCGGCCACCCCGCCCGCCGGTCGGGGCGAACGGTCCTGGTGGCTGGGGCAGTTGGTGGAGGCCACGCCGCTCGGCACCTGGCCGGGGCGGCTCGGCGGGCGCGACGCACGGGAGATCGTGGCACTGCCGGTGGCGGACGGCTGGCAGGGCGAGCTGCACGCGGCCTGGTGCCGGGCGGCGGTGCGACAGCGGGACGCGCGCTGGTCGCGGGCGCTGCTCGGCGCGCCGTCGGCACCGGAGGCGGGCGGCCCGGGAGCGGTGTCCCTGGCGGAGCGCGCCAAGCTGCTGGCCACGCTGGATCCGGCGGAACGCGCCGAGTGGGTCGCCGGGTTCATCGCGACCCACGGTCTGTCGGAGGCGTTCCAGCTGCTCGGTGTGTGCGCGGTGCCCTGGTCCGCGCCGCTGGGCCGGGCTGTCGTGGACGCCCTCAACATCGCGCGGGACGCGGGGAGTTATCCCTGGAGCTTCAGCGGCGTGATGGGCCTGGCGGAACGCTGCCTGGACCCGGCCGAGGTGGCCCGGCTCCAGTCCCTGCTGGCGATACCCGACGAACGCGAGGACGCCGCGCCGGGCGCCGGAGGCTACTGGGCGGAGGCGTTCCAGCGCCTCGTCACCACGCTGCGGCTGCGGGCGGCGATGACGGAGGAACTGAGACCGGCGGGGGCTTCGGGGGTGGGGTGACAGCGGCGGCCGGGACACCGGCTATGGGGGCGGGGCCGGTATACGGAGCGGGACCGACATGTGGGGCGTGACCGACACGCGGGGGCGGGCCCGCACGCCGGGGCGGGCCCGGGCCCGCACGCCGGGGCGGGCCGGAGGCCCGCCAGCACGGGCCCACGGGCATGTGACGGCCCGGCCCGCCGCGCCGCCTCAGCCCCCGGACGCCGCCGGCTGCCGTACGTTCGCCCTGACCCACTCCACGATCGACGCGGTCGTCGCGCCCGGAGTGAAGATCTCCGCGACGCCCCTCTCCTTCAGTGGCGGGATGTCCTCCTCCGGGATGATGCCGCCGCCGAAGACGAGGATGTCCTCGGCGTCACGCTCCCTGAGCAGGTCGATGACCGCGGCGAACAGGGTGTTGTGCGCGCCGGACAGGATGGACAGCCCGATCGCGTCCGCGTCCTCCTGGAGCGCGGTGTCCACGATCTGCTCGGGCGTCTGGTGCAGCCCGGTGTAGATGACCTCCATCCCGGCGTCCCGCAGGGCGCGCGCGATGACCTTGGCCCCCCGGTCGTGGCCGTCGAGGCCCGGCTTGGCGACCACCACCCGGATCGGACCGGTTGCCACACCCATCACTGCCTCCCTCACACGTCCCCCGCTCTCCGACAAGTACCGCACCTTCGGCACACCCCGCCACCCGTCGCGGGGTGAACGGACGTGGTCTCCAGCATCCCGCGCCCGGCGGTTTTACGGTGCGCGACGACGGGGAATTCATTGAGTGGGACATGAAGGCACACGGGGGATGGAGCCGTCCTCCGGTGTGCCGACGGGAGGTCGGCCATGAAGGTCACCGGAGTAGCGCCACTCTTCTCCCCGTACGCGTACTGCCGTCGCCTGTGGCCCGGCAAGCTGGCCGGGCTGTCGGTGACGCTGCTGAAGGCGACCGCCCTGGACGCCGCGATCCTGGCCGGACACGTCCTGCTGTATCCGACCGGCCTCTTCCAGGAGCGACTCGCCCCCGCCGTGGCCGTGCCCGACGGCACCGCCCGGCTGCCCGTCCGCCCCGGCCTCCCGGTCGTGCTGCTGCACGGCTTCATCGACAACCGCTCGGTGTTCGTGCTGCTGCGCCGCAGCCTGGCCCAGCACGGCGGGCAGCGCGTGGAATCGCTCAACTACTCCCCGCTGACCTGCGACATCCGCACCGCCGCCGAGCTGTTCGGCCGGCATGTGGAGGAGATCTGCGAGCGCACCGGCAGCGACCGGGTGGACATCGTGGGACACAGCCTGGGCGGTCTGATCGCCCGGTACTACGTGCAGTGCATGGGCGGTGACCTGCGCGTACGCACTCTGGTCACCCTCGGCACCCCGCACTCCGGCACCCGGGTCGCGCCGCTGGCCGACGCTCATCCCATCGTGCGCCAGATGCGGCCCGGTTCGGGGGTCATCGAGGAGCTGGGCCGCCCCGCGCCCGGCTGCCGCACCCGGTTCGTCAGCTTCTGGAGCGACCTGGACCCGCTGATGGACCCGCTGGAGACGGCCTGTCTGGACCACCCCGACCTGGACGCGCACAACATCCGGGTGACCGGCATCGGCCATCTCGCCCTGCCGGTGCACCCCGCCGTGGCGGCCGGGATACGCGAGGCGCTGGACTTCGCCGACGCCAAGGAGGGGCCCGCGAACGGTCTGACGGTGGCGTGAGGCCGTCCGAGGGCGCCGCGCGGGTCGCGGAACGCCGCCTCACAGCCGTCTGACATCGAACACACATCGAACAGAAAGCCAAACTCGGGTCGAGCGCCCCCCGAAACGGCGCCGAATGCCCTTTTCCGGCTCAGCGAAACCGGCCGAAGATTGTCGCGCCCGCATACCGCCGGGTACAGTCGCCGCACTGCTCTGGCAGCCCCTGTTGTCGAGGCGAAAGAGAAGTTGGTGAACGACCGTCACCCGTCGGGGACCCTGACCACCCCGGCCCCGGCTTCCGACGCCTCCGCGGCGCCCCCGGCGTCGTACGGCACTCCGGAAGTCCCCTACGACGACTTCACCACGTACGGCGGCTATGACGCCACCGGTTTCACCAGTGGTTCCGGCACCGGCGTCACCCCGGACCCGCTCTTCGGGCACCTCCCCGGCGATACCCATGCCACCGGTGAATATGCCACCGGCCCATGGCATTTCGACACCGGCCAGACCCCGGCCTACGGCGCCTACGCGCCCCAGCACCAGGCCGGTTACGACACGGGTGCCTACGACAGCACCGCCTGGACCGTCCCCGCGCAGGCCACCGGCAATGAGGTGAGCGGCCAGTGGGACACCGGCGCCTGGCTGCACCCCGACCGGTCCGGCACGCCCGACGCCACCCAGCAGTGGGAGTGGGGCACCCAGACCTTCGACACCGGCGCGTACGACGCCACGCAGTGGAACTCCGGCGGTCCGGCCGTGCCCGCGGGCGCCGAGCAGGAGACCGTGCCGTACGAGCAGGAGACCGTGTCGTACGAGCAGGACGGCATGCCGTACCAGCAGGACAGCGTGTCGTACGAGCCGGAGAGCGCGTCGTACGAACCGGACGCCGTGCCGTTCGACCAGCAGGAGACCGCGACCTTCGAGGGGTTCGCCGACCTGGACGGCACCGGCGAACTCACCGCCGTACCGCATCTGTTGGAGGAGCAGCAGGAGCCCGCACCGGCTCCGGCCCCTACGGGTGGGCGCGCCGGTGCGCGTGCCGGGGCGCGTTCCCGGCGCCGTACGCCCGCGAAGCGCTCCGCGCTGCTGACCGTCGCCGTTCCCTCGGCCTGTGTGGTGGGGGTCGCCGGAATCGCCGCGGCCTCCGTCGGCGCCCTGCACGACAACGGTTCCACCGAGACCACCGCCTCCGCCTCGGACGCGCACGCGGTCCAGCCGTCGGCCGCCAACAGCAAGCTGGACACCCAGCTCAGGGGGCTGTCGGCCGGCGCCGACGACTTCGCCGACCGGGCGAGCCGCACCCAGGAGCGGATCGACCTCAAGCAGCAGCAGGACCAGCAGAAGAAGAAGGCGGCCGCGGAGGCCGCGCTGAAGGAACGGCTGCGGCCCAAGTTCGTGCTGCCGGTCCTCCAGAAGGGCCTCAGCGCCTACTTCGGCCAGGCCGGCGTGAACTGGATGTCCGTGCACACCGGCATCGACTTCCCCGTCGCCTACGGCACCACGGTGATGGCCGCGACCGACGGCACCGTCGCCACCAAGTGGAACAGCGCCTACGGCAACATGCTGATCCTGACCGCGAAGGACGGCACGGAGACCTGGTACTGCCACCTCTCCCACTATGTCGTCGCGCCCGGTACGACCGTGAAGGCCGGCCAGCCGATCGCCGACTCCGGCAACTCCGGCAACTCCACCGGCCCGCATCTGCACTTCGAGGTGCGGCCCGGCGGCGGGGCGGCGGTCGACCCGCTGCCGTGGCTGCGCAGCCACGGGCTCGACCCCACGTAGGGAAGCCTTGAACGGAAAGGGGCCCCCGCCGGTCGGCGAGGGCCCCTTGTCGCGTCTGTCTACAGCTTCTCCACCGGCGCGTACCGCAGCAGCAGCCGCTTCGGCTTGGTGTCGCCGAAGTCGACCGTCGCCTCCGCGTTCGCGCCCGTGCCCTTGACCCCGACGACCGTGCCGAGCCCGAACTGGTCATGGGTGACCCGGTCCCCGACGGACAGCCCGACCACCGGCTTCTCCGCGGTGCGCCGCGTGGCGAAGCCGGACGCGCCCGAGGCCGAGGAACGCGAACGCGACGAGGACAGCGAGGCCGCCACCCCGGACGCGGGCCCGGAGGACAGCGGCGCCGTCGCGCCCGTGCGCTTCCAGTCCACATGCGTGGCCGGGATCTCCTCCAGGAAGCGGGAGGGCGGGTTGTACGACGGCTGCCCCCAGGCGCTGCGCATCGCGGCCCGCGTGAGGTACAGCCGCTCCCGCGCGCGGGTGATGCCCACGTACGCCAGGCGCCGCTCCTCCTCCAGCTCCTTGACCTGCCCGAGGGCGCGCATGTGCGGGAAGACGCCGTCCTCCATGCCGGTCAGGAAGACGACCGGGAACTCCAGGCCCTTGGCGGTGTGCAGGGTCATCAGGGTGATGACGCCGTCGCCGTCCTCCTCGTCGGGGATCTGGTCGGAGTCGGCGACCAGGGCGACCTGTTCCAGGAAGTCGGACAGCGTGCCGCCCGCGGCGGGGGCGTCCGGCGTCGCGGCGGGGGCGTCCGGTGCGGCGGCGGGGGCCTCCGGTGCCGTTTCGCGCTCGCCGCGCTCCTGTTCGAACTCCAGGGCGACGGCGGCGAGTTCCTGGAGGTTCTCGATGCGGGTCTCGTCCTGCGGATCCGTGGAGTTCTGCAACTCGGCGAGATAGCCGGTGCGTTCGAGTATGGCCTCCAGGACCGTGGCCGGTCCGGCGCCGGACTCCACGATGGTGCGCAGGTCCTCCATCAGCGTGTTGAAGCGCTTGACCGCGTTGGTGGAGCGCGCGGCCATGCCGTACGCCTCGTCCACCCGCTTGAGCGCCTGCGGGAAGCTGATCTTCTCGCGCTGGGCAAGGGCGTCGATCATCGCCTCGGCGCGCTCGCCGATGCCCCGCTTGGGCACGTTGAGGATGCGGCGCAGCGGCACCGAGTCCTCGGGGTTGGCGAGAACGCGCAGGTAGGCCAGGACGTCCCGGACCTCCTTGCGCTCGTAGAAGCGGACCCCGCCGACGACCTTGTAGGGCAGCCCGACGCGGATGAAGATCTCTTCGAAGACACGGGACTGGGCGTTGGTCCGGTAGAAGACGGCGACATCACCGGCGCGCGCCTCGCCCGCGTCCGTGAGGCGGTCTATCTCCTCGGCGACGAACTGGGCCTCGTCGTGCTCGGTGTCGGCGACATAGCCGGTGATCCGCGCGCCCTGCCCGGCGTTGGTCCACAGGTTCTTCGGGCGGCGGGACTCATTGCGCTCGATGACCGCGTTGGCGGCGGACAGGATGGTCTGCGTGGAGCGGTAGTTCTGCTCCAGCAGGATCGTCGTCGCGTTCGGGTAGTCCTCCTCGAACTGGAGGATGTTGCGGATGGTCGCGCCGCGGAAGGCGTAGATCGACTGGTCCGCGTCACCCACGACGCACAGCTCGGCGGGCGGGAGGTCGTACTCGCCCGGCGGTACGTCCGTGTCGTCCGTGTCGTCCGTGTTGCGCGCGCCGGTGCCGACCAGCTCGCGGACC
Source organism: Streptomyces sp. LaBMicrA B280 (assembly GCF_049222185.1). Taxonomy (NCBI): domain Bacteria; kingdom Bacillati; phylum Actinomycetota; class Actinomycetes; order Kitasatosporales; family Streptomycetaceae; genus Streptomyces; species Streptomyces sp. LaBMicrA B280. The sequence continues at coordinate 26,419 of NZ_JBMJCT010000004.1, read as the reverse complement.
AGCGCGTACTGGGCGTGGTTGGTGTCCTGGTACTCGTCCACCAGGACGTGCCGGAAGCGGCGGCGGTAGTGCTCGGCGACGTCCGGGAAGGCGCGCAGCAGGTTGACCGTCGTCATGATCAGGTCGTCGAAGTCGAGCGCGTTGGCCTCGCGCAGCCGCGACTGGTAGAGCGCGTACGCCTGGGCGAGGGTCTTCTCGAAGCCGTCGGCGGCCTGGGCCGCGAAGTCCTCCTCGTCGATCAGCTCGTTCTTCAGATTGCTGATCTTGGCGCTGAAGGACTTGGGCGGGAAGCGCTTGGGGTCGAGGTCCAGGTCGCGGCAGACCAGGGCCATCAGACGCTTGCTGTCGGCGGCGTCGTAGATCGAGAACGACGAGGTGAAGCCGAGCTTCTTGCTCTCCCGGCGCAGGATGCGCACGCACGCGCTGTGGAAGGTCATCACCCACATGGCGTTGGCCCGCGGGCCGACGAGCTGCTCGACGCGCTCCTTCATCTCGCCCGCGGCCTTGTTGGTGAAGGTGATCGCGAGGATCTGCCCCGGGTGCACATCGCGCTCGGCGAGCAGATGGGCGATCCGGTGGGTGAGCACCCGGGTCTTGCCGGAGCCGGCGCCGGCCACGATGAGCAGCGGGGAGCCGGCGTGCGCGACCGCGGCACGCTGGTTCTCGTTCAGCCCTTCCAGCAGGGCGGCCGCGTCGAGCGGGGGGCGCGGGGCGCCGTCGCGGTAGTGGGTGTCCCGGTCCGGCGGCACGTCGAACTTCCCGCCGAACAGATCCTCCGGGATCGGCTCCGGAGCATGATCGTCCTCGGGGGGCGGCGCATGTTCCTCCTCGTGCCCACGCGGGGCCTGGAGATCCGCCAGGAAGCTGTCGTCAAAGAGGCTGCTCATCGCCTTCCGAGTCTAGGGCGCCCCACCGACAACCGGTCCCGCTCCCGGAAACCTGAGGGTAAAGCCGGGGGAATCACGCAGGGGAATCGGCGGGGATCGGGGGGATCCGGGGGGGATCGGGGGCGGGAGACCGGCGGGCTGCCGGAAGGGAAGCGGTGAGTGGCCCGGCCGGACGGCTCGCCAAGGGTCACCGTCCCGCCCGCCCCGTCGGCGCCCCTCCGTCCCGTCGGAGTGTTTTCGCGGCCCCGCGCGCGTGCCCGCGGCGCTCGGCTCGGGACGCTGCCTAGCATCGGGCGCATGTCCGGTCTGCGTACGTGGTGGGCGGGCCGGTCACCGGCCGCCGGGTCCGCCGTGATGGCGACCGGCATCGTGTCGACGGGGCTGCATCTGATCGGCGCCGAGGCGCTCTCCCTGGCGGCGCTGGCACTGGCGGGCGCCGCCTGGGTGATGCTGGGTCTCGGCTTCGTACGGCGGCTGGTCCTCGACCGGGGACGCTGGGCGGCCGAGGCACAAAGTCCCGGGGCGCTGACGGCCGCCGCCGCGACCGCCGTACTGGCCTCCCGGCTCGCCGCCCTGGACCGGCACCCCCTGGCCGAGGCGCTGCTGGCCCTCGCGGCGGTGCTCTGGGCGGTGCTCCTGCCGATCGTCGTACGGCACTGGCGGTCACGTATGCCCGGCGCGGTGTTCCTGTGCTGTGTGGCCACCCAGGGGCTGGTGGTGTCCGCGGCGGCGCTGGCGGCGGCCGAGCACCGGGCGTGGCTCGCGCACACCGCGCTGGTGCTGTTCTGGCTCGGCCTGGTGCTCTATGCCTTCGCCCTGCCCCGCTTCGATGCCCGGCAGGTGCTGGAGGGGCCCGGGGACCACTGGATCGCGGGCGGGGCGCTCGCCATCTCGGCGCTGGCCGGGGCGGGCCTGCTCGCCGCCGGGGACACGGGCGGGCTGTATCTGTGGAACGACGACGACCGTGACGCCCTGCGCACCACGACGGTCCTGCTGCTCGCCCTGTGCCTGGCGGCCTGTGCCGTCCTGCTGGTCGCCGAGGCGGTCCGCCCCCGGCTCCGCTACGACCAGCGCCGGTGGGCGACGGTCTTCCCGCTGGGCATGACGGCCGCGGCGACCCTGTCCGTCGGGACCGCGGCGGGCGTCCGCTGGCTCAGCGGGCCGGGGCGGGTGCTGGTCTGGATGGCGGTGGCGGGGTGGCTCTGGGTGGCCGCCGGCACGGTCACCGACGCGGTGCGCACGGCCCGCGCCGGGTCCGGCGAGATCAGGTCCAGAGCACCGCGATGAAGATGTTCGTCGCGGTCAGCGCGCCGACCAGGCCGAACTGCGCCTTGTCGATCCGCTCCTCGTCCCGCTTGACGTAGACGAGACCGAGGATCACGATCAGCAGCGCCAGCTTGATGCCGATCTTGACGGTGTTGATCTGGGCACCCTGCGCCTGATTGAGCCCGACCAGGGCCACACCGGTGACCAGCATGGTCAGCGCGCCGTGCAGCATCCCGGGCACGAACCGCGCCGTGCCCTGGCCCATCGCCTTCATCTGGGTAAGGAAACCACCGAGCAACGCGGCAATGCCGATGATGTGCAGGCCGACGAAGAGATGGATGAGTACGTCCATGGAGCGGGAGCCTAGCCAGCGCCCCGCGACCTCCCGTCACCGCCCCCAACCATGCGCGCATCCCGCACCAATGCGCCGCATAGCACCCCACCGCCCTCTCCTTCATCAGTTCTCGCCCTTCGATCATCACGCCGTACGAAGGCGTCGCCCGGACCTTCCGGCTCGGTCACATACGGACACGTACCGCCCCATCGAAGCCATTTCCGCACACCGCGTTACCAACTCGTCACCGTCCGGCTTAGCGTCCTCCCCCAGGCACCCGGCCCCAGCCGCCGGGTCCGCATCGGATGTATCGGTGAATCGGTCGCATCGACCGGCATCAGTCGTACGAAAGGACGTGACGGCACAGGTGGCAGCGCACCGCAGGCCACGGCAGTATCCGTTCGGGGGTCGTACGGCCCGGACGGCGGCCGTCCTCGCCATGGCGGGGGCGGCCACCGCGACGGGCTTCGACGGCACCGGACAGGCCGAGCCCCGGCTGACGCCGACGCAGGTGAAGACCGAGGTGGACACCCTGTACCGGGAGGCCGAGACCGCCACGCAGAAGTACGACGGCGCCAAGGAGCGGGCGGACGCGGGCAGACGCCGGCTGAACGCGCTGCGCGACGAGGCCGCCCGCAGGACGCAGAGGCTCAACTCCGCCCGGAACGCGCTCGGCACCTTCGCCGCCGCGCAGTACCGCTCCGGTGACATCGCCCCCGCCTGGCAACTCGCCCTGTCCAGCGACCCGAACCGCTACCTGGACGACGCCGCCCTCGCCGAACGCGCCCGCGACCGGCAGGCCGCCGCCGTGTCCCAGGTGCGCCAACAGCTCCAGAAGATCGAGCGGTTGCGCGGCGCCGCCCGCGTCGAGCTGAAGTCGCTGAAGACCCACCAGGACGAACTACGGCGGCAGAAGGCGTCCGTCACCGGCAAACTGACCGAGGCCCGGCGGCTGCTGGCCGAGCTGAGCCCGGCACAGCGCGACCGGGTGACCGGCGCCGACGGCACCGCCCCGAACGCCGCGTCCCGGTCGGCCGACGGCGCCCGGCAGGCGCTGGAACGGGCCGGTGCCGTCGCCGCCCCCGACTCCCGCGCCGCGGCGGCCGTCGCCTACGCCTTCGCCAAACTCGGCAGCCCGTATGTGTGGGGCGCGACCGGCCCCCACTCCTTCGACTGCTCGGGCCTGGTCCAGGCCGCCTACCGCTCCGCCGGAGTGTCCCTCCCCCGCACCACCTACGCCCAGATCGACGCCGGCCACCGCGTCTCCCGCTCCGAACTGCGCCCCGGCGACCTGGTGTTCTTCTACTCCGGCGTCAGCCACGTCGGTCTCTACATCGGCAACGGCCGCATGATCCACGCCCCCAACCCCTCGGCCCCGGTCCGCGTGGCCCCGATCGACCAGATGCCGTTCGCCGGGGCGACGCGGGTGGTCTGAGGGGGCCTGCGAGGGGGCCCGGTCCGGGTCGGGGATCCGCTCTGCCGGGGATCCCCTCTGCCGGGGTCAGACCAGTCGCCGCGCCGTCGCCCACCGCGTCAGCTCGTGCCGGTTGGACAGCTGGAGCTTGCGCAGGACCGCCGAGACATGGGACTCGACCGTCTTCACCGAGATGAACAGCTGCTTGGCGATCTCCTTGTAGGCGTAGCCCCGGGCGATCAGACGCAGCACCTCCCGTTCGCGCTGGGTGAGGCGGTCCAGGTCCTCGTCCACGGGCGGGGCGTCGGTGGAGGCGAAGGCGTCCAGGACGAACCCGGCCAGCCGCGGCGAGAAGACCGCGTCCCCTTCCTGGACCCGGAAGATCGAGTCCACCAGGTCGGTGCCGGTGATGGTCTTGGTGACATAGCCGCGGGCGCCGCCGCGGATCACGCCGATGACGTCCTCCGCCGCGTCCGACACGGACAGCGCGAGGAAGCGCACCGGCCGCTCGGCGTCCGCCATCAGCGCCGCGCACCGGCGCAGCACCTCGACCCCGCCACCGCCCGGCAGATGGACGTCGAGGAGGACCACCTCGGGCCGGGCCGCGGTGATGACGGTGACCGCCTGGTCCACGTCCGCGGCTTCGCCCACCACCTCGACACCGGTCGTGGCGGTCTGGCCGATCTCCGCCTGTACGCCGGTGCGGAACATCCGGTGGTCGTCCACCAGCACCACCCGTACGTGCCGCCCGCCCGCACCGCCACCGGCGAGCCCGCCGATCGCGGCAGTATCCGCCGTCTCCGCCGTGCCGTTCGCCTCGGTCGCGTCGCTCATGCCGTCTTCTCCGCCCTCTCCATCTCCAGCTCGACCTCCGTGCCGCCCCCCGGTACCGCCCTTAGCCGGGCCGTACCGCCGTTGCGCTCCATGCGTCCGATGATCGATTCCCTGACACCCATGCGGTCGGCGGGTATCGAGTCGAAATCGAAGCCCGGACCGCGGTCGCGCACGGACACGAACACCGTTGTGCCCTCGACCTCGGCATAGACCTGCACGGCGCCGCCGTCGCCACCGTACTTGGCGGCGTTCACCATCGCTTCCCGCGCGGCCTGCATCTGCGCACCGATCCGCTCGTCCAACGGGCAGTCGCCGACGACGACCACCTCTATGGGCACCCCGTGCTTGTCCTCGACCTCCGCCGCATTGCGCCGCACCGCCTCCGCGACCGTGTCCGGCTCGTCGGCCTCCTCCTTGCCGGTGCCCTCCGGCTTGTAGAGCCAGGTACGCAGGTCGCGCTCCTGGGCGCGGGCGAGGCGGCGGACCTCGCCCGCGTTGTCCGCGTTGCGCTGGATCAGGGTGAGGGTGTGCAGCACGGAGTCATGGACATGGGCGGCGACCTCCGCACGCTCCTGGGCGCGGATGCGCATCAGCCGCTCCTCGGAGAGGTCCTGGGTCATCCGGACCAGATACGGACCGGCGAGCAGGGTGATCCCGACGAGTACGGCGAGCGCGGCCTGGAGGACGGCGCCGAGGTGCGCGGCCGAACCCTGGAGCACGAAGATCGCCGAGACACCGGCCGTGACCAGCAGGACACCGGCGGCCGCGCGCACCAGGGTCAGGGTGCGGCGGTGCCGGCCGACCTCGACCCAGCGGGCCCGGCGGGCGTTGTCCGCCTGACGCCAGACGAGGGCGACACCGGCCGCGACGAGCACGGCGGGCACCAGATACGCCTTGGCCGCGCCGGTCGGATTGACGCTGCCCACGAAGACCATGGACACGATGACCATGAGGAGCAGCGCGACCATCTGACCGCGGTCCGGCTTGCGGGCCACCAGTCTTCTGCGCCCTCCGGGCGTGGTCTCGGCGGTGACCGGGGACGACTTCTGTCCGCCGACGCCACCGACGCCGAGCGGGACGAAGAACCAGAAGGCCGCGTACAGCAGCGCGCCCAGACCGTTGGCCATGAACAGGCCGACGAACGCGAGCCGGACCCAGACGACGGGCAGCCCGAGATGCCCGGCGAGGCCCCGCGCCACTCCGCCGAGCCAGCGTCCGTCGCCGCTTCGGTAGAGCTTGCGCGGCGGCCGCGGGTCATCGAGTGGCAGGCTTGCGGCTTCCGGCATGGCATCGATGGTCACACGGCCGGCCGGGGCGGGGCATCAGGGTCGGCCCCCGAGACTCCCCTGATCTTCCCCTGGGCCGGGTCGGGGGCCTCGCGCCCGCACCGGTTCCGGCCGCCCCGCGCCGCTCGAACGCTTCCCCCGGCCCGCCTCAGGGCCGATTTCAGGGTTCGCCCAGGGTTGTCCCGACTGCCGCCGCGCCGCCCCGGCCGTCACCATGGACTCATGACGGATCACGAGCACGCCGCGACGGGTCCGGGACCCGGCGGCCCACGCCCGGCCCCGGGCACCGGGCCGACGGATGCCGCGCCCGCCGCGACGGAAGGGACGGACGCGGCCACCGGCGGCTCCGCCCCTCGCGCGGAAGGCACGGAGAAGCGCGCGGAAGGCACAGAGAAGACGGACAACGCGGAGAAGACGGACAGCACCGGCACCGGACCGGCGGGCCAGGCCCGGAGCGAAGGACAGCCGCAGGGGCCCACACGACAGCCTGGTCCGGCCGAGGACGCACCCGAGCGGTTCCGGCGCGGTCGCCGGTACAAGATGATCGCGGGCGTGTGCGCGGGGCTCGGCCGGCAGGCCGACATGGACCCGGTGATATTCCGGATCACCCTGGCCGTCCTGTCCGCGACCGGCGGCATCGGCCTCATCTTCTACGGCTTCGTGTGGCTGCTGGTGCCGTACGAGGACGAGGAGGAGAACGAACTGCACAAGCTGCTGACCGGCCGGGTCGACGGCCAGGCGCTGGCCGCCGTGCTCTTCGCCCTGGTCGGCTGCGGGACCTTCCTGACCATGCTGAGAAACGGCGCGGCACTGGCCTTCGCCGCGGTGCTCTCGCTGATGCTCGCGGGCGCCGGGTACTGGTCGCGGCGCCGTGGCGCCCCCGACCCCGACCCGCTGGCCGCGCAGGCCGCCGCCGACGCACCGCCGGAGGCGCAGGCGCCGCCGATCGCCATCAGCTACCCGTCGTGGTGGCGGGACCCGATCGTCAAGGACGGCACCCATGTCGGCGGCACCGGCTATCTGTGGGGGCCCGGCGACGCGCGGATCCGGGACGGCGACCTGCTCTCGGTCGTCGACATCCGCCTCGCCACCCCCTGGACCCACCCCGGTGCCGCGCGGCCGCAGCCGCCGCGCCCCGCGCCCCCGAAGCCGCGCGGGCCGCGCTGGATAGGCGGCCCGGTCTTCCTGCTGGCGCTGCTGGCGGGCGGCCTGGGATCCGGGCTGACGTGGCACACCCACACTCTGGGCGCCAGCCTCCAGACCGGACTCGCCTGTGCGCTGGCCGTCTTCGGCCTGGGCATCGCGGTCAGCTCGTTCCTGGGCCGCACCGGCGCCGGGACGGTGTTCCTGGCGATCGTCACGGCGGCTCTGCTCGGCGGCGCGGCGGCGATGCCCCGGGACATCACCACGCACTGGCGGGAGACGTCCTGGATACCCGGCGCCGCGGCACAGGTCCAGCCGACGTACGAGCTGGGCACGGGCCGGGGCACCCTCGACCTGACCCGGGCACGCCCGGCCAGGGGGCAGACCGTCACCACGGACGCGCACATCGGGGCCGGCCAGCTGAAGGTGATCGTGCCGCCCGACACGACCGTGCGGATGAACATCGATGTGGGCGTGGGCGACATCAAGTTGCCGGGAGAGAAGAACGGACAGGACGTGGACGTGCTGCCGCAACGGCACCGGGAGGTGACCCTGGCACCGGCCAAGGGCGGCAAGGACAGCGGCACCCTGGACCTCACCCTCGAGGTCGGGGCCGGAGAAGTGGAGGTGGACCGTGCTGCGCCATGAGTTCCGGCCGGGAAAGCTGGTCGCCGGGTTGTTCCTCGTCGCCACCGGGGTGGTGTACGCCGGGGACGCGGGCGGCCTGTGGAAAACCCCCTGGTTCGCGATCGTCCCGCTGGTGGTGGGCGGCCTGTGCCTGGCCGGTGTCACGGCGACACTCAACCGGGCGATACGCGGACGGGGCGGGACCGAGCGGGGCTAGGGTGGGCGGCTTCCAGAGCCGGGGTCGCGCATCGGCCGGGGTCAGACATCGGCAGAGGTCACGCGCGAGGTCACGCGACGGCGAGCCGCTACCGTGCCCGACGGCTCCGACGGCTCCGACGGAGCCGTCGGAGCCGCGGGACGGCGGCACGGCGGGGGCGGCGGGACGCAACGCCGTGATGCCCAGTCGGGCGGCCCGAGTACGCGGCAGCTCTCCGCAGGCGCCGGGAGGCGCCCCGCGGACGGCCGACCGGCGGGCCGACCTCGCGACGCCTTCTCCGCAGTCCCAGTCCCGGCCCCGGCCCCGGCTCCGCCCCGGCTCCTGGCCCAAGCCCTCAGCCACGGCCCCAGCCGCCCTCCCCCTCAACCGCCCTACAGATAACCGAGCGAGCGCTGCCGCCCCCGTGCACGCCATGCCGCGTCCAGCGAGAGGTACGGGGCTCCGGCGAGGATCAGGGGCAGCCAGGCCATCAGGTAGGCGAGGTCGTTGCCGTAGTAGTAGGGGGTCGTCGCCCAGCTCATGGTCAGCCACAGGCTGAGGGAGATCAGCGCGCCGCCCAGCGCGGCGAGACGGCCGAGCAGTCCGAGGAGGGTGGCGATGCCGACGGCCAGTTCACCGAGGGCGATGGCGTAGCCGAAGCCGACCGGGCTCTTCAGGGCGAGGTCGATCAGGGCGGGGAGGGCGGCGGTGCCGCGGGCCGCGTGCATGGTGTCGCCGATCGAGCCGGCGCCGGCGGCCTTCATGAAGGCGCTGTCGGTGAGCTTGTCCAGACCCGCGTAGAGGAAGGTGACGCCGAGGAAGACGCGCAGGGGCAGCAGGGCGTAGTGGGCGGCGGTGTCCCGCCAGCCGTTGCGGCTGTTCAGCCGGGTGGTGCGCGTGTCCATCCGAATACCGGTCATCCTGCCTGCCGCCTCTCGCCCGCTGTCCCTGCCGTACCTGCCCGCTCTCCCGACCATATGTATGACAAGGAGGGGACGCTCAATCATCGCCCAGGGGTTTTTCCGGATTTCAGGCGTTCGTATGAGAGGAGGATCGCGAGTGGCGGAGGCTCACTCGGTGATCTGGACCGTGTAGCGGTTGGTCGGCACCCCGGCCGCGGTCACCACCTGGACGTCCACCGAGCCGGGCTCGACGTCGGCCGGGACGGGGACGGTCAGGACGGTGTCCGTGGGGTTGCGGAAACCGCCGGTGACCGGGACCAGCGGGACGTGGACGTCTACGGCGCCGATGCGGACGACCATCCGGGAGAGCCGTTCGGCGGTCCGGGCGCCGGGCGGGACGAAGCCGGTGCCGCGGATCTCGATGTCGTCGCCGGTGCGGAGCGGGCCGTCCAGGTCGCCGGGTTCGCGGGCGCGGACCACGGAGAGGATGACCGCGCGGCCGCCCTCCGCGTACTTGCCCGCCAGATAGGTGGCGGCCGAGATCAGGACGACGACCGCGAGCCCCCAGGGCAGGTCGGGCAGTTGGTCGGGGCGGCGGGCGAGCCGGACGGCGGCGAAGACCAGGGCGACGGCGCTGATGGCGACGTACTGGATGTCGGTGAAGGCGCCCCGGCCGGAGTCATCGGTGAGCAGGTCGGCGGCGCGCGGGCGGTGGGCCGGGACCTTCTGCAACCGCTGGGCGAGGATGCGCAGCCCCACCACCCGGCGGACCAGGACGGCGATCCCGCACACCACGGCGAGGACGGTCACCACGCCGACGCCGCGGGCGAGGTCGAGGCCCGCGATGAGCGCGTCGCGTTCGGTGTGGTCGGAGGCGGCGGCCAGACGGGCGGCGAGCAGCAGGACGGCATAGCCGATGAACAGGACCCAGCAGACGGCGACGGCACGGGAGGTGGACATGCGATGGTCCTCGCCGATCACCGGGGCGAGAGCGCCGCCGCGCGCCCGGTGGAAGAAGCAGGCGGCGGTCAGCGCGCCGGCCACCACGAGGGCGGCGAGCAGGGCCGCGGTGCGGGCGGTGGTCCAGCCGGCGCCGATCGCGGTCAGCGCCTCGCCGAGCAGCAGGGCGAGCACCGCGCCCCACACCGTGCACAGGGTGCGCAGCCACAGGCGGGTGAGCCACATCTCGCCCTCGGCCCGGCCGCGTTCGGCGACGGCCTCCGCGCGCTGGGTCAGTTCCTCGGAGACCCACTGGCGGGAGGCCGAGGGAGAGTAGGCCACGGCGGCGGGCAGGCCCTGGCCGGCGGCGAACTCGTCGCGGCGTCGCAGGAACGCGGCGACGGCCCGCCGGTGTCCCTCGCGGGCGCCGTGCGGACAGTCCCCGCAGCCGCAGCCGCCCTCGTGGACGCCCTCGGCGTCCGCGCCCTCTCTGGCCTCCTGCACCGCCACGTCCGACGCCCGCCTTCCCCGCGACCTCGCGGCACGGCCGACGGCCTCTCGGTGAGCCGTCCCGCCGCCGTGCAACTCCCGTACGTCAACAGCGAATTGTGCCCTACCGGGACCGGGCGGAGCGCGCCGACATGATCCTGAAGAGTGAACTGTCGAGCAGTGTGTTGACGCGACCGCCCCCGGCTGCCCTCGATCGCTCCCCGCCGCCCCGGGGCTCAGTCGAGCAGGTCGGGTTCGCTGCGGGTGACTTCCCGCCAGAGGGGCTGGTAGTTGATCCAGGCCACGAGGTCGCCGCCGAGTTGTTCGCGGGTGGCGACGGCGAGTTTGTGCTCGATGAGGACCGGGCGGCCGGCCGCGCGGGCCAGCAGCTGCACCTGGCAGGAGCGGTCCATGGACAGGAACCACCAGGCGGCGGCGTCCACGGAGCCGCCGACGGTGAGCAGCCCGTGGTTGCGCAGCACCAGCGCCTTGCGGGAGCCGAGCGCGGCGGCGATGCGGCGGCCCTCCTCGGCGTCGACGGTGACACCGGTGTAGGCGTCGTAGAGGGCGGCGTCCTCGTAGAAGGCGCAGCTCTCCTGGGTGAGGGGGTCGATGAGGTCGCCGAGGGCGGCGAGGGCGCGGCCGTGCACGGAGTGGCAGTGGGCGACGGCGACGACGTCCGGGCGGGCGGCGTGGACCTGGGCGTGCACGGTGAAGGCGGCCTGGTTGACGTGGTAGCGGCCCTCGATGACCTGTCCGTCCTGGTTGACGAGGACGAGGTCGCTGACGGTGACATGCCGGAAGGGCATGCCGAAGGGGTTGACCCAGAAGCAGTCGCTGAACTCCGGGTCCCGGGCGGTGATGTGGCCGGAGACGCCGTCCTCGAAGCCGTTCCGCCCGAAGATCCGCAGGGCTCCGGCGAGCCGTTCCTTGCGGTGCCGGCGCTCGTCCTCGACCGAGTCGTGCATCGGCGGCATGGCGAACTGCAGCTGGTCGGTGGACAGCGGCAGCGGCGGGGTGGGCCCGGACATAGGTCCTCCAGCGCTGGTAGGGCGGTACGGCCGGAAGTTACCGCCGGTCAGCCCAAAAAGGCAGGGCTGTGCCGTAAAGATGGCGCGCAGATGGGGATCGGACGAAGGATCGGACGGGGTACAGGTCGGGGATTCGGACGGGAAAGGCGACAGGAGGTGTCGGGTTGGGTGAGCACACTCGGCCGGTATGAACTGGGCAGACTTCAGCACGGCCGAGCCGGACTTCGCGGCGGTGGCCGAGCGGCGCTTCGGCGCCTTCCGGCACCACGTCCTCGTCACCCTCCGCCGGGACGGCTCGCCGCGTCCCTCGGGGCTGGAGGTGCGTTTCCTCGGCGGCGAGCTGTGGCTCGGCATGATGCCGGGCTCGCTGAAGGCCCGCGATCTGCGGCGCGATCCGCGGTTCGCGCTCCAGGCCAATCCGGGCGACGGCACCGCGATGGCCGGCGGGGACACGCGGATCGGCGGGCGGGCCCACGAGGTCGGGGAGGGGGCGGCGAGGGCCGGGTACGTGAAAGAGGTGGAACCGCCGGAGCCGTTCCACCTCTTCCGCACCGAGTTGACGGAGGTCGTGCGGACCTGGGTCGAGGACGACCGTCATCTGGTCGTCCAGGTCTGGAAGCCGGGAGAGCCGGTGCGGACTCTCAGGCGGACCTGAGCCCCAGGGGGGGCCTGCTCCCCCGCGGGCCTACTCCCACTCGATGGTGCCCGGCGGCTTCGAGGTGACGTCGACGACGACGCGGTTGACGTCCCGGACCTCGTTGGTGATGCGGGTCGAGATGCGGGCGAGGACGTCGTAGGGCAGCCGGGACCAGTCGGCGGTCATGGCGTCCTCGGAGGAGACGGGGCGCAGCACGATCGGGTGACCGTAGGTGCGGCCGTCGCCCTGGACGCCCACGCTGCGGACGTCGGCGAGCAGGACCACCGGGCACTGCCAGATCTCGCGGTCGAGGCCGGCCGCGGTCAGCTCCTCGCGGGCGATGGCGTCGGCGTCGCGCAGCAGGTCCAGGCGCTCCTTGGTGACCTCGCCGACGATGCGGATGCCGAGGCCCGGACCCGGGAACGGCTGGCGCTGGACGATCTCGTCCGGCAGGCCCAGCTCCTGGCCGACCATCCGGACCTCGTCCTTGAACAGCTTGCGCAGCGGCTCGATCAGCTTGAACTCGAGGTCCTCGGGCAGGCCGCCGACGTTGTGGTGCGACTTGATGTTGGCGGTGCCGGTGCCGCCGCCGGACTCGACCACGTCCGGGTAGAGGGTGCCCTGGACCAGGAACTCCACGGCCGGGCCCGCGTCGGCGATGATCTCGGCCTGCGCCTGCTCGAAGACGCGGATGAACTCGCGCCCGATGATCTTGCGCTTCTCCTCGGGGTCACTGACCCCGGCGAGCGCGGCCAGGAAGCGCTCCTCGGCGTCGACGACCTTCAGCTGGACGCCGGTGGCCGCGACAAAGTCCTTCTCGACCTGCTCGGTCTCGCCCTTGCGCATCAGACCGTGGTCGACGTAGACGCAGGTCAGCTGGGAGCCGATGGCCTTCTGCACCAGGGCGGCGGCCACCGCGGAGTCCACGCCGCCGGACAGACCGCAGATCGCGCGCTTGTCGCCGACCAGCTCGCGGATGGCCTCGACCTGCTCCTCGATCACATTGCCCGTGGTCCAGGTCGGCTCCAGGCCCGCGCCGCGGTACAGGAAGTGCTCCAGGACCTGCTGGCCGTGCGTGGAGTGCATGACCTCGGGGTGGTGCTGGACGCCGTAGAGCTTCTTCTCGTCGTTCTCGAACGCGGCGACCGGGACCAGGTCGGTGGACGCGGTGACGGCGAAGCCCTCGGGGGCGGCGGAGCAGGCGTCGCCGTGCGACATCCAGACCTGCTGCTCGTCCGGGGTGCCCTCGAAGAGGGTGGAGGAGGACTTGGAGACATGCAGGTCGGTGCGGCCGTACTCACGGGCGCCGTTGTTGTCGACGGAGCCGCCGAGGGTGAGCGCCATCAGCTGGAAGCCGTAGCACATGCCGAAGACGGGGACGCCGGCCTCGAAGATCTCGCGGTCGAGGCGGGGCGCGCCCTCCTCGTACACCGACGAGGGACCGCCGGAGAGGATGATCGCCGCGGGCTTCTTGGCGAGCATCTCCTGGACCGGCATGGTGCTCGGCACGATCTCGCTGTAGACCCGCGCCTCGCGGACGCGTCGGGCGATGAGCTGGGCGTACTGCGCACCGAAGTCGACGACCAGGACGGTGTCGGGGGCAGTGGGAGTCGCTGATGACACGGGGTGCCTTCTGGTGGTCCGGGCGGGGGGTCTGTACTACGAGTCTAACGGTGCGGGCGGACGAGGACCCCGCCGTACCGGCACCGTGGCATACTGGCCGCATGCTTCAGCACGCGACCTTCGTCTTTACCTATGGCATCCGGCCCGCCGGTTGCCATGGTCGTGCTGCTTAGCCGAACGCTTAAGCGACATCCCAGGCGCCCCGGGCCGACAAGGCCCGGGGCGCCTGTCGTTTCTCCGGGCCACGCCGTCCAGGGCATCCGCGTCCGTACGAACGATCAGGAGCCCCCGCCATGAGCACCACCACCCCCGAAGAGACCGCCGCGACGCCGGATGCGGCCATCGCCGCCGCGCGGGAGCGCATCGACGCGATCGACGACCGGATCATCGGCCTCATCCAGGAGCGGACGGCCGTCTCCGCCGTGGTCCAGCAGACCCGTATCTCCTCCGGCGGCCGGCGGGTCAGCCTCTCCCGCGAGATGGAGGTCCTCGGTCACTACCGCGAGGCGCTGGGCAAGCCCGGCACCTCGCTCGCCATGACCCTGCTGGAGCTGTGCCGGGGCCGTATCTGAGTCGGCTGATTATCCGACGTGAGTTCGTCCCCCGTCTCACCCGTACGGCGCGTGACCGCCGCGCGGAAGCCTTCGTTAGCGGGGTGTCCGTGCCAGCCAGGGGCGGGCCCGACAGAACCACGCGTGGCTCGCTGGGGCGATGAGGCGTACGGGTCGTGCCGTGCGCCGTGGGACCTCGCTCCAGGGAAGTGACCGGACGGCAGGGGACAGCAGCCCGGTCACCAAGAGAACGGTCGGCTCCGGGGACGCCCGGAGCCGACCGACGGAACACCGGCCCCCGTCCCCGTCCCCGCGCAGACCACGGCACCCCCCGGTGAATGAGAAGAGGGACCTGCATCCCCCTCCGAAGGCAGGTCCCCCACCGTCTCCTTGAATCCGGTAGCAGGTTTGATCGGCGACGGCGGAGGAGGGTTGTGCCGGGATCCGGGATTTTCGAGTGATCCGGGTCACACCGTCATGGCGGGCTACTCGCCCTTCGGCCGCACCGTCGGCATCCCCAGGAACGGCAGCCGCAGCGCGCCGAACGCCTCCGCCGGGACCACGGGCGAGCGCGGCTCCACCGGCTTCAGCCGCTCGTACGACACCCCCGGCGCCGGCCGCGGATCCGCCTCGCCCTTGTTCGGCCAGAACGACATGGCGCGCTCGGCCTGCGCGGTGATCGTCAGCGAGGGGTTGACGCCCAGGTTCGCCGAGACCGCGGCGCCGTCCACGACCGAGATACCGGGGTGGCCGTACAGCCGGTGGTACGGGTCGATCACCCCGGTGTCCGCCGAGTCGCCGATGGGGCAGCCGCCGAGGAAGTGCGCGGTGAGCGGGGTGCCCATCAGCTCGCCGACATTGCTGCCCGGGAAGCCGTTGATCTCGGCGGCGAGCGCGGCGGCGGCCTCCGAGGCGGCCCTGATCTGCTTGGGGTTGGGCGCGCCGTGCCCCTGCCGCGCGGTGAGCAGGCCCTTGCCGACGCCGTCCGGCTTCAGATACGTCGTCAGCGAGTTGTCCAGGGACTGCATCACCAGGCCGATGATGCTCCGCTCGGACCAGCGGCGGTTGGACAGGGAGCGCAGCACCAGGGTGGGGTGCCGGGCCGCGTTCGCCAGCCAGGCCAGCGCCCGCGAGGAGCCCTCGGTGTACGGCACCTGGAGGATGGACAGGCCGCCCATCGCGTTGGAGCCCTTGCCGTAGCGGACCGGCTCTATGTGGGTGTTCTCGTCCGGGTGGATCGAGGAGGTGATCGCGACGCCCCGGGTGAAGTCGGCCCGCGGGGTGCCGTGCGCCTTGCGGTAGCGGTGGTCGTCGGTCTGCGCGCCGACCAGCGCCTCCGAGTTGGTGCGGGTCAGCACGCCCAACCGGGGCGAGAGGTACGGCAGTTGGCCGTGCGCCTTCATACGGTGCAGCAGGGTCTGGGTGCCGTACGTACCGGCGGCGATCACGATCCGGCGCGCGGTGAACAGCCGTCCCGCGCCCTTCTTCCTGCGGTCCGTCGGCAGGGTGGCCACCGCGTAGCCGCCGCGCGAGTCGTCGGTGACGGAGACGACCGTGGTCATGGAGTGGACCACCGCGCCCGCCTTCTCGGCGAGGTGGAGGTAGTTCTCGTTCAGCGTGTTCTTGGCGCCGTGCCGGCAGCCGGTCATGCACTCGCCGCACTCGGTGCAGGCGTTGCGCTCCGGTCCGGCCCCGCCGAAGTACGGGTCGGGCACCGGCTGTCCGGGGGACGCCTGCGCCGCGCCGTCCGCGTCCTTGCCGTCGCCGAAGAAGACGCCGACCGGCGCGAAGTGGAAGGTGTCGCCGACGCCCATCCGCTCGGCGGCCGCCTTCAGATGGACGTCCGAGGGGGTCATCGTCGGGTTGAGCCGCACCCCGAGCATGCGCTTGGCCTGGTCGTAGTACGGCTTCAACTCCTCCTGCCAGTCGGTGATGTCCTTCCACTGGGGGTCCTCGAAGAACGCCTTCGGCGGTACGTAGAGGGTGTTGGCGTAGTTGAGCGAGCCGCCGCCGACGCCCGCGCCGGCCAGCACCATCACATTGCCCAGCAGATGGATGCGCTGGATGCCGTACATGCCGAGCTTGGGGGCCCAGAGGTAGTTCTTCAGGTCCCAGGAGTTCTTCGGCAGGGACTTCCGGGTGAAGCGGCGCCCGGCTTCGAGGACGCCCACCCGGTAGCCCTTCTCGGTCAGGCGCAGGGCCGAGACGGAACCGCCGAAGCCGGAGCCGACCACGAGGACGTCGTAGTCGTAGGAGTCCTGGGGCACGGGTCTCTCCTCGTTGTGTTTCGGGTGCGGGCCGTCCCTGGTTTCTCGCGCGGTTCCCCGCGCCCCGAGCGGCTTACTTGAACCGGAGCGCCTTCAGCACGCGCAGACTCGTGGTCATGAAGCGGGCGTAGCCCTCCTCCGACATGCCCAGCGAGGGCGCCATCGGCAGCAGCCGCTGCTGGGCGACCGTCTGGGCCTCGGTGTACTTGAGGATGCCCTCGGAGCCGTGGCGGCGGCCGAGGCCGGAGTCCTTCATGCCGCCCATCGGGGACTGGACGCTGCCGTAGGCGGGGGCGTAGCCCTCGTTGATGTTGACCGTGCCGGTGCGCAGCCGGGCGGCGATGTCCCGGCCGCGGCTCGAACTGGTCGTCCAGACGCTGGCGTTGAGGCCGTACGGGGTGGCGTTGGCGCGCTCGACGGCGTCGTCCACGTCCGAGAAGCGGTAGACGGAGACGACCGGGCCGAAGGTCTCCTCCTCGCAGACCGCCATGGAGCCCTCGACGCCGTCGAGGATGGTCGGCTCGAAGAAGTAGGGGCCGATGTCGGGCCGGGCCGCGCCGCCCGCGAGCACCGTGGCGCCCTTGTCGACGGCCTCGCGCACATGCCGTTCCACGGTCTCCAGCTGGCGTTCGCCGACCAGGGAGCCCATCTCGGCGCCGTAGGCGAGGGAGTTGCCGAGCCGCATCGCCCTGGTGCGGGTGGCGAAGCGTTCCAGGAAGGCGTCCGCGATCGACTCGTGGACGTACAACCGCTCGATGGAGATGCAGAGTTGACCGGCGGAGGAGAAGCAGGCGCGTACCGCACCGGCGGCGGCCTTCTCGATGTCGGCGTCGTCCAGCACCAGCATGGCGTTCTTGCCGCCGAGTTCGAGGGAGACGCCGATCAGCCGGGCGGCGGCGCCCTGGGCGACCTCGCGGCCGGTGCGGGTGGAGCCGGTGAAGGAGACGTAGTCGGCGTGCTTGACCAACTCGGGCCCCACGACCGGGCCTTCGCCGATGACGACCTGGAAGACGCCCTCGGGCAGCCCGGCCTCGATCAGCAGGTCCCGGGCCCACAGGGCGGTCAGGCAGGTCTCGGTGTCCGGCTTCATCACGACCGCGTTGCCCGCGACGAAGGCGGGCAGCGCGTCGCCGACGGACAGTTCCAGGGGGTAGTTCCAGGGCGCGATCTGGCCCACCACCCCGCGCGGATGGCGCAGTTCGGTGACCTGCGTCAGGGTCGGCACGGCGCCGGTGTGCCGCTTCGCGCGCAGATAGGCGGGGGCCTTGCGGCCGTAGTGGCGGGCCGCGATGGCGACGGCCAGCACCTCCTCGTGCGCGTGCAGCCGGGCCTTGCCGGTCTCCAGCTGCACCAGGTCGAGGACCTCGGCCTGGCGTTCGAGGATCAGATCGTGGAAGCGGAGCAGGACGGCGGCGCGCTGCCGTACCGGGGTGCGCTCCCAGACGGCCTGCGCGGCACGGGCCGCCTCGAACGCCCTGAGCACGTCCTCGGGGGTGGACTCGGGCAGGTCGGCCAGCTTCTCACCGGTGAACGGCGTGTGGTTGGCGGTCCGGCCGGAGCCGGTGACGCCCTTGGTCAGCCGGGCCACCAGTTCCGGGGTGACCACGTCGGCGGCGGTGCGGACGCCCTCGGGGGAGGGCGCGAGGGGGTTGGTACCGATGCTGTCCGGCGCCTGCGTGTCCGGGGCCTGCGTGTCCGTCATGAGGCGCAGGGTATGCCGCGGCGAACGCTTTGTGTACCCGTCGGTAACGGGGATTCACCGAGCGCTCACACCATGCCAGCGATCACTGGCAACGAATGGCCTGATCAGCAGGTTGCCGGTTCGAACACCCGCCCGATCAGTCGCCCGCGGGTTTTTTCGCCAGGAAGAGGGTGAGAGTGGTGAAGGGAGTGCGGCGCCGGGGCGCGGTCCGGGACTCGGGGGCGGCCGCCTGCGGCCGTGCGTCCGGCCGGGACCGCTCGTCCGGTACGGCACCGAGGTCACGCTCGTCCGGTACGGCGTCGAGGTCGCGCCCGTCCCGTACGTCGGCCGGTTCCGGTACGTCCGGCACGCCCAGGTACCCGCGCAGCTCCGCCGCCACCCGGTCCGCACCCGGCCGGGCCTCGGGCCGCTCCGCGCCCAGCCGGTCCAGGAGGGGGCCGAGCGGGCCGGGGTCCGTGTCGCCGAGGGCGGCGCGCAGCAGGGCGCCCAGCGACCACAGATCGGAGGCGGGCCCGGCCCCGGGCCCGGCCGCCCGCTCGGGAGCGACGAAGGAACCACTACCACCGGTCCCACCGTCACCGGCCCCGGCGCCACCAGCCCCCGTGTCCCCGCCCCCGCCCGGTCCGTCTCCGATTCCGAAGTCGGTGAGGACGACGCGTCCCGTGCGCGATTCCAGCAGCACGTTGGCCGGTTTGAGATCGCGGTGGACGATGCCGACGGCGTGCGCGGCGCGCAGGGCGCCGAGGACGGCGAGTCCGATGCGCGCGGCCTCGGCGGGCGGCAGCGGCCCGCGGCGCAGCGCCTCGCCCAGGGACTCGCCCTCCACCAGCTCCATCACGATCCAGGGGACGCCCGCCTCGGTGACGACGTCGTACACCGTGACGGCGGACGGATGCCGCACCCGGGTCGCGGCGCGGGCCTCCCGGTACAGCCGGTGGGCGAGCCGCCGGCTCTCCTCGTCCGCGGCCGGATCGCCGGGCAGCGACGGCTCCTTGACGGCGACCCGGCCGTACCCCTCGCCGCCCTCGTCCTTTGCGCGCCAGACGGTTCCGGTGGGCCCGGTGCCGAGGCGGTCGGTCAGCCGGTAGCGCCCGCCGATCAGACGTGCGCCGAGCGGGTGTTCGCCGTCGTCAGCCATGTCCCATCAGTACCGTGCGCACCGCACCGTTGTCGAAGCGGGCGGTCCGGACGGGCCGACCGGCAACGCGCCTTCGTCCGCCGCCCGTTGGAGCAGCCGCCGGAAGGACGACCGTGTTGCGCGCGGCCTCCCGGCCCTTGTACGTCGCGATGTCGTCCGGACGCGTCCTCGCGCCCTTGGGCATGTCGAGGGAGTACTCGCCCTGGGCGCGGAAATCCTCGTCGTCCGCGTACATCTGGGACCGCGCCGAGTTCTTGATCTCCCCGGAGTCGTCCTCCGACTTCCTGGACAGGTCGAGCGTGATCGAGACCGCGCCGCTCCAGTCGGTGTACTCCACTCAGTTCTTGTCGGAGTCGTCGGAGTCCGGCCGGGACACCCGGTACCCGGCGGGCACGGCGAGGGTCGCGCCCAGCCTGCCCTCGGGCCGCATCGCCCACCCCTCGGGCAGCGGGCCCGCGAAGGGATCGGCCAGCACGAGGTACGCCCCCACCGCGAGGGCCACCACCGCCGCACCCGCCGCGCCGACGGCCGGCGCGCCGGGTCCTTGTGCAGCAGCCCGTCGATGGCCTCGGCCAGCGGGCCCCCGGCCGCCGTGGGCGCCGCCGGGGTCGCGTTCTCGGGCGAGCCGACGAACCCGCCGGTGTCCGTGAGCCGGGTGTCGCCCTCGATCCGCGCGATGCCGAAGTCGGTGAGGACGACCCGGCCGTGCCGCCCCAGCAGCACGTTGCCGGGCTTCACGTCCCGGTGCAGGACGCCCGCCGCGTGCGCCGCCTCCAGCGCGCCGAGCACCTCCAGGCCGATCCGGGCGGCCTCGCGCGCGTCCAGGGTGCCCTCGTCGAGGGCATCGCCCAGCGTGCGGCCGTGCACCAGCTCCATCACCAGCCACGGGCGGCCGTCGACCACCGCGACGTCGTACACATGCACCACGGCCGGATGGTCGAGGCGGGCCGCGGCGCGGGCCTCGCGGCGCATCCGCTCGAAGGCGTTGGCGCGTTCCCGTTCGGGAAGGTGGTCCGGTGTCCGGGTTCCTTGACCGCGACCTCGCGGTCCACCGTCTCGTCCCGGGCCCGCCACACCGTGCCCGTCCCGCCCCGGCCCAGCCTGGCCGTCAGCCGGTAACGGCCCGCTATCAGGGGTCCGTCGCCGGTGGCCGGGCCGGGGGCCGGGAGCGGATCCTGCCGTGTGCGCGTGTGCGCGTGTGCGCGTGTGCGCGTGTGCGCGTGTGCGCGTGTGCGCGTGTGCGCGTGTGCGCGTGTGCGCGTGTGCGTGGTCTCGGCGGCCGGAGGACGAAGCTCGTCGTGTCCTCGGCCGCCCGGCCCGTTCCCCCGTCACCGCTCATGCACCATCCATATCGCGCCACCGCGCCCCGATCCCCCCGGAAGCGGTACCGGTCACGAACCCGTGACGCGGCGCGCCGAGGGCGTACGGTCAGGGCGCCGACGCCGAGAACGTGTCCAGCGCGACATCGAAGTACTCCCGCGCCTCCCGCACCTTCCCCACCGGCGCCGACACCCATACGTCGTACAGCCGCCCGGACTCCTGCCAGCACAGGTCGTACGTGTGGCGCGCCCCCTCCGCCGCGCTGTAGCCGTTCCAGGTGAACTCCCAGAGCGCGGCGGGGTGTCCGGCGTGCGTGGTGCGGGTGACCCGGCCGTCGTGGTAACCCGGATTCGACACCGACCCGTTGGCCGCCTGCCCCTTCATCACCGCCTGCGGGCCCCCGGGTTGGGGAGCGGCGATCTTGACGCCGAGCCGGTACGTCCCCTCCGGCGAGAGGTAGAACACCCGCTCCCCCTGCGGGCTGCGGGTGAAGTCGTCGGGCACGGCGAGCGAGAACCCGGCCGGGTCGCGGGCGGTGCGGTAGCCGGAGGGCGCGGTGCCGGGGCCCGGGGGCGAGGAGCCCGGCCGGGACGGGCTCGGGGTCGTGGCCGAGGGCGACGCGCGGCCATCCGTACCGCTCGTGCCCCCGGGCGCCGGTGTCGTCGCCGTACCCCCCGGATTCCCACCGCCCCCGCTGTCCTCCCGGTTGATCAGCAGGGTCGCGGCCGATCCGCCCGCCGCCGCGAGCGCCGCGATCAGCAGGGCCGCCACCAGCACCGAGCGGGTCGAGGAGCGCCCGCCCGTGGCCTCCGCCGTGGCCCCGGGCGCGCCGGAGAGGGGTTCGGGCACGCCCGGCTGGGTGGGCTGCGCCGGGCGCCCCGCCCCGAGCCGGTGCCCGCGCGCGGCACCCGGCGCGTCCGGCGTCTCGGGGGTGTGCCCGGTCGCCAGATAGCCGCGCAGCATCCGCTCGGCCTGTGCCGCGCCAAGCCGCCGGTCCGGGTCGCGCTCCAGCAGCCCCCGTACGACGGGTCCCAGCGGCTCGGCCTCGACGGGCGGGCGGATCTCGGCCGCGACCACGGCGTGCAGGATGCCGCCGAGCGAGTCGCGCCGGAACGGCGACTCACCGGAGAGCACCGTGCACAGCAGCGCGCCCAGCGACCACAGATCGGACTCCGGGCCGGTGCGCACCCCGGACATCCGCTCGGGCGCGGTGTACTCGGGCGAGCCGACGAAGGAACCGGTCTCGGTGAGCGTCGTGGCGCCCGCGACCTGCGCGATGCCGAAGTCGGTGAGCACGACCCGCTCGGTGCCGGACTCGATCAGCACGTTCGCGGGCTTGATGTCCCGGTGCAGCACCCCGGCCTCGTGCGCGGTGTCCAGCGCGCTGAGCAGGGCGATGCCGATCCGCGCGGCCTCGGCCGGGGTCACCGGGCCGTGCCGGGCGATCCGGTCGGCCAGCGAGCAGCCGTCGATCAGCTCCATGACCAGGTACGGCCGTTCGTCCTGCTCCACCACGTCGTGCACGACGATGATGTGCGGGTGCCGCAGCTGCGCGACCGCGCGCGCCTCCCGGAACGTACGGTCGCGGCGGCGGCGCGCGTCGTCCTCCGGGAGCGCGTCGTCCGCGAGGATCTCCTTGACCGCGACGAGCCGGCCCAGCAGCTCGTCGCTCGCCCGCCATACGACGCCCATGCCGCCGCGCCCGATACGCGCCTGGAGGCGGTAACGGCCGGCGATCACCCGGAAGTCGGCGCCCTCGGTCCCCATGCGCCCATCATGCCGCAACGGACCCACCCGCTCCGGGGCTCCGATCGGCCAAGCCGCACCGTTCAGTGACTCGTTTTCAGCCGTTTCAGTCGCAAAGAGCACCCGTCCGGCGCAGCGCCGGTCATCTCGTCTGACCCGGCTGCTGCCAGCTCTGGAGCACCCACTTGAACTGCTTGCCGGTCTTCGGCCAGTCGGCGGCGGGCCCGGACATGTAGAGGGCGTACTCGGTGCCCTCGCGCGAGAAGTACGTCTCCTCGACGGCGTGCCGCGGTCCCGCCACGTACGGCGGGTCCTTCTTCAGCGCGGTCCAGGTGTACTCCCACAGCGCGCCCGCCCGGTCGCGGTAGACGTTCTGCTTGAGGGTCACCCGCTGGTAGCCGACCAGCCGTTGGAGCTGCTGCTCCAGGTCCTTCTGGTGCTCGTAGGCGCTGGCGAAGTCCGGCGAGGTGTCGATGGATATCCGTACGAAGTGCTTGCCGCCGTCGGGGGTGTAGTCGATCTGCTTCAGGGGGCCGTTGATGCCGTAGACCTGGCGCTGCCAGCCCTTGGGCAGGGAGATGCTGAAGCCCAGCGGGTCGTGGTGGGTCTCCCAGCTGTCCGGGACGGTGCCGGTGTCCGGGTCCTGGTCGCCGCCGGGGCTCGCCGAGGAGGCCGGGCCGGGGTTCGTGCCGTGGTGCGCCGCGCCGTCGTGCCGTGCGTTGTTCCACTCCTGGAAGCCCACCGCGGCGCCACCGCCGAGCACGGCCGCGGCCGCGACGACGAGCAGATCGGAAGAGCGTCGTGTAGGGGAAGAGGGTGCATGCACCACACGCCAGGCGATCAGCCACATCGCCCCGTGGCAGCCGTCGAAGGGATCGAAGGACAGCAGAACCGAGGCGAAGGTGAACACCGCGAAGCCGCAGTTGTAGATCCGGATACGGACCGCCCGGATGCGCCCCGGACACGGCCGGGCCCGCCGCGTTCGCGCCGGTCAGGGACCGGTCCGCCGCGCCCGGGGTGCCGTAGCCGCCGGTGTCCCCCAGGCGGCGTACGCCGGAGGTCTGGGTCGGCACGTACGCCTGCGCGGCGTTCGGCCGGCGGCCCTCCGCGGCCTCGGCGAGCATCTGCTCGGCCTCCTCCGCGCCCGGCCGCCGCTCCGGCTCCTTGCGCAGCAGCGCGGAGATGACCGGGCCGAGCGGCCCGGCGTTCACCGGCTGTTCGGCCTCCTCCTCGACGACCGCCTGCATGGTGCTCAACGGTGAGGTGCGGCGGAACGGCGAACGCCCCTCCACCGCCGTGTACAGCGTCGCGCCGAGCGCCCACAGGTCGGAGGCGGGGCCGGGGTCGTGGCCGCGCACCCGCTCGGGCGCGAGGTAGTCGACCGAGCCGACGACCTCTCCGGTGCGGGTGATGGTGGAGTCGCCCTCGATCTGGGCGATGCCGAAGTCGGTGAGCAGCACCCGCCCGTCGCTGCCGAGGAGAACGTTGCCGGGCTTCACATCGCGGTGCAGCACACCGGCGGAGTGCGCGGCGCGCAGCGCCCGCAGCACCCACAGCCCGATCCGCGCGGCCTCCCGGGGCTCGATGCGCCCCTGCTCCTTGACCGCGTCGGCCAGCGAGTTGCCCTCGACCAGCTCCATCACGATCCAGGGCCGGCCGTCGTGGTCGAGGACGTCGTGCACGGTGACGACCGCGGAGTGGTTGATGCGCGCCGCGGCCCGCGCCTCGGCCCGGGTACGGGCCAGCAGGACGGCCTGGTCGCTGTCGGAGACGTAGAGCGCGGCGGTCAACTCCTTGACGGCGACCGCCCGGTGCAGCACCTCATCGTGGGCACGCCACACCCGGCCCATGCCGCCGCTGCCGATGGATTCGGCAAGCCGGTAGCGGCCCGCTATGAGCAGGCCCTGCATCTGATTCACGTTGCCCCGCAATGCTCTTGTCAGGGGTCAGACTAAGGACCGGCCCGTTCGCAGGGAACAAGCGGGGTCCCAAGGAAACCGCACTGTGACGATGGTCATTTCCGCGTGAGAACGGGAACCGGCGCGCCGGGCCGGGCCCGTTGAATACGCCACGCTCAACCGGTGTAGCGGTACGTCGCGGTAGCTTCCTCGTACAGCCTGCTCACCTCGTCCCGGTCGGCGTCCGGGCCGCGGACCTGGAGGATGTGGTACCGCCCGTTCAGCAGGATCGCCATGTTGCGTACGTAAAGATCGCGGCCCTGCCCGTCGGTCCAGGTGAACTGCCCCTCGGCCATGGTCCGTCCGCCCACCTCGATGGTGCGCAGCCCGGTGGCGGTGGCCCAGCTGGAGTCCCGGTACGGCTGGAGCTCGCGTTCCTTGTCCCGCTGATAGGCCATCGGATCGCCGCCGTACGTCGCCGAGCCGTCCCGCCCGGGGACGACGAGCAGCTCGAAGTCGCCGTGCGCGTAGACGACTTCGCCGCTGCCGTTCTTCGGGGTGCGGGTCCAGCCCCTGGCGACGGCGATGTCGAAGCCCTCGGGGTCCTTGCGCAGCGCGAAACCGGCGGGCACGGAGGAGGTGCCGCCCGCCTGGGTGTCGGAGGCGGAGGGACTGTGCCGGGAGCCGGAGGGAGCGGGGCCCGACTGCCCGGCCGACGGTGTCGGTCCGGTCCCGCCCCGCCCGTGCGAGGTGTGCTGTCTCGGCATGAACAGCATCGCGTACGCGACCGCGCCGGCCAGCAGCAGGAGGATCAGCACGAGCAGCGTCCGGCCGAGCCGGCTCGGTGAACTGCCCTCCTCCCGGTCCCGCTTGTGTCTGGCGTGCGCGTCGGGGAGCCCGGCGCGGCGCCGCCGCACCAGTTCGCCCCGGCGCCGGACGATCGGCAGCCGCCGGGGGTCGGGCGGTACCGGCACCACCCGGGTACCGGCCTCCGGCTCGGGCGCGGACCGCACCAGCGAGCGCAGCCAGCCGCCCAGTTCCTCGAAGTCGGGCCGCTCGGTGGGGTCCTGACGCAGCAGGGACTCCACCACCGGCCGCAGCGCACCGCACTCCTCGGCGTACGCGGGCGGCTCCGCGCACACCAACTGCACCAGTTCGGCGGTGGATTCCTCGGGGTAGGGCGCGTGTCCCTGCACCGCGCGGAACAACAGCGCGCCCAGCGCCCACAGATCGGTGGCGGGCCCGACCGGCGCCGCCAGCTGCCAGTTCTCGTGCACGGGCCCGGCCTGCTCCGGCGCCCACCGCTCGGTCACCGGCCCCACCAGGGCCATCCGCGCCTGCCGCGCCCGCTCGGCCGCGAGCGCCCCGGAGGCGGTCGCCGTCTCGCCCCAGCGGGCCTGCCCCTGCGCCGGTACGGCGGCCGCCGGGGCCGGGGTGTCGTGCCGCACGGGTTCGAGACCCCGCGGTCCGCTCACCGGCGCGCCGTGCGTCCCGTAGGGGTCGGCGCTACGACCGGGCGGGGGGACGTCGGGTCGGGGGGCGGGTACGGCGGGGTAGGGCGCGTCGGACGGGCGGTGCGGCGCCGGGCCCTGGGGGTACGGCGCGCCCTGCGGGTACGGCTGCCGGGGGCGGACGCCGGGGACCCCCCGCCGGACACGGCGTTCGCGCCCGGCACTCCCGGCGCGCCGGCCGCCCGTGCCTGGATGGCGGCGCGCCGGGCGGCCTCGGGGTCCACGGCGTCGGGCACAACGATGTCAACGGGCCCTCCGGCCCCCGGCAGGGCCTCGCCGCCGTCCTCCTCCGCCCCCGGCACCGGGTCGTACCCGCACAGCGCCTCCTCTGCGGCACCGGCGGCGAGGCCGGTCAGCAGGACGCGGCCGTCGTCGCAGACGAGGACCGTGCGGGCGGTGACATTGCGGTGGACCCAGCCATGGGCGTGCAGGACGCGCAGGGCCATCAGGACGTCGGAGGCGACCTCGGCGGCGCGGTAGGGCGTGAGGGGGCGCTCGGCGAGGAGCGCGGACAGCGGGCGGGCGGCGACCCACTCGCTGACGATCCACAGCGAGCCGCCCTCGGCGAAGACGTCGAAGACCTGGTCCAGGCGCGGATGGTCGGGGATGCGGGCCGCCGCCTGGGCGGCCTCCACGGCGCGCCGCACCGCGGGCTCGGCGGGCCGGCGGGTCGCGGCC